>JBDTBU010000337.1:0-19392 GCA_039923935.1 Ktedonobacteraceae bacterium | reverse complement strand
ATTGCTTCGAGCATCATCAACGATTTTCCAGCGCGTGTTAACGGATAGGTGTCAGCCGGGCTGAGAGCAGTGGCACCGGTAAAGGCCAGGAAAAGATAATCGAGAAAATGGGGCACCCAAGCGTCGGTATTGCCGTTGACTTGCTGCGGAAACATGAAATCTGCGGCCTGATGCCCCGAAAAATGGCGTTTCACTGGTCCGCCACCATCGATCTGCCAGTACCAGAGACCAAACACGAGAATATTGGAACTCCAAAGCAAAACTGAGGAACGCAATAAGTTTGTGGCATGTTTATCGGTTGGTAACGTAATAATCAAGAGTGCCACACCTATCGCCAATGCCAGGGTCAGCACTCCAAGCAAGATCAGAATGAGCACGCGTATCGCTTTATGCGAGAGGCCACGTCTGTTTGAGATAGTGATGATAAGCGGTAGCAGCAGGACTGCTTCAATGACCAGCAGGAGCCAACTTGGGCCAATAATCAGTTGTGCAGGCAGAGCAGCATATAGCAGCCCGACAGCAAGCATGCCAATAATTGCTTCCCATGCGGATGTTCTTTCCAAGGGAATCTCTGCGGAGATCAGTGTGTGGTGCGGATCGCCAGATGGTGTATTATTCATCGGTTTTATGTTCGCCTCTTTTTTCAGGATACCCCTATTCTATCGCATATATTGGTCGGGTATGTTTCCCAAAAGGCCCATAGCGGGAGCTATAATTAGTTGTAGCGAGACCACCTGGAACACCCTGACTAGGTATGCGCGGTCTTGTAGGGTGAACAAGGATGTGGTACTATAGTTGCACCTTCTGGATAGGAAATCAGACGTAGTAAATACAGGTAATCGTAACCATTGACACCTACTTATTCTGACACGCATACTGCATGTGCCAGGAATCTCTTTTTTACTAATCACGACGAGTAGAAAACGAGAGAGCAACGGGGAAGGTAGACGGTAGTAAAAGAGAAGAATTGGGGAAGTGAAAGTCCTATGGAACAACTCGCTCTATTGAGTATCATACACACTGATACAGTGTATCGTTTTCGTCTAGACCTTCCCGATGATGGGCACGCGCAGATGGCGTCGGCGCTTGCGGTGCAGGAGTATACAACCGAGGTTACGCCTGAGATAAATGAGCGACTACGACGTTTACTACATACAACTACGCAACAGATGCAGCAGGCGATAGACCCCAGAGCACAGCGCCGGGGTAGCGCGAGCGATGCACTCCAGGCATTGGGGCGCTATTTATTTGAGACGTTGCTTCCTCCGGCCTTGCAGGAAGTGTTACGCCAACTAGATACGCCGCTGGTTTTCCATACGAACACCCCGGATGTTCCCTGGGAACTGCTCTATGACAACAAGGCTGTGCCAGGGCGTTTTCTGTGTCAACATGCTAACCTAGCGCGGCAGGCCACACCAGGCCGAGGAGTCCACCGCTTTACGAATGAACGTGCAAGCGATTCCTCGCTGGTCCATAAAACGCGCAAATTGGGAAGACGGGATGGACAAGGGCTGAATATCCTCTTTCTGGTCAATCCTACAGGCGAGCAACCCCCGGCAGAAGAAGAGGTTGCGATATTATGTACGACCCTGCCAGAGTCGATTTCGCGCATCATTCTCTATCGCCAGCAGGCCAACCAGTTAGAGATGCGGATGCGCATGAGTGCTGAGCAGCCACAGGTGGTGCACTATGCCGGGCCATTGCCGCAAGTGAGTTCGATGGGTGGCGTGATGCTGACACTGGCGGGTAGTTCGCGGCTGGATGGTAGCGCGGCCTCGCAGTTATTCCAGGCGTTACCTCGGCGTCCACTGGTCTTTTTGAGCTATTACAATGCCGCACAGGTGAGCACGCTCATACCAGAAGAGACAGAGAACCTAGCAGCCTCGCTGATTGCGTCTGGCGCGGGTGCCGTGGTGGCAATGCGCTGGCCAGTGGACCCCCAACGAGCACGTGAGTTTGCTATCACGTTCTATCAGGAGATCGCGGATGGTGTGGCCCCTGGCGAGGCGATGCGCCGGACGCGGGTGAGCATGGCCCAGCGCCGTTTGGAAGATGTAGCGTGGGCTGCGTATGTGCTGTATGGTGATCCGACTGTGCCGCTAACCACAGGCGGAGGCGCACGCGACCGCACGCTGGACTTGCCCTTTGAATCGTTTGACGACGAGCGTATGATGCAACCAATGTTCTCCAGTTCCAATGCGCTTGATCGACGTTTCATGCACGAGGTGCTTGGTCTGGCGATGATGGAGGCGCGGCGTATGCGCAAGGATTACTTGGGCACGCCGCATCTGTTTATCGCCCTGACCAAGCTGGATGGTGGCTGTACGCAAGATGCCCTGCGCACGCTTAACTTTTCTGCCAAGCAGGTGCGCGACGTGATTCGTCTGGCGCTTGGCTCAGGCAAGGCTAACAGCGATACGCCGATCCTGCCCACACGGCGCTGTAAAGAGATTTTACTGACTGCCGAACGCAACGCCCTGAAGGTTGGTTCGCAGGTGGTGGATGAGCGTGCGATGGCTCAGGCGGTGCTTGGTGAGCGAGACGGGGTGACGTACGAACTGCTAACCAAGATGGGTATTAATCCCAGCCAACTCGTTGATTTGTTGCTCGCCAGTAATGCGCGTGCCCTGCTGGAACTGGTGCCTTCGGTCAGCGCGAGTTCTGCTGCGGCCCAGATAGAATTGCCAGTGGGCATGGGGATCAATCCCGAACAAGGCCAGGGCGCGAAGGGCAGCAACTCCGTACTGGACCGCCTGGGACGCGACCTCACCCGGCAGGCCAGTATGCGTCAGTTGCCACCGCTGATCGGGCGTGAAAAAGAGATGCGTTTGTTGATCCAGACCTTGATGCTCAAGGATCGCAACAATCCGATTTTAATTGGCGATTCCGGTGTGGGTAAGACAACGATTGTGGCTGGACTGGCCCAGCGCATTGTCGATGGAAAAGTTCCATCCGAATTGCGCGGTAAACGCCTGATTGAACTCTCCGCTAGTTCGCTGGTGGCTGGCACAAAATATCGCGGCGAGTTTGAAGAACGTCTGTTAAAGGTGCTAGAAGAGGCTGAGGGCGGCGGAGATATTATCCTTTTTATTGATGAAATGCACCTTTTAATCGGCACCGGGCGGGCTGCTGATGGCAGCATCGACGCGGCTGGTATCCTCAAGCCAGCACTTGCAGGAGGTAGGTTACGCTGTATCGGAGCAACCACACCACAGGAATATCGAACCATTGAGAAAGACGCAGCTATGGAGCGTCGTCTACGGCCCATCCAGATCGAGGAGCCATCCGTTGATGAGGCGCTAGCCATTTTGACGGGTATGCGCGAACTGTACGAACAGCATCACCGTGTCAGTATTCTCAAAGAAACCTTACAGGCTGCGGTCCAACTTTCGGTGCAATATCTGCCAAATCTGCGTTTGCCCGATAAAGCATGCGGGATACTCGACGAGGCTTGTTCACAGGCGCGTGTTTTTCTCGCCGAAGACAAGGCTGAGGCGCGTGTAGATGAATCAGGCGATGAAGACCTGGATATCGAAGAGGAGCCAATTATTACGCCCTCACTGATTGCTGATGTTATCTCGCATCGTACCGGTATTCCCGTACGTGCACCTGGCCGTGAGGAGCGAGATCGCCTGCTCAATTTGGAGGCACTGCTCAAACGGCGCGTGATTGGGCAGAACGAGGCGGTTGGTCGCGTGACCCAGGCGATTCAGGTGACGCGTGCAGGTTTGAAGCCGCGCAACCGTCCAGCGGGGGTCTTCCTCTTTTTGGGACCAACGGGTGTAGGTAAGACAGAATTAGCGCGTGCATTGGCGGCGGAGGTCTTTGGTTCCGACGAACACCTGATTCGCGTGGATATGTCGGAGTATATGGAGAAGCACGCCGTCTCGCGTATGATCGGGGCACCTCCAGGGTACATTGGACATGACCAGGAGGGTCAATTGACTGGCAAATTACGCCGTCGTCCTCACTGTGTCGTGTTGCTAGACGAGGTTGAGAAGGCCCATCCAGAGGTTTTCGATCTCTTCTTGCAGGTCTTTGATGCTGGACGCCTGACCGATGCTCAGGGGCATACTGTGGACGCGCAGCACGCCATCTGGATCATGACTTCAAACGTTGGGACTGATATGCTGGGTCGCTCAATGCCGCATGGTTTTCGTTCAAACACGAAAGTCTCCGCTGAAGATGCGCAGCGGGAACGTTTGCTGGAACGTTTGCGTGAAACCTTCCGGCCAGAGTTCCTCAACCGCATTGATGAGGTAGTAATCTTCCGCCCACTCGCGTCCGAACAGGCGCGTGCAATTACCCGTTTGCAAATGAATGAACTGGCCGTACGCTTGTTGGAGCAGGGGTTGATCTTGCAGGCTGACGAGAGCGCAATTGACCTGCTGTGTACCGAAGGCTTTAGCCCAACACAGGGGGCGCGTCCCTTGCGTCGCGTGATCGAGAAATTACTGACTGTGCCGCTCAGCCTGCGCATCCTGCTGGCCAATATTCCCGAACGTGGCGAGGTGCATGTCAGCGCGGTTGAGGGGAAGCTGGCGATTGATATTCGCGATCTGGACATGGACATCGTTATTCCCAGAACCCCAACCAGGGAAGAGGGAGAGCAGGAGCGGGCCGAGATCGACGCGTTCTAGTCCCCGTGTGACCTCTCATAGCACATCACGCAAGCACACATGCGAAGATCAAGTGGCGTGTGCACAAAAAGCGACGGCAGTCTCAGGGAAAGACTGCCGTCGCTTCGTGGAAGACAGAGACCATGATAGAGAAAGTCTACACACTCTCATGGTCTGTTGGACCAGACTCGTGGCAGTAGCGGTGATGATCGGAGCTTATCTGGAGCAGATCTGCGGCAAAGCTGACCCGGAGTCATTATCGACGCGCGATATGACTGCAACGGACATCAGGCCCGCAGCAGCGCTCAACAGATGCGAGTTGGCACCCCAACGATCACCACTCACTACTAGCTATACTATACACTCCCTCACTTTATTCAGCCTTATGTCTGGCTTCTTTTTGATTCATTGTCAGTAACTCACCAAAAAAAACACGTTATTTAGGATGACTTGTGCTGTACAATGGCTTTGCAGTTGCGTTTACCTACCAACCATGCATATAAGCAAAGCGATGATGATAGGACTTTTGGCTAAGAAATTTTGTGTGTGTAGGTTGGTCTTCTCTAGGATATGCGTAAATCTTACATAAGACACTTTGCTATTCGGGCCACGAACATTTGTGATATGATTACGAAGAATCGATATCGAGGAGGTTTTCCCATGAAGGCCGTGAAGACCCATGTTGGGCGTTGCGACACCTGTAGCGAGCCAGCGGCATACGCCCAATTGTTACCAGGTGGGCGCACGTTCCGCTTTTGCGAGCAGCATGTGCCACTATTGATCAAAAAACAGGCTGAGGTAGCCGAAGCAGCCAATAGCGGCAAAGAGAAAAAATAAGTAAGTAGAGAAAATGTTGTGTGCAGTACATAAGCTGAAAGTTTATGTACTGCACACAACATTTTCTCTCAAATAAAGTTTTTTCAGGCGCGGGCGAGTTGGACATGGAAGGTGGTGCCCTCACCAGGAGTACCAGTGCTCTCGATCCAGATTTTGCCCTGCATCGCTTCCACTAGGCGGCGTGAGATATACAGGCCAAGCCCGGAGCCGCGCACCATACTATTCATATCGCTTTCCAACCGCATAAAACGCTGGAAGAGTCGGGCTTGATCCTGGGGTTTAATGCCCTTCCCACGGTCAGTTACGCTGATAATGACCGAAGCGTCTTGCAGAACGAGGGGACGGGCCGAGAAGATCAAAGGTGTGCCGGGCGGCGAATATTTGAGTGCGTTGACACTGAGGTTCAGGAGAACCTGACGCAAGTGTGTCGGATCAGCTTTCACCATCAAGTGCGAGGGAATATGCACCTGGATGCACCGGGATTGCTGTGTTGCCCGGAGTCCAATCAAGTCAATTACATGCTCGATCACCTCACGAACCGCAATGCGTTCAAAATGCGCGGGATGGATACCAGCCTCGATTTCCAGACGGCTGGCGTCCATCACATTGTTGAGCAGCAACACAAGCTCTTCACAGCCGCGATTGGCCTTTTGCAGGAACTCTTGATACTGGTCAGGTGAGAGCGTACCCTGATAGTGTTCCAGCAGTTCGAGGTAGCCCTGGACTGCGGTTAGCGGGGTGCGTAACTCATGCGAGGCCGTCATGATAAACTGGTCTTTGAGTTGATCGAGTTCTTGCATACGGCGATGGGCGTTGCTCAGTTGTTGGTAAAGGCGGGCATTGATGAACGCGATTGAGGCTTGTCCAGCGAAGTCCTGAGCGTGTGCGAGATCCTGAGAGGCAAACGCGCGTTTTTGCGGTGCGTCTGGTTCGTGGAAACGTGCAAGAACGAGCAGGCCCATGGGATTCTGATGGATGAGCAGTGGCGCGAGAATGGCAGTATGGACGCAACGGCTCTGCAAGGCGTTTTGCAAGGTGATCGAGCGCGATGGGTGTGCAAGTGCGCTATTGGTGTGTTTGAACGGAATAAGCGAGACACGTTGTGGTCGCAATGTTGGGGGCAACTGGCGCACACTGCCCACGGCTGGCACCTGCGCGACGGCCAGGGTGTGTTGCTCCCAAGCTGGAGGGAGAGTCGCAGGGCAACCATTTCCCGGCTGTAGGTGCCATGACTGATCGATCTGGAGCAGGCAGGGCTGGAGTGAATCAACGAGCAGGGAGGTATAGGCCGTTTGAGGGATAGTTGGCCATTCCTCAAGAGATGTCGGAGCTTCAGAGAAGCTGGTGATGGCGGCCTGGGGGATGAACTGGCCAGCAGGACCGTGGATGTACAGGATAGCTAGGTCCGCGCTCAAAGCGTTGGCCCCTTCTGTGCAGATCAACTGATGAATTTCGCTTCCCATGCCCATACCGCTCGCCACGACTGAATTCAGACGAGCCGCAACATTCGACATCGCCTGAGAGAAGAGCGCGTTCTCGTGGGCTAACCTGTACAGATTGGCATGTTCAATGGCGTTGGCCGCTTCTTCGGCAAAAGCGCGGACCAAACAGCGTTCATATTCAGTAAAATGTCGCTCCTCGCGCAGAGAGAAGGCCAAGCAACCTTGTATAGTGCCCTGGTAAGAGAGAGGTACAAAAAGCGAGGTATGAAGATGCTGTTCGGCATGCCATTGATGGACAGTCGTGATCGGATGAGCCGCTGCACTAGCCCAGAAGACCTCAAGCTCTGCACCTAACAACGCGCTGCAAGCGGGGAGCATTTTCCCGTTGATGTGCCAGGTTGCTATTTGATGTGCGTCTGGAAGTGTGGCACGGGCCAAGAGGCTGGCATGTTCATCAAGCGGGCGCTCATATTCTTCGATCAATACCAACGCAGCAGCGTCAAAGCCCAGCTCAGTCGCGCTGACGCTGACGATATGGTCGAGCAACAGATCCAACTCAAGCATGCTGCTGAGGCTGGTTGTGGCTTTGCGCAAGAGTTCAGCTTTTACACTCTGCTGTTCTTGTTCGTGGATGAGTCGGGCATTTTCGGATGCGGTCAGGATGGAGTGGGTAATCAACAGCAGCAAAATCACCGTGCAGAGGCTTTCCAGAAAATGGGCGAGCGTGTGGTTCGACGCGAACTGGCTATAGATCGTTAAGGCTACCAAGATGGCAAATGGAAGCGCAAGTATGCCGCTCTGCCAGAGTACCAGACGGCGTGAAGAGGCTAGGCTACGCCAGAACACAAAACGACGTGATGCGGTTGATCTGTGCCTAGCCGATGGCGTTGCGTTGCTCGCATGGCTGGCGAACAGGGCACGGGCTGTTTCTGGTTGGGATGCTGACATGCGCGTATTCCTCTCCCTGAAAATAGTTACAGCAGGAGCGTGGGTCTGCTGCTGGCCTATCCCCTCCCACAAATACGAAAAATGCTAAAAATTCTGTGACTCCTTGTTCTCGTACCAGAGCATCTTGTTGTACGTACATATTTGACTACATTGATAATCACCTGTCAATAAGCAAGCACTAAAAATGCATTAAAAATGTATAAAGATTTCTCATTTCAGCCATTTTTCCCTTCCACAAGTACTCATAGAGATATATACGGTTCACGTTACGTTGGTTTGATCAGGTCGAGATACCAGAAGGGCACGCGTTTGCGCAACAGTGGTTTGCTACGCACGACATTGCCGGGGATGCTATCGCGAATATTATAGGCCAGTTCGCCAGTCAGCGAGCCGGATACTTCACCGGGAGCGTAGTTCAGGTAGGTAGTTGAACGACGCCCCGTGCGTTGTTCGCGGGTATCGATAGTCATCATAGTTAGGCTGAGTTCGTCCTCTTCATCCACTACGACCTCACGCCAGGGATAGACCCCAGTTGAGGGCGAGAAGATGCCGCTATAGCCATTCGCTTTGAGATCAACAGCTTGCCCGTTCCAGTTAGCCAGGGCCAGATAGACATGGTGTTCGGCGGCCCGCACACGCCAGATGAGCGAGTGCGTGGGATCGTATTCATCGGGTGCAACTGGCCGCGCGAAGCGGATTTTAGAAGGTGGTAGACCGACAGGTGTGGGAAAATCGAGGCAGGTTGGAGCGCACACAAGATCAGCGCCCGCGCCGGCCAGAACGCGCAGTGTTTCAGGAAAGAGCACATCGTAGCCAGTAGCCAGGCCAATGCGCCCGGCTGGTACATCAAAAGTGGGCAGGCCACGGTCGCCAGGGCTGGCCCAGAGCTTGTCGCTTTGAGTGAGATGCAGTTTGCGGTAGGTGCCGTAGACTCCCTCTGGATCGATCAGCAGGACTGTATTGTAAAATGTCGGCGGCTTGCCAGACTCTTCCACACGTTCAGCCACGCCCAGGACCAGGGTAATCTGAAACTCTGTAGCTAGGGCCACCAGGGCCGCAGTTGCTGGACCCGGCACGCAGATGGCGTTAGCTTGCAGATGAGCCACCGCGTCAGGCGTTGTTTCCACGAGAGGACCGGGCAGCAACAATTCGGGTAGCACCAGCACATCGGGCCGCGTCGGCTCATGGTCGCGTATGAGTGTGCCGAGCATGTCGCGTAGTGTGGTCAGTGTCATCATTGGTGCGGGTTCGGCGGTCAACGAGCGCAGGTCGGTTTGAATAATACCAACGCAAGAGAGTTGGCCCGGAGGTAACGCACCCAGCTCATACAGGCTGTGATAGTGCAGTGGTTCCCAGAGGTAGGTATTGTGCGCCAGTGACGTATAGAGCGCGGGCCGACGATCCGCCAGACGGTCTCCGAGCACTGTGGACTGGCCCCAGTTCTTCGCACGCGCTTGGGCGAGATCGACTTCACCGTATATGATACCCTCGTCTACGTCGATAAAAGCCTGGATGTTACCGTCTGGATCGAGGATACAACTGCCTCCGCTAAATTGCACGCCGCGTTCAACATCGCTGCGGTTAGCGGCGATCAGATAGACGCCATTCTCCAGTGCGCGGGCCATCCACCAACTGCTAGGGCAGCGTTCTTCTAACCAGTTGGTAGGAAAAAGGATCACGTCAGCGCCATGCAAGGCGGGAATGCGTGTGGATTCAAAGTACATCGCATCCATACAAATTGCGCCTGCTAGGCGTCCCAGAGGCGTTTCCCACACAGGGAAGCCCTGGTCGCCGTCGCGTGCCCAGCGCGGTTCAGAGATATACGAATGAATTTTTCTATAAGAGCCGATCAGCCCAGTTGGACCAACCAAGGCCAGGGAATTGTAGTAGACCCCGCTGGTCGGATCAAGCTCCGGCAGACCCAACGCGATATAGCAATCGTGGCGAGCCGCCAACTCCTGAAAACGTTCTGTTGTGGGGCCAGGAAGCGTTTCGACATGAGGCGCAATCTCCTCACGCGAGGTCCAGCAGTAGCCCGTCGTCGCCATCTCAGGCAGCACAATCAGGCGTGCACCTTGGCTCGCGGCCTCCTCGACTAGCTGGAGCAGGCGCTCGATATTCTGGGCTTTGTGGCCCAATAGCGGGTTAAACTGGATCGCGGCAACCCGATAGCGCGTAAGCGAAGACCCAGAGGATGCGGATGGAGTCATGACAAATTCCTCTGCCGGGCATCATTTTCCAGACGCCCCGCTGATACGTACACACAAGCAATTGAAACTATCACTCCTAGTATAGCCACAGAGCCACGATTCCGCCGTATGTTTACTCTTCCATTTGCTCTAGCAGAGCCTGGAATGTGCGGGCAGTCTCCTCGTCCATGTGGTAGCTCTCGTTGTCCGCTGGGAAACTACCCGACTGGATATCAGCGAAAAAGGCTTGGAGTGCATCGACTGCATTATCGGCTATATGCGCATACTGGCGCACAAATTTGGCTGCGTGCTTGTCGAGGTGCAGCCCAAGCACATCGTGGAGCACTAGCACCTGGCCATCGCAATGCGCACCAGCGCCAATGCCGATAGTAGGGATAGGCACCGCTTCAGTAATGGCTCTGGCTAAAACATCGGGCATGCCTTCGAGTACCAATGCGAAAACGCCAGCCGCCGCCAGGGCGCGAGCATCTTCTAACAGTTCTTTGGCCGGGTTCGCCTGCCTGCCCTGAACGCGATAGCCACCCATTGCACGCACGGATTGGGGTGTTAGGCCCAGGTGGCCCATCACGGGGATCTCAGCAGCCAGGATGGCCTCAACCACTGGTAGGCGTTTGCGCCCGCCCTCCAGCTTCACGGCGTCCACGCGTGCCTCGCGGATCAGGCGACCCGCGTTGCGCACAGCATCTTCGACGGAGACATGATAGCTGAGCCACGGCATATCGCCGATGACCAGAGCACGCGGCTGGGCACGCATAACAGCGGCAGCGTGGTGAATCATGATATCAACCGTGGCCGCAAGGGTATCGGGGAAGCCGAGCATATTATCAGCTAGCGAATCACCAACTAGGATCAGATCTGCCCCAGCCTTGTCAGAAACCGCAGCCATGGGGGTGTCGTAGGCAGTGATCATCGTGAGCTTAGGGCCAGCTTTACGGGCCTGAACAGTGTGAATAGTGATTTTATCCCGCATAGTAAAAAATCCCTTTCATACAATAGAAGACGTTTTATCGTTACAACATGTGTAATGACTAAATAAGGTGTAAATAGAGCCTGCCCTTCTGCCTAGTTATATCTGCATACAACCCGTACTCCATGTGCCATCGACCCGCAACAAGAAATTATCGATCAGGCGTGTTGAGCCGAGCGAGAGCGCAATGATGAGTAGCGCCGGAGCTTGCAGGGTTTCCAGCGGCAAGAATGTGTAGGGATCACGCACCTCAGCATAATCGAGCCGAGCTTCCGGCTCATTGTTCACCACTTTCTGCATCGCTCGGACCACGCCAGCGGGACCGTCAGTACTTGCTCTGCCAAAGGCTTGCTGACCAGCCAGAAGCGCCCTATAGAGTACTGGCGCAATGGCACGGGCAGGCGGCGCTAAATACGCATTCCGGCTGCTCATGGCCAGCCCATCGGTCTCACGGATCGTCGGAAGGATGCGCAACGTGACCGGGAGGTTGAGATCGGCGACCATGCGTGTGATCACTGCGACTTGCTGCGCATCTTTCTGGCCAAAATACGCGTGCTGGGGTTGGATAATCTGGAAAAGCTTCAGTACCACCGTTGCCACGCCGCGAAAATGTGCCGGACGGCTAGCACCCTCAGCCCCAGTGGCTAGCACGCCAGTAGGTTCGACGTACGTTGCGAAGTCAGGCGGGTACATGTCGGAGGCGGTGGGCACAAACACGGCATCGACGCCGCACTCCTCAAGCATACTCAGGTCGTGTGGGAGATCGCGAGGATAGCGCGTTAGGTCTTCACGCGGCCCAAACTGTGTGGGATTCACGAAGATACTGGCAAGCAGGATCTCGTTTTCCGTGCGTGCCTGCTGCACCAGCGAGAGGTGTCCTTTGTGCAAATACCCCATAGTTGGTACCAAGCCAACGCTCTGTACATCTGTCCAGCTAGCGCACATGTCGAGCATTTCCTGAACAGTCGTAATGACGTGCATTGTGTATCTTGCCTCTCTATCCTGCTTTACCCGGCCTGTCAGCATCGTGCAGACCAGTTCTCCGTACATCTAGCAGTATATCATTGGGTGCTAATAGCCTGCAATGCGCTCAGGCTCAGTTTTTAGGGAAGCGTGCGTAAGCCTGCGGGACCAGCGATCAGTGCACGCTGTGCCATGCCCAGGAAAAGGCCGTGCTCGACCACACCCACGATTGCGCGAATGCGTGTTTGTAGGCCCGTAAGGTCAGCGATCCCGCCAGAGAAGTGGCAATCCAGGATCACATTCTGGTTGTCGGTCACAAAAAGCTGCTCAGCGTGCAGACGCGGCTCTACCTTCGCGCCCAGGCTTTCCAAACGCCGCCGCACGGGTGTGAGCGCGAACGGTACCACCTCAACCGGTAGCGCGAAGCGCTCGCCCAGGCGTGGAACTAGCTTGGAGGAGTCGCCAATCACCACAAACTGACGTGCTGACGCCGCGACGATTTTCTCACGTAGGAGAGCGCCGCCGCCGCCTTTGATCAGGTTGAGTTGTGGGTCGATTTCATCGGCACCATCGATGGCTAGGTCGAGCGTGGGGTAGGTATCCAGCGAAACCAGGGGAATGCCCAGGCTGCTAGCCAGTTGCGCCGTTTCTTGTGACGTGGGTACCGCGCCCTTGATAGTCAGGCCGTTGTGCAGCCGTTCCGCCAGTGCCCGCACCAGGAAAGCGGCGGTACTGCCCGTACCAAGGCCGATCACCATATCCTGCTTAACCAACTCGGCGGCGGCGACCCCGACCATTTTTTTGAAGGTATCTGTGTCGTTTGGCATAGATGTTGTTCCTTTGCACAGGTATGAAAATGCTCATACCATTTTTGAGATTACTTATAAATTCTATGAACTATTGATTTACTGGAGTGGTGGCTTTACCAATTCTGGATTCTGGTGGGCAATCTCTACCCACTTTTTGGCTAATAGTGGTAGTCTTTCTACCACTTCCACCCCAAAAAGAACTTCATCGACATACCCCATGTGAAGCATATCAATGATGCGGCATAAATAAGAGCGCCCATCGTTCCACCATGTATTATAGTCGTCTATCATCAAATAATGTTTCACATCTATTCCCTCATGCTCTCTGAGTTCTTCGAGTTCTAAGCCATCTAATAACGTTTCATAAACGCCATCTGCAACTCGACTACCGAAGGTGGTTGTGTAATAATACTCCTTAATTTCCCATATTGCTATGGGATTGATTGTGGTAGGAAAAGCACCGTCAACCCGTCGTGCCAGTGTTCGGAGAGGTGCACCATCCAATGTTACAGTTGTTAATGCGCGAGGGTCATAATTACATGGAAATTCGTCGATATTTGCCTCGATTAGCATATTAATAATACAAGTAAAGAAAGCGAAATCTTTTTTCTCGTTTTTTTGCTTATTTTTAGGAAGTTTACACCCTGGATTCAATTGCCCATGAAGCTCAGTGAACAATTGTTTAGCTTGATGAACATTCATTAGTTTTTTCTCTACAAAATTGTTAAGCACATCTGCTCGGTACGTAAAGTATGCACACAATACTTGCCCAAAAGGTGTTGGTTGGTCTCGCTCGAATGCAATATGCTTTGAAGAAAGGCCAACCCGTTCTAAACCATCTATGACTTCAATCAAGGAAGGAATCTTGACCTGTCCCGTATTTCGATGGGTATAACCAAGTAATTGACTGAGAGTACGGACGTTTGCCCAAAAATGTTTAGGCTGCTTTAAGAATTGTTCGTTTGGTTGCATTTTAATAGTTCCTCAAGCTTTTTTACAAACTCTTCCAAAGATATACCTACCGCTTTGCAGATTTTGTGTATCTCTAGGAGATCTAAACGGCGCTCCCCTGACTCGTATTTGCTAATCAAGGATTGGGGAAAATCTAAACGTTGAGCCAATTCTACTTGGCTTAATCCTGCATCGAGTCTGATTTGACGGAGTAGTGTTTGTAATTTCTCTTGATTCGGCGTAAAGATGTTTTTACTCATGAAGAAAATATAGGTGAGTTCTCCAATTATCCCAAAATAGGATAATAATAGAAGACGAAGGGCTTCTTATTCGTGTAAAATGGAGAGCAGACTTTGTTGTATTGGCTATGAAGATACATTCAAATTAGTGGAGGAGGTAATTATGCAACTTTCTTTGTTCGATGATGTAGAGGCGCAGTCGCTAGTAAAGCCCAAGAAGCAACTGCTGAAGTGGATTGGTAATAAGCAACGTTTTGCACAGCACATTGTTTCGTATTTTCCCTCAGAATACGGTACATATTATGAGCCATTTTTAGGTAGTGGTGCAGTACTAGGAACCTTAGAGCCAAAACAAGCAGTAGGTTCTGATGGCTTCAAACCTCTTATCGAAATATGGCAGACTCTTCATAAGGCTCCAGAGACCCTGAAAGAATGGTATGGACAAAGATGGGATGTGATAATGAGTGGAGATAAGGTGGAGAAGTATGAAGAAATTAAAGCTTCCTATAACGCTCATCCAAACGGAGCTGATTTACTTTTTCTTTGCCGCTCATGTTATGGAGGAGTAGTACGTTTCCGTCAAAGGGATGGCTACATGTCTACGCCCTGTGGTGCACATAAACCTATGCCACCTGAGAATTTTGCGAAACGAGTGGATGAATGGAGAAGTTTTACAAAAGGTGCTACATTTGCTTTAATGGATTACAGGGAAGCTATGAATAAGGCACAAAGAGGAGATTTAATTTACTGTGATCCTCCTTATAGTTATAGCCAAAACATTTTATATGGGGCACAATCATTTAATCTCAAAGAACTATTTCGTATGATTGCTCAATGCAAATTACGTGGCGTGTACGTAGCTCTAAGCATCGATGGAACCAAACAATCGGGAAATTTAATCTGTGATATTCCGATTCCCGAAGCACTTTTTGAAAGAGAAGCTTTTGTCAATTGTGGCAGATCCATGTTAAAGCGCTTTCAAATGGATGGGAGAACAATGGAACAAGAAATTGTGGCAGATCGGCTCCTCTTAACATATTAGCCAAGTAAAATGAAAGCTTCAGCTATACAGGCACACCATAAACCACCCTTCCATAGCCATGGTACCTGAGTCTATTTTCTTGTCATCAGGCGGTCAGCCATGATACACTTTGCCTTGAATCGAAAAAAGTTGCTTATGGGCAAGGGTGTGCCCGGCATAGATAGATATCATCTGGTGGTGGCAAGCATGGCTGAACAATGGCGTATCCTCGTGATCGAAGGCGAGGAAAATTTGAATTGGAATATGGTCAACTCGCTGCAAAAAGACGGCTACATTGTGCGTGGCGTGACAAGCGGTGGCGAGGCGATCCGCTTATTGTGGAGTGAAGAATACGATGTCGTGATCTGTAATCAGCAAATGCCTGATGCAGACGGCTTTGATTTGCTCCAGTGGATGCGTAACTATTGTCCCAACGCGCGTATGGTGATGTTGGGCACGTCGGGCAACACCACGACTCGCACGCAGGCGTTGGAGATGGGCGTGGCTAGCTATCTTGAGAAGCCGCTCGACCTGCACGCGCTGAAAGAAGAACTGCGTCGAATGCTGCACTCGACGGGCTTTTCTGCTAGCCTGGATTCTTTTGACTTGCTGGACGTGATCCAGATTATTACGCTGAGCCGCAAAAGTATCGCGCTAGTGGTGAATACAGGTCTGGAGGAGCAGGGTATTCTGCATTTCCAGAACGGCGAATTGATCTGGGCGGAGTATGGCATATTGCGTGGGGAAGAAGCGTTTTATGCATTGGCAGCACATAAAAACGGTACGGTTGCGCAACGTTTGTGGAACGAGCAAATCACGTCCAATGTGACCCAACCACTCTCGCGGCTGATTTTCCAGGCTCTACAGTATCGCTCGAAGTATGCCGATACAACGCAGGCGAGCAGTGAGCTAGAAGCGATCAGGCCAGCCAGTTCTATGGCGTTGCCGCCCTTGCCGCCCTCGGTTTTCCCAGAGGCGCTACAAGACCTGGATGAGGATGATGATGATCGGCCTTTCCAGTTTGTGGCTGAAGACCTGCTTGTCGAGAGATCGCCAGCCAGCGCGACTCTGGAACAAGCGATATACGATAGCTCCTCGGCGTTAGAACAGTTGGGCGCACTGCAACATACCGACTCAGGTTCCGCTAGCAAAGAATGGTGGGAGCCAGTCAACCCGTTTCCTGGTATGCAGCAGTCCGGGAACCTGCACGCAATCACAGATGCTCCCAAAAGGGCACCGACGTTATCTTCATTGACCCAGAGGGCTGTGGGTGCCCAGAATGACACCTTGCCATCCTGGCTGACCGAGCAACCGACGAGCCAGCATTTACCGATCTTGCGCGGCCAGACAGGCCAAATGCCAGTCGTGCCCAAAAATTGGTCGCCTGTTACGCCAGAGACGCCGCCAGTGCCATATCAAGTGAGTCCGGTGAACGCTCAGGGATTGCCCAACTTGCCGCAAACTGCTGGTTCTGTCTGGCCTGAAATGCCCTTGAATCTAGCTGAATCGGGTCTGCGGAAAATCAAGCCAGAGGAAGCCCTCTATACTGGTCGTCAGCCCGCAGTCAGGCCGAATACAAACGCTACTCGTCCCTCGGCTGAATGGCAGGAACTCGAACAGGCGGCTATGCAGAATGGTTATTCTGGGTCGCTGAGCGCTGTGAAGTCGGAGACATTACACAGTCTCACTGCAATCAAAAAGACAAAATCAGTTGTCCCTGCTGATATTCATGGAATGGGCATCAGTGGTGAGGAAACGCCTGTTGCCAATGTCATGGCAGAACGAGAATGGACCCAGCCATTTGCGAAGATTGCCAGCGAGACGAGCATACCCAAAGTAGCGATTACACCAGATCAGCCAGTCAGCCATAATTATCCGGCCCTAGCGGCGGCTTTGCAGACGCTCGGCTACTCGGTGCCCGGCTTTGTGGCCTCTGCGGTGGTGAGTTTCGATGGTATACCCATTGCCCAGGTGACTGTAGATAATCTGGATATTTCGCCGTTGTGTACGCATGTGAACCAGATTTTACAGGGAGCTTTGCAAACGCTCCAGCAAGGGGACTGGGAACCCTACGAGCATACCGTGCTGAGCAGCCGCACCAGGCATATCGTAGTGCGGCTGATCGGAAATAAACAAGACATCTTCCAGGTCTTGATCACCACACGTGAGACAAAGCCTGCGGAGAGTCTGGAAGCGCTGGCTAACGTTGAAGCAGCCATCGCCGCCGCGCTACATTAATAAGCTAGAATAGCAGAAAGAGTATACCAATGAGTCAGATAGAAGAAAAAATCATGACCTCGGAAGAAGAAAAGAGAAACCACCGTTTTTCCTTTATTGTTGGCATTTTCATCGCTATGGGTATTATTGTCATACTAACAGTCCTGTCACTATTTTTCCATTAACCGTTTGAGCTTCTCTAGATCAAGATCCTGGTTCTCACCGGTCAATAGGATCGCAGTCAGATCGTCAGTGGCAGCTCGGCTCGCGGGACGTTTCCTGGCGGGTTCGTTCTGTTTGGGGACAGGCTGGACCAGTTCTGACGTGTGAGGTTTTCCTGGCGGCAGGAGAGGTTTGGCGTGTTGCTGGTCTTTTAGCTGCTGTAACTGCTCATCGATCAACTGCTCTTGGGAGAGTTGTTCAAGCTGCATGCCGATATCCTGTTGTTGTAGGTCTGCCAGAGCGCGGGCGCGGGCCTCGATATCAAGCAGTGCGTCCTGGGCGCGGCTGGCGCGTTCTTTGTCCTTGGGCGAGCCAGATTTGCTCAGCGTATCATAGATGCGCTGTTGGAGGAGCGCAGTACGTTTGCGTGCGGCCAGCAGTTCAATCGTTGTATCAACCTCAGTGATCTTCGCCTCTAACTGGCGCAGAATGCCGCGCATGGTTGCGACCAGTTGTTCCTGCTCTTTTTGCTGCTGCTGATAGCGTTGGGCTTGGCGGTTCAGGTCATTGTAACGGCTCAGGAAATCGCGGGCGGCGCTCTCATTATTCTGCTGGATAGCTTGCTCGGCTTTTTTGAGCCACGAGCTAGCCTCGACTTGCCGCTCCTTGTTGCGTTTCTGAAGCTTCATGACTTCGGCGATGATGGTGGCGACCTGCGTCTTCACCTGGACCAACTGGTTGCGCATGTCGAGTTGAAGCTGACGGAGCATCTTTTCAGGATCTTCAGATTTCTCCGCCATAGTGTTGAGGTTGGCTCGCAACAGTGTGAGAACACGTTCTAACAGATTCATCAGTTCTATTCCCCCAAATTTCTACACAATCCCTATTTTTAAATGGCTGTAAGGGTACGTGCCACTTATGAGTAGCACGTACCCTTACAAGCGAGTAAAACGCTTACTTCTCACTCACTGTGGGGTCTTGCCGTTGAGCAGCTCGCAGCACGCGATCACCATATTCATGCTTCTCACCTGCTTTTGACTCGACCACGGGGGTTGCGCCGTTCTGAGTGCCATTCTGGTTCGTCATTGGGGGGACACCGTTTATCAGGTCGCCAAGGCGGGTTCCGCTGAGTAGCTCGAAGAGCGCAGGCACTTGAGCCACCATATTCATGATATCACCAGTCAGACGGCTGGCACCCATGCCACCGTTTTCGCTACCTGTCGAGACAATCGTTACCTTGTCAACTTTGCTTAGCGGCTCGGCAATGGCCCGTACGATCTCAGGCATGCCCGTGAGCAGCTTATCGAGTACGGCGGCTTGGTTGTACTCGTGGAAGGCGGCAGCTTTGACCTTCATAGCATCGGCTTCAGCTTCACCTTTGGCGCGGATGACATCAGCTTCAGCCAGACCTTTGGCTTTGATAACCTCAGCCTCAGCCAGACCTCGTGCCCTGGCGGCTTCTGCATCACCCTGACCCTTGGTCCTGGCAGCGTCGGCTTGACCTTGTGCTTCGAGGATCACGCGCTGGCGTTCGGCCTCGGCCACGGTTTCGACGCGGCGGCGGTCAGCTTCAGCAGCCTTCTGGACAGTGGCTTGCAGTTCGAGTTCGCGGCGTTTGATCTCGGCCTCTTGCACCTTGATCTGCGCCTCTTTCTCAATCTGTGTTACCCTGACAGCCTCGGCGATCACCTGCTGCTGCGTCACATTGGCCTGGATATCGTAGGTTTTGTCAGCGATAGCCTGCTGTTTCTTGACCTCAGCATCGAATTCTGCCTTTTTTAGGGACAGGTTACGTTGGGAAGCTGCCTGCAAGGCCAGTGACTCGGTTTCGGCTTTCACGCGCTCCTGGTCGGCAGCGGACTTGGCCACAGCGGCCTCGCGTGCAGCATTAGCCTGATTGATTTGTGTATCGCGTGCGGCATGGGCAGCGGCGATATCAGCGTTTTTGCGGATCTCCACGATCTGCGGACGACCCATATTGGTGATATATTCGTTTTTGTCGCGTAC
>JBDTBU010000336.1:0-3514 GCA_039923935.1 Ktedonobacteraceae bacterium | reverse complement strand
TGTGGCGATACAAAGAGAAGGAAAGACATTCTCAAAGTAGAGCTACGGAGGCTTTGATGAGCATATTTTCTCTCATCTTCTCATGACACTATCAAAAGTCTAGGTCAGAAACCTCCTAAAGATCGCTGTGTAATCAGCCTCCTCCCGGTACACTTGGCTTAAACAAACAGAAAACGGGTGGACAGCAGGTTTCCATCCAAGATAGAGGGTCATAACTCATCCATCGCTAGAATTCAGCTTTTTTACACTCAGTGTTGAATGCATGCCCGCAAAAATACGAGAGAAAAGAATCCAGCAATGGGTGAGTTACGACCCTCTGATCTGTACATACAATAAAACAAGGTTGCATTTAACTATATCAGTATTATCAACAAGCAAGCAGTGTAAATCGTTATATAAGAAATCGAAAATAGGAAAAATGGCTCGTGATATAGAGTTGATGGATCAGTTTTTGTGGCGTACACGTTGGATAACGATCAGATCGCTCAGCACGCCATAGGCCGTTTGCAGTACGCCAGTCGCGTGCTCGGTGAGTGTCATTATGCCCATCGCCTCGGTTTCCAACGAGATAATCCCAATGTCTTTGCCTGAGTAGAGGGTGTCATCAGCTTGCAAGCGTTCCGGGCGCACAGTTGCTACAATACTGCCGTTCGTGACTTGCATAGAACTGACTAGACGGATGGGGGTGCCAGCTTGTGCAGCGGAGATCACCTCATCTTGAGACAGATCGCGTATACCTGTGCGTTGTACCATACGGGGTGTTAGGTGCGCGTTGAGTAGTGCGTTGGCTAGAATTGTCGTTTTCATGGCCGCGTCCCAGCCATCCAGATCGTGCCAGGGGTCAGCCTCAGCCACGCCGATTTGCTGAGCGAGGCGGATAGCGTCATCCAGTGAGACACCCTGCTCCATCTGGCTTAGAACAATGCTGGATGTGCTGTTCAGCAGCCCTCTAAAGCCGCGTATGTCCACGGCTGGCAGCGTAAACTGAGCCAAGTTGAGCAGGGGCAGGCCATCCATAACCGTAGACTCGTAACGGAGGTAGACGTTCTGCTGATGCGCCAGTGTGTGCAGTTCGTGCGCTGCGTGCGCTATTGGACCTTTGTTGGCGGTAATCACGTCCATTCCTGCCGTTAGAGCTTGGCGAATGGAACTGAGCGCAGGTTCGCCGTTTTCAGGATTTAACGTGGTGAGTTCGATGAGTACATTCGCGCCAGCGGCACGTCCAGCCTGGATAAATGTCTCTGCATCCTCGCTGATATTTCCTATAGCCATAATACTATGCATTAGATCAGATTCAGTGGGGGAGATACCTGTAGGATGGGTAAAGAAGCCAGTGCGGCGTGAGCCAATCCCACTGATGAGTGGAGTGATGCCTAACTCCTGTTCCAACCAGCTATGACGCGAGGCTAACAGAGGTAGGAATGAGCGAGCAACGTTTCCATAACCAAGTAAGAGTAAGCGTGGTGCGTGTAATTGATTGTGCATCAGGTATTTCTCGCGAGTGCATGAATAGCCATCTGTGTGTGATATGTCCATGTGTTGAAAACCAGACGATGGCGGTTATGGAAAAAAGCTAGTAAGAGCAGAGCCACAATAGTTGTGGCTACGATCACCATTATCAGTATGATAACCATTCTTCGCTGGCGGTCCTGGCGGCTGTTTGGAACTATCGAGGGAGCCATTGGGAGAGCTAACTTGGGCGAGACCGGGATTTGGCCTGAATTTGGGGTAGGTACAGCAGGCATAAACGGTTTCACGTTTGTATGTATGCCTGCTTGAGGCATTCTGGCTGGTGCGGTCTGTGATGCATTTGGGCGCGGTATGGCTGGCATTGACTGCGACGGCGTTTGACGTGTTTGTTGGCGCGTGGGCGGCATGGGACTCGTCGCAGGGCGTGGTGAGTTCTGAGTAGAGGGCGTCATTGGGCGTAGTGCTTGCTTGGGTGGATCGAGCGGCGCAGGTTGAGGGGGAACCAGCAGCGTTTCCAGGTCCGAGATATTCTGGTGCCTGGGCGTTTTAGGTGCGCCCTGACCAGAATACCCTGAGCCTCGCTGGTTCTTCGGCTGGCCAAGCTCAGGTGTAGGATTGCCGCAGTATGGGCAGTAGGGTGCCGTACGAGTCAGCACCGCGCCACAACGTTGACAATGCAAGCCAGGGGTGGCAGGAATCTGAGCGGGTGTTGGTGAAGCTTGTCCAAGCGTCGGTTGATCTGATACAGCCTGGTGCGCATCGGGAACCGTTTGCAGGGACTCGTAGAGCATTGGCAAGTCTGGCTGTGTGCTATGAATATCAACTGGGCGTTGTTGCGCAACAACAGGCATCGTCGAGGCTGGTAGTGCTTTTAAGACGATTTTCAGATCCTTGCTCAGCTCTGCCACGGTCTGGTAGCGATCCTGGGGCTTCATCGCCATTGCGCGGCGAATGATTGCATCCAACTTCTGCAACAACTCAGGCGGAAGCGTGCTCAGTTGTGCGAGATGGCGGGAATGGCGTGGTACAGGTTTCGCAGGCTTGGAAACGCCCAGACGAAACTGCTTCTGCTCCTGTGGCACGTCTGGCGGATTTTGTGCCAAGCGTTCTTGCAGACTGGGCAGATCCGGTTGTTGTTGTTGCGCCGCTTGGTTGCGGGCTGAAACACTGGGTGGCTCCTGGGCAGTAAGGACAAAATGGAGCGTGCCTCCCAGAGCATAAATATCAGAGCGTTCATCTGTGCCAGTGCCACCGGGATATTGTTCCAGGGGCGCATAGCCAGGTGTGCCCTGGTGACGAATAAAGAACAGCGTACGTGCCCCATCTGCGGCTGTTTTTGCGTTGCCCAGATCCACAAGTATAGCTGTGCCACTGGGCGTAATGCGAATATTATCGGGTTTGATGTCGCGGTGAATGATCGACGGGTGCTGGCTATGGAGGAAAGTTACCGCGTCGCAGATCGAGATCAGCCATTCCAACAAACGCGCAATGGGGATCACTTCGTTTTTCTGACGCACAACCCGTACATAATCGGTCAGATCATTGCCTTCGATATAACCGAGCACCACATAGTAATGGCCGCGTTCATCGAACGCCGCCAGATAGGCCGGCAGATTGGGGTGATGGAGCTGGTTCAAGACCTGAGCCTCGTGCTCCAGTTGGGCTTTGCCATTTGTGCCGGTGACTAAATATTCTTTAATTGCGTACTGCGTATTGGTTTGCAGATCAACGGACAGGTAGACATGTCCGAAGCCTCCGCTGCCCAGGGCTCGTTCAACGCGGTAGCGTCCGTGTAGGATGGTACCCGATGGCAGCGTTTCCGTTTGCATAAGAGCGCCTCTGTCTTTCACAACGTATCCGTTTTGTCGTCATTCATCGCCAAGGAACATTTCCCTACAATAATTATGGGCTATGAAGTGGTGCTTGGGCAATGAACTACGCCACATTTTCGTGGCAATTTTGCGGGTGCTGACATTGATTGTCGTACGCATCAAGAAAAATGTCAAGTATACTGAGCAGTAATCTGGTACAATTGGTGTTCGTT
>JBDTBU010000335.1:0-8578 GCA_039923935.1 Ktedonobacteraceae bacterium | reverse complement strand
CGGCTGCCACAGGCGATGCTTTCCCTTGCTCTATCGCCCTCCACGCTGCATCGTCGAGCGGTTGCGCGTGCTCTAATGCATCAGCACAGGCATCCTGTACTTGTTCATCCTGTGTCCCGTGTACAATTTGCTGGATCAGAACAATCTCGGCAGTTGTGCGTGCGGGTAGATAGCGCAGCAGATCCAGCACTGCTTCGCGTACCTCCTCACTATTGTCTGCCCTCGCTAGTTCACGAAGCGCTGCGTCAGCTAACTGCCGTGTCTCCTCTTTTACCTCTGGCCTACTTTGCTCTTCTATTTGGAAATGCTGCATACGCCCCTGCATAATAATTAATAAATCGATCTTTTGTGTTTGTCCAGCGGAAGGCAATGCTTTGTATGCCTTCTCTATAATCTCCTTTTTAAGTAATAAATCTATTAAATTGCTTAAATCACCAAAATACCTTAAATACCTCAAATCTCTTAAGTCTCTTAGGTATCTAAAGTTTCTCAAGTCTCTAAAGTTTCTCGAATCTCCAAAATCTCCAAAATCTCTCAGGTCTCTTAGGTCTCTTAAGTCTCTCAGATCTCCAAAGTCTCTTAAGTATCTAAAATTTCTTAAATACCTAAAATTTCTTAAATCTCTCAGGTTTCTCAAGTCTCTAAAATTTCTCAAATCTCTTAAATATCCAAAATCTCTTAAGCCTATTAAATCTTCTAAATCTCTCGTTAATGAAGAAAGCATTCTTTGAGAGTACTGCTGTCTGATGCCGGGCACCGCATTGTAATGGTGTAAGATTTGCTCTGTTAGGGGTTGCAGTTGCGGAGCAGGGAAAAGCGTGTTCCAGAGGAGTGCCGTTTCCTGATAGCTGATATAGTTTCCTGTGTTGAGCTGTTCTAGCAGATAGGTTCGCCAGACCCGTGACCACTCTTGTCCAGCCTGCTCGGAGGTACGTTGCAACATGGTCAGGAGGTACAGAGAAGTAGGGTAACTCACCTCTTCGGCACAGGCGAGCAATTGCTGGTGAATATCTCGACAAGCGTCGATGTTTGGTTCAGTGAGTTTTCCCTGATAACGATCTCGCAGGTGTATCCACTCACCAATAGCAGACTCATACAGGATGTAGTTTTCCGTAGAGAACGGTACCATAACTGGCGTAATCAGCGTGCCGCATGCCAGTGAGCAGCGGGCCAGGAGACGCAGTTGCTCTGGTTGAGTATCAAAATAGTCCTTGACTGTTTGCAGGTAGAGACCAGCCGGACCGCATTTGCCCAGGAATGAGAGGGTAGTGAGGGCCAAATCGGCTATGTCAAAATGAGTAGCGCTCGCTATAGTATTGTTTGGCTTATGTGGTCCGACCTCAGGCAGGCCAGTCAGCGCCAGTAACGGTGGAATGAGTGTCTCGAACACCACCTTTGAACATGTCTCCAGGCGCGGAGCGATCATTGCTAGTAATGTCAGGGTAGCACGTTGGTAGGCAAGATTTTGTGTATGACCGATAGCCTGGGAGATCACCATCAGTAGCGGTGGGCGTCCATAGGTCGTTCTGGGCAGACTGAGCAGCCATTTCTGCAAGGCTTGTTCGATCTGCTGGCAGGCTGCAAAATTGCGTGTGTACTGTGCTTGCTCGTAGCAGTCGAGGAGACGCTCTACCGTTTGCTGGCGCAAGCTGGCCTCGATCTCTGGTTCTCTAGCTTCACGCATGGCTGTGACGGCCAACAGCGTATTATACAGTTTTTGCTCAAAAGAGTCTGTTGCTCGTTTTAGCAAGGCACGGATAATCTCGTTGGCAATACCCTCGTCACGCCCACTACCAGTCTGGTAAGCCACAGCCAGCAGAAACGGCTCGCGCCAGAGGCCGTCCTGACGACAGGCGCGTTCAACCAATGTTTCGATCCATGCTGTTGGCGCGGTTTTGATCTGATTCAAGATAAAACGCGCTGCAAAATATTCTTGAAAGGTGCGATGCATAAAGCCGAAATAGTCGCCAACCCGCGAGACAAAGAGGCCACCGCGCTCCCGGATTTGCTGCAAGAAGCGCTCCATTTCCGCCTGTGCCTCCTCTGCATTGCCTCCTTCCTGGCGAATCGCCTTTAGTAGTACTCTCTCAACTTCGCGTCGGCGTGCAAAACTATTATTTTCTTCTTGCATCTGGAAGGCCAGAGGGCCAAGACGCTGGATGGCCTGTGCTTCTGGCACTATTGGGAGATGCCTAGCGCGATTGCGATGCTCCAGCAGCGTGCGTGTGACCACATCGTAGAGTTCCATACGCTGCCTGGGTAGAGCAATACTATTTTGCTGCATGACCAGCATCAGAGTCAGAAGCAGCGGATTTTCAGCTAATTCATGGACGGCAGAACTCTCATTGAAGGCGGCTTGTAGATCGCTCACACACTGCTCTACATCGCGTTCGATGTTCGCGTCCTGCTTGGTTGACTGGGCGCTGATCCCGCGATCTTGTTGGATAGTGGCGCGGCACCAGCGCGGGAGAAAAGCTTTGATTTGCTTGTCATCCAGTTCGGCCAGGGTAAAATGGGGATATGCGGGAAAAGCTGCCTGGTCGTAGCCAGCCACGCGTGAGGTGATTAGAAAGCGATTAGATGCATACTCGCTAATAAACGCTTTTATTTGCTCTTGCACCTGTTCACGCATGCTTGGCTCACTCACTTCATCAAGTCCATCCAGCATGACTAGGCAGGAGCCGTCGTGTAAAGCGCGTTCTATAAAGGTCATTAAGCCGGCCAAGTGCTTTTGTTCCAGAACACTCGCTAGGTACGCGTCGAGCGCGAGTCCCGCTGTCTCTGTGCGTGCAGTGGCATACTTGCCCAGACGCAGTAGGATGGGGAGTAGTGGCGGCGTGAGTAGGTCTTGCTCTAACATCGTAGGATCGAGCTGGCCTAGGCTGCGTGTGGCAAAGTGTAGCGTCAGCCGCTCCATCAGTGTGCTTTTGCCCATGCCTGGATAGCCCTGGATTACCGCCGCTCCTTCCTTGTGTAGGCGCTGCCACACATCAGCGAGACTGACCCGTTTGCTTTTGCCCATCTGCAACTGGTGCTGCCAGCTTTTTTCAGCGTCGTAGAGGATACGTTCTTGGTCTGGCGTATAAGTGCTATTGTCGGTTAGGTGCGCCAACTCTTGTTCTGAGATCGGATAATCTACCAACGGACGATTGGGGCGAAATTGAGGGGCAATAAAAATCTCAGCCAGATTTACACTTGGAGCAATCAGCTCAGGGCCTTGTGGGACACCCTTGAGGGTCGTCAGTGTAGTATCGTACGCCACCTCTTTTAGGTAGCTACGGCGCAGTTCGCGTTCTGAAAGAGGCACATCAAGACGCGCAACCAGCCCGCATACTCCCACCAGCAGAGCTAACAAGACAAAACTGCTGAAAGTGATTACGAAATTCCAGCCAGTGAAAAGCTGGACTAGAAGGAGGGTATGTATACTTGTGCTATCAACTAGGAGCAGTCCGCCTATCTCGGCCACGATCAGACTGCTAATTGTGCTAAAGAGTATAGTGCGTTTTCCCCAGATCCAGCGACAGAGCCATACCAGCCATCCGGGGACTTTGGTTAGTTGAACAGGAGAAGTTTCTGCCATGTTTCGCCCTCGCTCTTTTCATAAAAGTATGTATGTAGTATGCATATAATACAATATAGTGCAGCGGGAGAAAAGGGCAATAGAATGGTACAATAGACTATCGGCGGTAGCCTGACCAGCAAACAATCGCCCAGACCAAGGACTGAGGTGCATTGACCTCAAATGCATATTACTAGAAAGATGTGTGCGTAGTCCAAAATGTGTACATATATGGATGCAAGATACAGGAGAAGGAGCTATTTCTATGCAAGAGGCTGAACATTTTTTGTCAGCGCAAAATAAACTGGGTGAGGGCGCTGTTTGGTGTCCCGCAGAGCAAGCGCTGTACTGGGTAGATATCCATAGACACAGCTTCCAGCGCCTACACACAGTGAATAAGGCTTGCGAAGTGTTTGAGGTAGATGAGCCAATTGGTGTGCTGGCGTTGCGTGCTGCGGGTGGGCTGATAATGGCTACCGCGCATGGTTTCGCTACGTGGGATTTTGCGACCTGCCAGTTCACCTATCTGGTCCATCCTGAGGCGGATCAGCCCCACAAGCGCTTCAACGATGGGGCTGTGGATTGCAAAGGTCGTTTCTGGGCTGGCACGATGAGCGAAACTGTGACGGAGCGTGCTGAAGGTGTGTTGTATCGCTTCGATCCCGATGGCAGCCTGCATGTGATGGATACGGGCATCTGGTTGCCCAATGGCCTTGGTTGGAGTCCCGATACTACGCTGATGTATGCCACCGATTCTCTGGCGAAGACTATTTATGTGTACGATTTTGATGCTGTCAGCGGCGAGATCGCCAACCGTCGTCCCTTTATTGCAACCCCCGACGAGCTGGGTGTGCCCGATGGCCTGACAATTGATGACGAAGGTTTTCTCTGGAGTGCACGCTGGAATGGTTGGAAGATCACGCGCTATGATCCTGCCGGGAAGGTTGAACGAGAGATTCGTGTACCCGTTTCTCATCCGACCAGTTGTGCGTTTGGAGGCCCAAACAGGGATGAGCTTTTTATCACTACCGCCTGGACTGCGTTAAGCGCCCAGGAACGCCAGAATCAACCCCAGGCTGGCGACCTTTTTCACATTCAAACCACTATTACCGGTCCGGCCCGCCCCTCTTTTCTCGGTTAGACATGCGATGCGTCTTCAACGCCGCGTGTGACTAGCGAGTGTCTGGATACACGTTGGGATTGCAAGGCGTTGTTGACTGTGAATGGAGCCGATAGCATCCAACTCGCGTTGTTCGTTCGTTGGCGATATGTGGGCTTGACAGCGCGAGCATAAACATGCTATTATAGGCCACGTCAGAGGGGTCGTTAGCTCAGTTGGTTAGAGCGCCACGTTGACATCGTGGAGGTCACAGATTCGAATTCTGTACGACCCACCCCTTATTGTCCTTCATCCCGAATGTTGCGGAACCCTCTTGGGGACATGCTTTCGTGTCTCTCCAGATTTTATTTTCTGTTGTCAAGTGAAGTGATAGGCTTTGGATTCTCCAAAAATGAGATGCTATAATTCTAGGAGTAGAGTTGCCCACAGAGGGGCACACACCGTCTTTTGTAGAAGTTGATGGCGAGGAGAACCCGCGTATCCTCTGCCCCACAATCAGGAACACCTGCTTTTTCTCCGTGGCTCGCAGCCAGGAGTACCCGCAGGACGGAGGTTTGCATGACGAACGAAACCAACGTGACTGAGCAATCAGCCCGCCCCCACCGGGATTATTATACCGCGCTCTACCAGGCGGCGTTGACGATCTCTTCCAGCCTGGAACTTGATGCTGTCCTGCAAAGTGTGGTGATGAGCATTACTGAAGCGATGCAGGTAAAAGCCTGTGTTCTGCGCCTGCTCGATCCACGTACCGGCCATCTGTGCCTGAGCGCGGTTCATGGTCTGAGCAGCAGTTACCTAGCCAAGGGGCCAGTCGATGTGGAACATAGCCCCATCGATAGCGAAGCTCTGCAAGGAAAAACTGTAATTATCCCCAATGTTGCAGTAGATAAGCGTTTCCAATATCAGGAGGAGGCCAAGCGCGAAGGGATTGTCTCGATCTTGTGTGTGCCGCTGGAGGTGCATGGCAGGGCGATTGGCGTTATGCGCGTCTATACTGCCGAGTCATGTACCTTCCACGAGGACGATACGCAGTTTCTCTCCGTGCTGGCTAGTCTGGCCGCTTTGGCTATCGAGAATGCCAATCTCTACCACAACCTGAAAAGCTCGTACGATGGTATGATAGACGCACTCTGGGGCAACAGCTTGCCTCAAGCCGAGCCATCAATCTGATAGTTTGAGAGGCGGAGGCTGCCTATCCCATCCCGTCCAGAGCCGTGAGCTTGCCTCCGCCTCTGAACGGGATGGGATGGGAATCTACCTCAATAGTGTGTTGGTTAAATAGGGTGAGGTAAAGCTGGTAGACTCGCCTGCACGTTTGCCGGGCACGGGAAAAAGACGGGCCGACAAGGGCTTGTTTAAGCGCCAGGCTAGGGTCGCGACATCCAGCAAAAGATGTGCGATCTCTGTTTCGCTAGTATCACCTGCTAGCGGGATGGTATCCAGGCCCGTACCACAGACCGTAGAATAAAGCAGCAGTTCATGCGTGCTCACACATCCCTCAGCCCAACGCTGGCCTAGGGTCGCATCTTCTAGCACTGGCAACATCAGCCCACAATAGCCACAGGTGGGTAGGTTGGTGCTTTTCAGTGCTCGTGTTAGGGCTGCGGCCAGCGCAACGGTTCCAGACGCACCAAGCAGACCATAACCAAAGCTCTCTATGGCTGTGACAATACTATCCTCGCCGATGGGTGCGGGCGAGAGATCGATACCTCCGAATTGCACCTGATATTCACCAGCCAGGACGCGCCCCAATTCAACTACTGGACCCGCCTGCTCTTCTAACGCGTTCTTCACTTGTTCGCTGATCTGGGCCAGGGCTAGCGGCTCTGTCTGACCTGTCTCCTGCCACGCTTGAGCAACACCGCGCACAATGCTAGCCCCTTGCAGGCCGAGTGAGAGGTTGGCTGGACCGTTATGATAGGCTGCGGGAAAAAATGGGCTGCCCGGCCCTACGCAGGCGAGCATAGCGAAATTGAAGTTGCCGAAGCCCTCCGCAGTCTCGTGCGCCAGACGTTTCATGACCCGCGCAATAGGCAACGCTGCCGCCTCACGCACACCATGCTCCCAGTCAGCCAACTGCACCGTCAGGCTCAGCGCGTTGGTGCTAGCTAACACGTCAGGGATCAGTTCGATATGTGCCAAAGGAAAATCTGGATGCGCCGCCTGGGCTGGTCCAAGTGAGCAGTAACTCAGCCCAACCTCGTCCAACATGTGTTGAAGTTGCTGCGCATAGCTCACAATCTGACCAGCGGACCAATCGGCCAGATCATCAAAGACTGGACGCGTCGAGAGACGCATGGTCTGGACCTCATAGCCAACGTCGCTAAAACGCTGGCGGGCCTGTTGTAACGTGCTCGCAGCCTGTGTGATGCGTGCGGCCTTGAGCGGGTGAGCCTCCTCCAGGCCCAAGGTGATGGTACGTACTGGTGGTTTTTGCATAGATGATGCCTCGTTTCTCTGTGATGGATGTTCTCTTGATTATATCTTCTCACCAGAGAAACCTGTTACGGCAATGATCCCCTCTTTTAGATATGCATAGCTTGTTTGATGATTGCTTGAAAGGCTGGTGGAGGGAGAATGCCTCTTGCTAGCTCATTCGCATGAGGCCAGTAAACCCGCACAACAACTGTTTGATCCATCAGGTGAAAGGCGAGAAAATAGCGCAGCCCATCCTGTGCATTTTGCTGCTGATTCACTGGGGATGAGAGAAGCATCTCAACAAGTTGCTCGACCTGTTGGGCATCTTTGACAGTTGCAAGGACGGTTGTGCCATCCTTTTCACTGTTGATAGTGATGAATTGGACTTTATCTTTGAGGTCCAGCAGGTCCGCGCCAGTTCTGGCGTGAGGGTTTGTATCAGCTTCAAACAACTGAAGACCCTGACTCGAAAAAGCCGCCAGTCGGAAGGCAGGCAGATACCCTTTGACAGTATAGACCTTCGTCCCAGCCTCCAAAAAAGCCGCATCGCCGTCTTTCATGTGATATGAGGGGTCTGTGACATTATCATTGAGCTTGAATTGTACCTGAGCAAAGACCGGACCCAGGTCTTGTTGTTCAAGGGAACGCCCGATCTGTTGCCCCATACCAGCAAGATAGGTGATTCCATGAAACTGAATAAAATCGACCCAATCAATCTGAGTGTGGGTACCCGTACTCGTAGAGCAGCTTCCCAAGAGCAAAGCTAGTGGGAGGAGCAGTACAAACACCGTTTGCTGTGTTTTTGAAAGAGAGGTATACATAATCTTATCCTTTTTGCGTATTCGCATGGGTATTTCTTTTAAGACGTTCATCGTAAGCGTATTGTTCCCGTTTCTTTGAGTAAGAACTACTCTTGACGAAAATGCGTTCATCCTCTACACTTGCCAGCAGGACCAAAGAAATCATCCACGAGAGGAACGCGTACACACTCTATGGCTATCCGCGAACCAGTTGTCGAGCAGCAGGATACACAACAGACGTGCTTTCTGTGTGTGCTTGATTCCACCGCTCCGCCCTGCGCAGTTCCCAGGCTGGAAGGGCTGCTGATTGCTGCCCACGAGGCACCCATCGATGGCGATATGGTGCCCTGGGTGACGCTGAAAGCTGGCGAGCACTATGCCTCGATTACGCTGACACGTCCGTACCGCGAATTGGTCAAGAGTTTGCGGGCGCTGGATGGGCCGCTGGAGAAGTATCGGCTCACTCTGCGTGTCTATCATCTGCCGCCTGTCACCAATGTCACTACGCACAATGGGCGCAGTGTGGAGCGTTACCGGGCCAACGCCTATACCCTGGCTATCCTGGAGCCGAACACTATTCTCAATATCACCGATCTCAATCAGGCCGAATACTGTGCCCGCCAGTACTTGTTGGGTCGTCTAGCGCCGTCAGGTGGCTCGACAGCGGCCCTGCGTGGCAAT
>JBDTBU010000334.1:0-10723 GCA_039923935.1 Ktedonobacteraceae bacterium | reverse complement strand
AGCGATCTTTAGGAGGTTTCTGACCTAGACTTTTGATAGTGTCATGAGAAGATGAGAGAAAATATGCTCATCAAAGCCTCCGTAGCTCTACTTTGAGAATGTCTTTCCTTCTCTTTGTATCGCCACAGAGGCTCTTTTTCTTTAACTTATCCACAAAGTACGGGATGAATCATGTTTGTGTGCCTCAGAAGACGGGAACTGACTCTTGGAAAGCTAGGCGAGCACTTCATCAAGGCTGTTCGCAATACTATTGATCTCTTCCAGGCTCTGGTTGCGTGCCTTTTGGATGCGCTCGAAGCGCTTCTGGAACTGCTTAGTCGAGTATTCGTTGAACTCGTTAACATCCAGGCCAAAGGGGATGCCGTCTGTATGTGTGTCAAGGTAGGTCTGCGTGTCCAAATTGTTGCTTTCGATCACGAGTGGCAAGAGTTCGTGCATGCGTGCTTCCAGTGCATTCCAGGCAGTATCACCGTGCTCGGCGACCAAGCGTGAGAGGAAATAGATGGCGAAAGCAATGTGGCGCGATTCGTCGCGTTTGAGATTGGCGACGAATTGCTGCATCCCTGGCATGAGGTTATTGCGCGTCAACACTTGGTAGAAAGCGTAGTAGCCGGTTTCGGCCATCACCCCCTCGATAATCATGTTGTAGGTCGTGGAGGCGCGGACCTGTGCCTCAACCGAGGTATCGGTGCGTAAACGATTCATCGCGTTAGGCAGTTCTTCGTAAAAGATTTTGTTGTAAGCCGCGTTACCGAAGCGCGTCAGATCGCCGTGTTCCTGTGCCACCTCATCAAGGAAACGACGGAAGCCTTCGACATGCTTGGCCTCTTCCCACAGAAAGGAGGTCAAATAGATCTCCTCTTCAATGCGCCCCTCTTCCGCAATGGTCATGATCAACGGCAAGAGGTCGAGCGTCACAGACTCTTCCCCCGCCAGAAATTGGGAACAGAGACGTACTAGGTATTCCTGCTCGTTCGCTTGCAAGCCCTGCCAATCCAATTTGTCTTGGGTAAAGTCAATGTCGCTCGGGTTCCAAATCCCCAGCTTTTTGGCCTTCTGCCAGAGGCGCATCGGCGGCAGGTCGTGGCGTAGTCCTCGTACACTAGTCGTGCCGAGAGTGCGGTTGTTCGTGCTGGACATCGTCGTTTACTCCTTACAATTGCTATTCAGACAGGCAGGAAAGCTCTCACGCTTCTCATATCGAGTGGTCAGCCCTGGTTGTTTTTGACAAAGTTGAGAAGCCATCAGGCGTCCATTTGTTCAAAGTCAAACGAGGCTGGTTATGAGTGGGGCACGTGCCAACGCTGGTGAATGTCAATGAAGTTGGCACGTGCCCCACTCGTAGAATCATCCTTGATGCACTATTGGTTCAGCTTCGAGATTCGGGCGGCGCTCTTGCGCTGCGGCAGAGGCGCTCATCGGACGCCAGGAGCCAGAGAGGGCAAAGATGGTTGGCAGGAAAACAGCCGCGCCCACGGCGCAGACCCACCACCATGTACCCCATTGTGCCCCATTGAACGGGTTAACCACAACGACCACAAATCCCGCGATGGAGAGCACGACCACCACACGTAGGATCGCACCCTGGACGGCCAGGCCTGTCGCGATCAGCGCGGGATTGATCTCCTCCAGATTTTCGGTGAACAGCGCCAGCCAGGTGACATATCCCACCGACAGGGAGAGGCCGAAGAGGCTCAGGAAAACAGCCATGAGAGGGCCGCTTGTAGGCACACCAATGCGGCTGATAAAGAGGATAGTCACAATGATCGTTGTCACACTCCCCAGCAACATGAAGAGTTTACGGGTGTGCAGGCGATCAGAGATAAAGCCAAACAGCACGGCTGCGACGACGTTGACTGCCCAGTAAATGCTGACCAGCCCATTGGCCTCGGCCAGCGAAAATTTAAAGATGACGTTCAGGTAGAGTGGGAAGTAGCCCACGGCGGCGAAGTACATGAGCAGAAAGACACTGATCCCGAACGAGCTGATGAGCAGGCGCGGCGTGAGCATCTGGCGCCAGGGATGCTGCAGAGCACCTTCGACATCAATGCTGGAGGCACGACGCTCAACTGCGTCTTTCTCTTGTACGGTGTTCATCACCTGGTCGCGCATCCCCGGCGACAGTTCGCGTAAAAAGAGGAAGCAGAGCACAAAAATGACCAAGCCGACAATGCCGCCAATGACGTATTGCGACTCCCAGCTGCCGTAGACTGGCAACGTCTGGCTGGCGACCGTTGTCGCCAGAAAACTCCCGCCAACCGGGCCAACCGTCCAAAAGCCCATGGCCATCGCACGCCCAAAACGTGGGGAGAAATCGCGCACCAACGCGGGTGTGGCGACCAGAATGACGCCCTCGACAAAGCCTATGGCAAAGACCACGAGCAAGAAAAGCCCGAAGTTCTGCGTCAGCGAGACAAGCAGTGTGCCAATGCCGGTAATCAGCAGGCCATAGACGATCAGATTACTTCTCCCGATGCGATCCGAGAGGCTGCCGAGAAGCGTCGCAGCAGCGCCGAGAAGATTGCTGGCTAAGAGGATCAGCACGTACTGCGTGAGAGTCATCTTGAACGTCGTGATGATCAGGGTTGAGACCGAGGGAAGAATATACGACTCGTAGTAGAGCATGATCGTGGCGATGACGGCCAGCGCGAGATACCAGACGCGTCGGCCATTGCTGGGATAGTGCTCAAGATAACGGTGCCTGGGTCCGATTTGCAAGGTGCTCATAGAACCTCCTGAATACCTGTTGGTTCGCGCTTCTGCGTGCCAACAGGGCGATGAAACGAGTCTAAAAAAAGCCGGCAAAGAGAACGAAGGAGATGTCACGTTTCCTCTGTCAACCTGACGTTGGCCGTTCAACGCTATCTGACAGAGGTACCAAACGTTATTGTAACTATACCAGAATATTGATAAAATATCAATATAAAAATAATATGACAGAGAAATTGATATTTTATCATTGACTTTTCGGCACAGATCGGTTAGAATCACAGAGACGACAGAAAGCAGAAGGGTGCCATGAAAAAAGAGGATACGAGGCAACTGATGGATAGACAGAATGAGGGGGCGCAACCCGAGGAAACAAATCGCCGTGAAAGGGATACAAACCAGAACCAGCCAGTCGAGGTAGCCACTGGAGAGCGTAAAGAGCCGGGGCAGCCAGTTCGCAGTCCCTTACATCACCTGCGGCAAAACCTCTCGGCTTTCTCACCGGCTGAAAGACAGATTGGAGCCTATGTGCTGGAGCATCCGCGCCAGGTTCTCCGTCTTCCAACAGATCAATTGGCCAGAGAAATTGGCGTGAGCCAGGGAACACTCTCGAATTTTAGCCAGGCGCTGGGCTACAGCGGTTTCAAGGCCTTTCGTCTCGATCTGGCTGCGGAAGTCAATACGTCGTTTCACCTAGATCAATCCACCATTGCGCGTGGTGACACCTTACAAACTATTGCCAACAAGGCGATCAGTGCCAATGTTGACGCGCTCCTGACCACGCTGCGCAGCCTGGAGATGGGTGAGATAGAAAAGACAATCGAGGCTGTCCAGCAGGCCCGGCACATTGACCTGTACGCCAATGGAATCTCATCGTCGGTTGCCCTTGATGCTTTCAACCGCTTCCTGACCCTGGGTCTCTCCGTCAGCTGGCTCCCTGATATCGCTCATCAACTGGCATCTGCCTCGCATTTGACCGCTCAGGATGTGGCGCTGGCCTTCTCGTACGCTGGCGAAACCAGAGCCACCGTGAAGGCTATGAGTCTGGCGCATCAGCAGGGTGCAACGACGATTGTGATTACGAGCAATCCTCACTCCTCGCTTTCGCGCTATGCCGATATCAAACTGGTTGTGACACCACGCGAGCCAACGACCCTCCGCCGGAATTTACGTATTTCAGCACGTATTGCTATGTTTGGCTTGATTGATATCATCACCTTGGGACTCTTCAACTCATTAGATGACGCATCGCTGGCAAAAATGGAAAGTATTCTGCATCTCTACAGCCGGGGAGATGAACACCCAAACCAATAAGGAGAGAATCCCATGAGCACCCAAATGAGCGCTATTCAACGTCTCGTCCTCCGTACCGTCTGTGATACGTTTTTCCCCTCCCTTGAAGGGATTGATGACCCCTATGGTTTCTGGAAACGCAAGGCATCAGATCTGCAGGTTGATCAGATGATTGAAGCATATCTGCTTGCCAATGTTCCGGAGTCGCAGCGTCTGGGCCTCTATTTCTTGCTTGAAGCTATGGCACCCCTTGGCTTCGTCGATGCTTCCCAGGAAACGCGGGAGCAACTGCTCCAACAGGTGGCTACTCTTTCACCTGATGCTGCCGCCGGGATCGAAGCCTTCCGACAATTAACCCTGTTACTGGCCTATGGTGCGCCCGACCAGACCGGGCGCAATCCAAATTGGACAATCCTGGGCTATCCAGGGCCAATCAGCACGCCGCCGCCAGAACCCAAACCCATCCAACCAGTGGCCCCAACTGGAGATGGGTTTACCCTGGAGGCTGATGTGTGCATTATAGGATCTGGCGCTGGTGGCGGAGTTATTGCGGGAACGCTGGCCGAAAAGGGTCAGCAGGTTGTGGTGCTGGAAGCTGGAGACTATTACAACGAGTCCGATTTTAATCAACTTGAACTCTGGGCCTATCAGCATCTTTACTATCGGGGGGGCTACTTCCCCAGCGCCGATGGCAACGTGGCCCTGGTTGCTGGAGCTACCCTGGGGGGCGGAACCACGGTCAACTGGATGAACTGTCTGCGCACTAGGCCGGGGGTCCGCGCGGAGTGGGCCCAGGAGTTCGGCCTTGAGGGACTGGATTCGCCAGAATACGACCACTATTTCGATGCTATCCTCGCTCGCATCTCTGCCAATGACCAATGCAGCGATTTCAACGGACCCCACCTGCGCCTCAAGGAGGGCAGCGAAAAGTTGGGTTATTCCTTCAAGCGCATCGTGCGCAACGCTGATCCGACACGCTACGATCCAGCCTCCGCAGGCTATCTGGGCTTTGGCGATCAAACAGGGAGCAAACAGAGTACCGCCAAAACATACCTGCTCCATGCCTACCAACAAGGTGCCCAGTTGGTTGTTCGCTGCAAAGCCAACCGTATTCTGGTGGAACACGGACGAGCCGTTGGGGTGGAAGCTACGTATACCGATGCGTCAGGTAAACAGATCAGCGTAATAGTGCGGGCACCCAGGGTTGTTGTCGCCTGTGGGGCGCTCGAATCGCCAGCACTTCTTCTGCGTTCTGGTCTTGGTGGGCAAGCTGTCGGACAGTACCTGCGCCTGCACCCTGTTTCGCTTGCCACCGGGTTCTATGCCACTGACCAGCAAGCATGGTGGGGCGCACCTCAAACAGGACTCTGCGACCAATTTGCTGATACCGGAGAGGGCTATGGTTTTATCATCGAGGGCGTTCAATATGGATCAGGACTGCTTGCTTCGGGAACCCCCTGGCAATCCGGGCGTCAACATAAGGAGATGATGACTAGGCTACGCAATGCCAGTACGCTCATCGCTGTCACCCGTGATCGTGGGCATGGGCGCGTTACCATCGACGAAAGTGGCACCTCTGTACACACGTACCCTATTAGTGACGAACTGGATCAGCACAACCTCCGGCAAGGCCTGGCAGAAATTATACGCATTCACGAGGCCGCCGGAGCCCAGGAGATCCACTGCGCGGTGCGCGAGGGGTTCTTCTGGAAGCGTGGGGAGAATCTGGAAACCTTTATCCAGGCCGCCCAGGTGTTCCCGCTTGGTGCTGGGGGCCAGGCCATCTACAGCGCTCACCAGATGGGATCGTGCCGGATGGGCAAAGATCGCACCACGAGTGTCGCTAACCCCTGGGGTGAACTGCACGACACCCCAGGCGTCTGGATCGGCGATGGCAGTGCTTTTCCCACTGCTCCGGGTACCAATCCGATGATTAGCATTATGGCGCTGGCTCGTCGCACTGCCGAGGCAATCGCTGCATCCTGAAACATGAGAAAGAGGGAAGATAGAAATGCTGGCGAAGGGAACACATCCAGTCTATTCGAGCAAGAGTATGTAAAGAAGTTGAACCAAGCGCAACAACCAACGATGAAGAAAGGTGGCACATAATGGTAGAGAGACTGAAAGGCAAGGTAGCCCTGATTACCGGTGCAGGGAGTGGTATTGGGCGTGCAATGGCAATGCTCTTCGCACGCGAAGGTGCGCGAATCGTTGCAGGCGACCTCAACGCCCAGAGCAATGCAGAAACTGTTCGTAAGATCGAAGAGCAAGGCGGAACAGCCTTTGCAGTATCACTGAATGTCACGGTTGCTCAGGAAGTAGCAGCGGCAGTGCAGGCGACGCTTGAGCGTTTTGGTGCGCTGCATATTTTGTGTAATAATGCCGGCATAGGCGAGAAACGCACATTCATTCTTGACCTGGATGAGAGCGAATGGGAGCGGGTTTTTGCAACCAACGCGAAGGGAGTTTTTCTTGGGATCAAATATGGCGCGGCTGCCATGCTCAAGACTGGTCAGGGCGGATCGATTATTAATACAGCGAGCGTTGCAGGAATTGTCGGGAATCCCGGATCTGTGGCCTACTCGACCTCAAAAGCCGCGTGCATCCACCTGACCAGGACCGCTGCTCTCGAACTGGCCCGTTCTCATATCAGAGTGAATGCGATTGCACCAGCTTTTACCGCAACGCCTATGGTGGATGCGATGCTCTCGACTCATCGCGATCCAGAACGTGCACGGCAAACACTGGGCAACCTCATTCCACTTGGACGGCTGGGCACCGCAGAGGAGATTGCAAACGCTGCGCTTTATCTCGCCAGCGATGAGTCCTCGTTTACCACAGGCGCTGTGTTGGTCCTCGATGGTGGGCTGACCGTGCAATAAGCAGTGCGCGTCTGACAGAACCCTTTGTAACGTCGAGCAAATATGGCTTGCCCATGAAAGTCCAAGTTTCGGACAACGGGAGATCAATGGCCTCCTTTCTGATTGAGCAAACAACTTGATCGTTGTTTCGGCGCTCGATCAGAAAGGAGGGATCGTTGTTTGCTCAAGCAGAATAGGTATTTTTGTGCAGTTTCCTCAACTCTTTTTTGTCGATCTTGCCGACCGAGTTGCGCGGTAGCACGGAGATACATTCGATTTCGCTCGGCGTTTTATAGTTTGCCAGCGCTTCACGACAGTACGCTTTCAGCGTTTCAATCTCGATCTCTTCACGTATAACCACAAAGGCTTTGACCTCTTCGCCCATACGTTCGGAGGGAATCCCAATCACAGCCGATTCTATCACGGCTGGATGCCGGTCGAGCACCTCTTCGACATCGTGAGGATAAATGTTAAAGCCGCCGCGAATAATCAGATCTTTCTTACGCCCGACAATATACACATACCCATCTTCATCAATATATCCAATATCGCCGGTGTGCAGCCAGCCATTGCGTAGCACGCTCTGCGTCTCCTCTGGCATCTGATAGTACTCACGCATGATATTGGGACCACGCGCAATCAATTCGCCCACCTCGCCCATTGGCAACGGTTGGTCGTTGTCATCGACGATCAGTACTTCTACATCCTCGATTGGCTGGCCAACTGAGCCAGGTTTACGTACCATACCAACCCGGTGGCCGGTGAGTGACGCGCTGCTCTCGGAGAGACCATAGCCCTCAAGAATCGAGCAATTGAACTTTTTCTCAAAGCCCTCCAACACGGCCAACGGCAAGGGAGCCGAGCCACTAAAGCAGTAGGTCAGGCTGCTGGTGTCATATTGCTCAGCATCAGACGCATAGAGCAGAGCCACAAACATGGCGGGCACACCCGCAAAGCCGGTAATACGATGACGTTCGATGGCTGAGAGGACCGCTTTGGTCTCGAAACGCGGGTGCATCACACACATTGCGCCATTCAAATACCCAACATTGAGAACCAACAGGCCATAGGCATGAGCCAACGGCAGTATCGCGAGTTGCCGCTGTTCTGTGGGCACCTCTTCCTCTGGTGTGGTCGCGTTCGGATCGTTTGCAGCATTACGATTGCTTGCGGCGTTGGAGACAATGTTGCGATGGGTCAGCGCTACACCCTTGGGTGTGCCAGTCGTACCCGACGTGTAGAGAATCACCGCCAGATCATCAGGCACCAGCATGACGTTGGGTAGTGCTTCCAAATAGCGTTCAGCAAAGGCCGCGCCGCTGGCGACAACCGAACTGTATCGGTGGACCTGGACCGTCCCCTCGACCCCTGGCAGTTCGTCCAGACCGAAATCGGTGCCGATGAGATGTTGGACTGTAGGTACGTCCTTGAGGGCTGCCTGCCATAGAGGAAAGAGCATAGGGCTGGCGATGACTACTTTGGCCTGCGAGTTCGCGGCAATATGGCGCAGTTCCGGGGCTTTGAGCAGCGGCATGGCGGGAATAATCACACCTCCAGCCCTGGTAATCGCCTGATAGGCAGCGACTACCTCTGGGCAGTTGAGCATACTGACGATGACGCGGTCTCCCTGCTGAATGCCCAGTTCTTGCAGGCCCGCCGCCAGTTGGGTGGCCTCACGTGCTATGCTCACGTTGGTGTATTCGCGTGTGGTCCCTTCATCCTCATAGATCAGGGAAGTATACTCTCCCAGATTGAGGCAATTATAGATCGCGAGATCAGCTAATACACGTAGATCTGTTATTTCCATATTTGCTTCGTGTCCTCTTTTTTTTATAACACACTTCTGCTTTGTGTCGTCTCTGTGATTCTAAGCGATTTTTGTTGAGAAGTCAATGATAAAATATCAATTTTTCTGTCATTTTATTTTTATATTGATATTTTATCGCTACTCTGGTATAGTGGGAACACCATCTGGGAGGTTCATTGATCGTGTAAATCTTGTAAGCAATTATCTTTTTCCAAAGGAGTTATGTAGTCATGACACAAATAACCTCTACTGACAGGAAATCGCTTCCCTTGTCCATTCGTCTTTCTCTCTGGCTAGTCGGGGTAGCAATCTTGCCTCTCCTGCTTGCCCTACTCATGAGTGAAGTACCATCCCGTACCACCCTGATTAACCAGGCCAGCACATCGATGATAACAGATGCAAAGGTGCACGCGAAGCTGATTGATGCGTACTTGGCAAATAAAGAGACCATCAGTGGAAGTTTGTCTAATGATCCCAACGTCCAGGAATATTTTTTAGCTCCCAATCTCTTTTCGGACGCACAACTGGCATTATTTATACAAGACGGCCTTGCCTTGGAGAAATCTCTGTACCCAGAAGTCTCTCTGGTAGAGTTTTTACACACGAAAGGGGAACTCCTGATTTATTACTCTTTGTATGGGAATAAGCCGGAGGCGCATGGAACAAGCCTGGTTCCACCTGAATATTTACAGCGGGTACTCCAGGGTCAGTCATTCTTCTCAGGAGTCTATTACGATTCCAAGACGCATATATCTTCCTCGATGCTCTATACACCCGTATTTGCGTCAGATACACCCAGCAAGGTCGTAGGTTTTGTGCGTGATACCCTCCAACCTTGATAGCCTCTGGAGTATTGTTACAGGTCAGTCACCCCGGTCTAAAGACGCGGGGCTTGTGTCTAAACTCCACCGCAGTTCAGCATACCGTTGCAGGCGTGCCGCTTTGGTCTTCACATCCGACACATCAGGGGCAACTGACAACTGCCCCGTACTCGCCCAGTCTTGCCGGACGAGCAACGTTCTCATCGCGATATTCCTGGCACCGACCAGATCAGCATGGAGCGTGTAATGACAGTTCTGACAGACAAACAATAAGCCTTTCTTGGGGCGATTGGCATCTGCCGTATGCCCACACACCGGGCACGCCTTGCTCGTATAGTGGGCATCGACTGTGATTGCCATCGATCCGTGCAACAGGGATTTATAGGCGATCATCGCTTGCAACTCGGCAAACGACCACTTGGAATACGTGGCATTGCTTTTGCGCTGCTTGCTCGAGGCACGCTCAACGCCCTTGCCGTCCTTCTTATGGACATGCGTTCGCCGTTTCGTTCGCTCTCGGATGTCTGTCAAATGCTCCAGGCCGATCAGGGAATGGGGATGCTGGGCCACGATGCGTTTGGAGACTCCGTGATTGGCGTCGGCTTTCAACCGTCTCTCTCGTCTACGTACCGTCACCAGGCGACGAGTCGCAGAACGAGTGCCTTTTTTTTGCAGACGCTTTTTCAGTCTCGCGTAATGGTTGGCTTGGGAAACGACCCGTTTCCCAGAGTAGAAAGATTGCGCACCCGTGGTCGTAGAGGCAACCGCCAGGTAGCGGACGCCCACATCCACGCCGACGATGTGTGGATGTGTTTCCGGTGTGGGATCTGCTCCCTCAATCTCGAGGGACACAAGCAGGTAGAACCGCTTTTTGGGCTTGTCATACCACAACAGGGCCGCACCGATTTCTGCTCCTTTTTGGAGCAGAGCGACGTGCGTGTCATAGCCAGTGTAGGGAACAATCAGACGACCCTCAAGGGTCAAGACGCTGACGTGCTGCTCTTTTTTGAAGCTATAGTCATGCCCCAGGTGGTACGTCAAGGTGGGAGACACAAACGTGGGGGCTTTGTCCAGGCCCTTATAGCGTTTCTTGGTCTGGCCCGTCTTGCGGTGTGCCGTGTTCTGCTTGACTTTCTTCCACAGCGTTTTATAGGTGGCTCCCACCTGTCTAGGAACGCTACACGCCATTTGTGAGGGCAGATGAAAACGCGTGCGAAGCTCATCATAGGTTC
>JBDTBU010000333.1:0-5447 GCA_039923935.1 Ktedonobacteraceae bacterium | reverse complement strand
TAGAGATCTGTGAACTGCTTTCTACTGCAGCGCGAAAGCTTTGCTGAGATAATAGGGCGTAGGATGCGCGTGCCTCGGCAAGGATAGGCGTCGCGGGTGGCTCCAGGATGCCCAGGGCTTGACGCACTACGCTAATTGATTGAACCAGCGCGTAGGCCAGACGTTGCAAAAGTTCGTGCGGAAGCGTAGCCGGGTCGATTTGACGCCGGGCCAGTTGCTCAACGATGTCTCCACTGAGATCCAGCGTGTTCGCCAGTTGGGTCAGCGTGCAGCGTTGGCGACGGGCTAGCGCGGAGAGCGCCGACGATGCGGAAGTTGGCAACGCGTCCACACGCTCCCAGGCCCGATCCAGCGCCGCTCGTGAACTGGGGGAAAGCGAGGGAATGGACGCAGTGTTCGTTGGCAAACCGGCCTCTACGGCGTAATAATATGTGACAAAATCCGTAATCTCATCCACATATTGGGGATAGCGTCGTGCATACTCCTCCAAGCGTGGACCCTGACCAGCCTCTTGCTCAGCCACAAACTGTGCGGTGATAGACATTACTGTCTCTTTATGCGCTCTCTCCATCAATTATCTCCTGCTCAGCTTCAAAAATCTCGCGTAAGTGTGCAAGCGCAGCACGCAAGCGATTGCGCACCGTGCGATCCGAAATATCTAACAATGTAGCCACGGCTTTCGTGGTATGGCCTTCAAAAAAAATCAACCAAATAACGGCACGCTGGTGTACAGGCAGGTGTAGCAAGAGAGCGGCGAGATCCGCTTGCTCCACTGTATACAAAGCTTGTTCCGCACGTTCATCACGTATCTCCAACGCTTTATCCGCCCGTCCTCCGTAGCGATCCAGACTCTCAAGCAGCCGACGCGGCACACGCCTGCCCGGACCAGAGATCAGACGCCCTTCGCGGCGCAGAAAACTCTCGTAGGCATGTTTACGTGCGAAACGCAGACTATGTTGAAAATTCTCCTCCCAGAAATGCTGGGCCGGGTCCATGAACACGCGTAGTAGTAGCTCGCAGAGGTCGGCATAGAGATCAGCAGCCATCGCCTGCCGCTCGCTGGCAAGCAAGGTTGTGCTGGCAAGTGCCTGCTTGACCCATTGCTCGTTTGAAGATTGTACACGAGCAATGATACTCTCGCAGAGCCGACGCCAGCTCTGTTCATCCCCACGTGCCACAGCTTCGCGCAAGACCTTTACGAGTACCTCCAACGGCAGAGTGGGTCCATCCTCTTGATAACCCTCAAGCAGGGTCCAAAAATCGGGAGAGCCATACGTTGGAAGTGCGTGATACTGGCGTGCCAGAGCGACCCGACGTTCCGCAAAAAGAGCCTCTGGGGACAATGTGTGTGGTGAAGCACCCCCCACCCGTTCAACATCCTGTGCCACGTTGTCAAACATCTCCTACTATGCTCATCTACATGAACCGGACATAGTATAACGTTTGGCCGATGCAGCGTCAATTTCTGAAACTATCGGGCTATAGAATGCATCTCTCCTCTTATTTCCCACTGTGATGAAATGCTATCGCCTGACGGTACACCTCAACATAGCGACGGGCTGAGGCTTGCCAGGAGTGGTCGGCGGCCATGCAACGCTGTTGCAGCACGCGCCAGGCGTCTTTGAAGCGGTACAGTTCGATAGCGCGAACCATCGCGGCGAAGAACTCCCAAGGATCATAGTTGGTGAAGGTAAAGCCATTGCCGGAGCCAGTATTGGGATCATACTCCTCAACGGTGTCGGCCAAACCGCCTACGCTGCGCACGACGGGGACGCCGCCGTAGCGCATGGCAATCAACTGGCCCAAACCACAGGGTTCAAAGCGCGAAGGCATGAGGAACATATCGCACCCGGCATAGATCGCCTGGGCCTGATCCGAATTAAAGGTCAGGAAGATCGCCACCTGCTCAGGATAGCGTGCTGCAAGCGATTGGAACAGTTCATGATACTGTTGGTCGCCGATACCCAGCACAACTAGTTGCACACCCTGCGCGAAAAGCGGTTGGGCGAGTTGCGCAATCAAATCAAAGCCCTTCGAATCGGTCAAACGCGAAATCATAGCGAGCAACGGCACATCAGGCTTGATCGGAAGACGCGCACGTTCTTGCAAGGCTCGCTTATTTTCCGCACGCTTCTCCAAGGACTGGGCATCAAAACGCGCACGAATATAGTGATCGGTTGCTGGGTCCATCTCCTGGTAATCGATACCATTGAGAATACCAAAGAGCCGGTCTTGTCGCGAACGCAGCAAATGATCCAGTTTCTCGCCAAAGGTCGGAGTCAAAATTTCCTGGGCGTAACGCTCGCTCACTGTGGTAATCGCGTCGGCAAAGAGGATGCCACGGCCCATGATATCGACCACATTCGCCAGTTCAACAATCTGCGGGTAGAGAAAACCGCCTGAACTAACTCCGGCCACCTCTAGAATACGACGCCCAAAAATGCCCTGGTAGGCAAGATTGTGAATTGTATAGACCGTGGCTGAGCTAGCAAAAAAGGGATCATCGTGATAGAGCGTATGCATCCAGTTGGGGACAATCCCCGTCTGCCAGTCGTTACAGTGGATGACATCGGGCGACCAACCAAGCGCACGCACAGCCTCTAGAGCCGCCTGACAGAAGAGGATAAAACGTTCGCCATCGTCGGTATAGCCATAAATATTTTCGCGTTCAAAATAGCGCGGCGCATCGATCAAATACACAGGAATATCGTCGCCAATTGTTCCCTGGAAGACGCGGATTTGCTCCTGATAGGGGCCGATCTTCACAGGTAGCGCGTCAAGTAGCGGCTGGAGATTGAAGCGTTCAGGCTTTACCTGACTATAACGCGGCATCACCAAGCGCACATCATGCCCCAGCGCTTTCAACGCCTTGGGCAACGCGCCCACGACATCAGCCATTCCACCAGCCTTCGCAAAGGGAACAATTTCAGCGGCAAGCATATAAATTTTAAGGCTTTGTTTATTCTGCATAGATTCTTCTCTTCCACAAGGCACAGATCTTCGCATCTCTTATGAAGTGCGTCCACAGTATAGCACGCGAGACCAATCAGCGATCCCTCTACAATTTCGGAGTGAGAATAAACACAGAGTTTATAACTCTAGCCTGATGACAATTGCTGTGTCCATCCCTAGCAGAAAATGTGCGAATATGTTAGAGTAGTTCTTAGCTAACGAACTGTTCTATCCATTATTCCTTGGCTCTCCAGGAATATTTTTCTTCAGCCATAGACCAAGACCCCAAAACGTGGTAGAATAGAAGTTCTATCGTTGTTCTACTAAAAAGAAAGCTCGCCTATCTGGCGGGAGGTTCTGCTTGTCTAAAAGAGAATTTACTGTCGCCAACGAATATCGCTATAACCTGACCAGCCCCTCACGCTGGATTATTTCGCATTTGTGGCGCTACACACACCTGATCCTCTGTTATATGCTGGCCTCGATTACCGCCAATGGACTCTACGCGATCACACTGGTACTGACTGGCACGGCTTTTAATGCTGTGCTGGCCGGTTCGCTGGACCAACTTGCGCACATATCTCTGATTATGCTTGGCTTGGTCTTTCTCGGTGGCTGTGGCGATCTGGGCGCACGTTTCTTTCCCGAACTCGTTGGCAAACGTCTGGCACGCGATGCCCGTTCTGAGTTGTATCTCAGCCTGCTGGGCAAGAGCCAAACCTTCCACAACCGTCAACGCGTGGGTGATATCATGGCGCGAGCCGCCAACGATATGACCCAGTTGAGCAGTATGGTCGTGCCGGGCTTTGATATCATCTTCGACTCAAATGTGAGCCTGTGCATGACGCTGATCTTCATTGGCTCGCTCAATCTTCAACTGCTGCTCGTACCTGTGTTGTTTACTATTTCGTTTATGATCGCAATCAGCATCTTCTCGCACCAACTCGCGCCCGTTTCAGATAGTATGCGCGAAAGTTTCGGCGAGCTTAACGCGGGCCTGAACGAGTCGATCAATGGGATTGAAGTTATCAAAGCGACATCGCAAGAAAAACAGGAACAACACAAATTTGCAAAGCGTGCGGGTCTTTATCGTGACCTGTTTGTTAAGAATGGCATGGTCCAATCCTGGTATCTGCCGCCGCTCCTGCTCTCCATTGCCCTGGTCTTCGCTTTCCTGCACGCCCTGTTGCTGGTGGCGAACCATCAAATCTCTGTTGGCAGCCTAGTGGCTTTTATGGGCCTGATGGTCATGCTGCGCTACCCAGCGACGAACTCCAACTGGTCCTGGAGCCTTGTCCAGCTTGGCATAGCTGGTGCTGGACGTATTATGGAGATCCTGAAAGAGGAGACTGATCTGGATGAGAACGAGGAGGGTCATCGTGGCATTGAGAACGGTATGCGCGGCGAGATCGCCTTTGAGCACGTTACCTTTAGCTACGAGGGTGCGCTCGTGCTCAAAGATATCTCTTTCCGCGCCGAACCAGGCTCGACCATTGCAATTGTCGGCCAAACCGGTTCCGGCAAGAGTACGCTGACCAAACTCATCAACCGTATCTACGATGTAGAGAGCGGGCGCATTCTGGTAGATGGCATCGATGTACGTACTTGGCAGTTGGACGCGCTACGCTCGCAGATCTCGACCATTGAGCAGGATATCTTTCTCTTCTCACGCTCGATCTCCGAGAACATCGCCTATGGTCTAGGCCAGAAAGCGACCAAGGAAGCCATCGAGCAGGCCGCACACGATGCTCAGGCCCATCAGTTTATCCTGGATTTCAAGGAAGGGTATGCCACCGAGATTGGCGAGCGCGGGGTCACGCTCTCAGGCGGCCAACGTCAACGCATCGCTATCGCACGCGCCCTGCTGACCGATCCGCGCATCCTCATCCTCGATGATTCGACCAGCGCCATCGATAGCGCCACTGAGGACGAGATTCAACGTGCCATCCATCGCGTGTTGGAGGGTCGCACCACACTACTGATTACCCATCGTCTCTCGCAGATCCGTTGGGCCGACAAAGTCTTGGTTCTGCGCCAGGGTGAGCTGATCGATCAGGGTACGCATGATGAGCTGCTGAGCCGCTGCGAAACCTATCGCCGTATCTTCGCCCATCACGGCCCTGTGCCGAGTGAGACGGAAGATCTTGCGAATGCCATTATGATGGAGGTACAATAGCATGGGTTTTTTAATGGACGGTCTCGATGCCGAAGCATATGACCGTAAATATACAGACCGTGCCCTCGTTGGGCGCATCGCGAAGTATTTTCGCTCCAAACTGAACTTGATGATCCTCGTGGCGATCCTGGTGGTGCTCAGTTCGCTAATCGATACCGCTTTCCCACTCCTGGTTGCACGCGGCCTCGACTTGTTGATTGCCTCGCAAAACCTGCAAGCTGTCAGTGGACTAATCGTGGCGATCCTGGTCGCGGGCATTCTCTCGTGGGTCTTTAGCTTTTTTCGCCAGCGCAACACAGCGCGTGCAGTGGGCCATGTC
>JBDTBU010000332.1:0-2951 GCA_039923935.1 Ktedonobacteraceae bacterium | reverse complement strand
ATGCCCACCTGCGCAGCGTCCAGGGCTAGCAGGGTAGTGGGCAGCGTTTCGCCGGGCAGGGAGCCGCCACCGATGGTTGACTCGCCGCGCTGGGTGTGCACGTTGATGCCTTGTGCGTGTAATTGCTCGGCCCAGTTGTTGGCACGTTTGGCAATTGTGGCGGCTGGCAGAGCGATCATGCGCCAGATGGGGATGTGCGTGGTTGCCTCGCCGCGTTGGTAGTGGCGCAGCGTGGCTTCCAGGGCTGCCAGGGTCATCTTGTCGATGCGTAGCGCTCGCATCAGGGGATGTTTGGCGATGCGTGCAATAATCTCCGCCTTGCCTACGAGGATACCTGCCTGGGGACCGCCCAGCAGTTTATCACCGGAGAAGCATACTACGTCCGCACCTGCTGCCAAACTCTCCTGCGGCCTCGGCTCATGAGCCATTTGATACTGCTCACTGGCTAGTAAGCAACCACTACCCAGGTCGTCCATAACCAGTAGCTTGTGTTGGTGGGCCAGTGCAACCAGTTCGTGCAACGGCGTGGACTCAGTAAAGCCAGTGATCTGGAAATTGCTTGGATGGACCGAGAGCAACAGGGCTGTGCGTTCAGTGAGCGCCGCCTGATAGTCGCTCAGGCGTGTGCGGTTGGTTGTGCCGACCTCGACGAGCTGACAGCCGCTCTGGCGCATCACATCGGGCACGCGGAAGCCGCCGCCAATCTCCACAAGCTGCCCACGCGAGATCACCACCTCGTGTCCCATTGCCAGTGTGCTCAAAGCCAGCAGCACCGCCGCCGCATTATTATTGGTTACGACAGCCGCCTCAGCACCGGTCAGTTCACGCAACAGTGCTGCCACATGCGTGTGACGCGAGCCACGTTCGCCAGCCTCCAACTCATACTCCAGGTTTGAGTAGCCTCCAGCCACCTGGCGTACGGCCTCCAGTGCCTCCGCGCTCAACGGGGCACGCCCAAGGTTCGTATTGATAATCACGCCAGTGGCATTAATGACAGACTGAAGACTGGGACGCTGTTCGCGTTCTAACAATGTTGCGGCTGTGGCGAGTAAAGCCTCGCTGGATGGGCAGGGCTGACCTGCGTGGATCGCGCTGCGGGCCTCATCCAGGCTGGTGCGCAGGGCGCGTAGTGTCAGGGCACGCGTATAGGTAGAGCTAAGTTGTTGGCCGATAGAGGTTTGGAGCAAGGCATCCAGCGCGGGGAGTAAGCGAAATTGTGCTGCATCAACGTTCATAACAGCCTTTTTAGATTACAATTTTAGTGTAGTGAATAAAACATCGTAATTGCCACGCTATTGGCGATCTTGCCCATAATCGAGCGTAGATCCGGCTCGTTCAGCTTGCAGATGGCATACTGATCCGCTAACAGGCTGCGCAAGACCGCGTACATTAGCTCAGTTTTCACCAAGCTATCAGTATCCAACAGGGGATAGTCGCGTTTGAGCAACAAATGATGGTATGGACGCAATTTACCGCGATAGGAAGTCAGGGCTACCACATTGACTGCTCCCGCGTGCCGACAGAACGGGTCGGAAGAGACGACCAGCGCGGGATGCCAGTCAAGGATACGTTTCTCTTCCATACCGGCTGGGAGCGTGGGATAGCCAAAATTCACCCAATACAACATACCGAATTGAATGGGTGTTTGATAGGCAAGCTCCTCCGTTGGAAGTTCAGGTGGATGAGGCATGATCGTCTACAATCTTTTCTACTGATTATGGACGAACAGCGACCACAGAAGCATAGACAGAAGCATCATTGGGATTGGACTCACGCTGGGCCTGGAAGCAGGCGCAGGTCAACGACCATGCCTGTCCAACGAAGCTCAGTCGCTCTTCTACTTCTTCTTGATTTTCCTCTTGCAGGGCCGTTGCTATAATCTCCATCTCGCGCTGGTACTGCTCAATAAGCAGAGAAGAACGACTCAAGTCATAATTCGTCGTCATAGGAAAACCTCTTCGTGCCGAACAAAGTCCAATGTCAAACTACACATCGAAACAATAATGTGTGAGGGCATGTTTTTTTGATCTTCCGAGATTATACCAGCAAATTCGACTGGGTGCAATAGTTTGTGACGAATATTCACCAATTTGGTTATTTATCGGCTTTTTTCTAGTATGATAGGGCTTGAGAGAAGTGTGTTCAATGACTTTCCAAACCAGTGTAAAAAAATGCTTGACAGTACACCAAAAGTCATATTATAATAGGCGCATCGATTAGCTGGAAAACACAGAAACGTGTTTCCTGGCGATGAGTAGCAGGTAAAGGATTCCTCGCCAACCCTTGGTGGGCGCGGGAGTTTTTCTTGGGCAGTTTCCAGAGCGGTCAAATGGAACTGACTGTAAATCAGTTGTCTTAGACTTCGGGGGTTCGAATCCCTCACTGCCCACCTGAAACCTGCCCGTGTGGCGCAGCGGTAGCGCACAGTCTTGGTAAGACTGGGGTCATGGGTTCAATTCCCATCACGGGCTCCTGTTCATCTCTCCCTGCCGTGTCTGGCAACTGCTGGTTCTGTGGGGAGAATGCTGCAATATCTCCTTCCTTTCGTCTCATTGTCCAAAACCACGAGCCGTAGGACGGCGCAAAATGTGTTGCAGTGCCAAACGCTACACGTCGCCACCGTCTCCTGACTCTTTCTCCGCTAGCAATCGTTGCATGCGAACAAAGAAAACTCAACAGGAGATGGCTGCTGCATGCCTACTGGCCCTTGTGAGCGAAATCCAAGTAGTATTCTTCAGTCATTCTAAGGTAAGGAGCCATCGAGCACATGGCAAAAAAGAAGTTTGAGCGAAACAAGACCCATGTCAACGTTGGGACCATCGGCCACATCGACCATGGCAAGACAACGCTGACCGCTGCAATCACCAAAGTGATGGCAACGCTCTCAAAAGACAACAAGTACATGGCGTTCGACCAGATCGACAAAGCGCCAGAAGAGCGCGAGCGCGGTA
>JBDTBU010000331.1:0-11679 GCA_039923935.1 Ktedonobacteraceae bacterium | reverse complement strand
TTGCGCAAAGGCAAACCACTTTTATGCTGCGGAGCCAGCTCAATTTGCAGTTTCATCAACCTCTTCTTAATCTGGGCTTTACATCAATATAGAGACGAGAATGTTCCTTTATCTGGCTATATGAAGTGATTGATTGATCTGATCGCGGAAGGTTCGTGCTGCATTGGCTGCCGCTTCAGCATAATTCACGCCAGTATCCGCATAGAGTATGGCACGCGAGACTGAGATCATAGCTCGTTCACCTCGCACATCCACCGCAGCAGGTACAACGGCCTCCAGGTCGCCCCCCTGTGCACCAATGCCGGGCACGAGGATCGGCAGTTCGGGGCAGAGTGCGCGAATGGTCCGCAGTTCTTGCGGGTAGGTTGCACCCACAACCAGACCACAGTTACCCGCCTCGTTCCAACTCTGCACACGCTGAGCCACTACTTCATAAAGTGGCCTAGTCGAGCCATCAGCCTCTTGCACAGGCAAATCCTGGAAATCGCGTGCACCAGGATTGGACGTGCGACAAAGTATAATGACGCCCTTGTCACGGTAGGCCAAGAAAGGCGCAACTGCATCATGGCCCAAGTACGGATTGACGGTCACGGCATCACAGCCATAGGTCTCGAAGATCGCAGCAGCATAGTTACGTGCAGTATTACCGATATCGCCACGTTTGGCATCGGCGATCACAGGAATGTGCGTGGGAATAGCCCGAATGACCTCTTGTAACGCCACCAAGCCGGCTGGTCCCAACACCTCAAAAAAGGCCAGGTTGGGTTTATAAACCGATGCATAGGGTGCAGTGGCCTCAATAATTGTGCGACAGAATTGCACTACCGCCTTCTCTACTGGCAAGTCGCGCAATTCTGCGGGCAAACGCTCCGGCTCTGGATCGAGACCCACACACAGTAACGACTGGTTGCTACGCTCGGCAGCTAGCAGCTTTTCCAGAAAATTCATGCTCATTCGCCGCAAGCCGCCCACAGCCATCAGGGACGGGAGCATTGCGGCGCTCCTTTCTACACTACTACTGACCGGGCATCTTACGTGACCCAGGCTTTACAACGGGACGCCCCTCGCGGCACAGTGGACAATCGGCGGGATCATACGAACGGGCCGCTGTCACGCTGAACAGTGCCTGGCAAGGCACGCCAAACTGCTTACCCGCCTCGCCATTGCTGCGATCAATCATTACCTCAACCGCTAGCATCTCTGGCTGATAGGGTCGCAACGCAGCCAGTGTCTCGCGCAGTGAGAGGCCAGTGGTCAGCACATCATCGACCACCAGCACACGCTCGCCAGGCTGTAAAACAAAACCGCGCCGCAGTTCACGCCCACCTGTAGCCACTGGCTCAGCGATCATACAACGCACGCCCAACTGACGCGCCACCTCCTGGGCCATCAGTCCACCGCCCGTCGTAGGCCCGATTACTACGGCCAGATTGCTCTCACGATAGCGGTTCGCGATCTCTCGGCACAATTGCTCGGTCACGCGTGGATGTTCAAATACACGAAATTTTTCCCAATACTCGTCGCTATGCCGACCAGAACTGAGCAGAAAATGTCCGTGCGTGACAACCCCCAGTTCTTGAAAAAGTTGCAATATTTCATCTGAATGCATACATCACACCTTTAGCGTTTGTACATGCCAGAACAAACGTATCCTGTAAATATAGCAGAGCAACAGGGCAAAAAAAAATCCTGTTCGAGGCTCATGAAAGGCAAAAATCGATGGAAGTTCATGACCAGTTTTCCGTATCAACGTTTGTTCCCTGCTTGAGACCTCCACAGAGTATATCACAAGCTAAGCTCACCCCGAAACCAGCCTCTGGTTTCGGGGTGAGGTATGAACTAGACTGGTTTGCGTGCGCGTATAAACGCGCTCACGAACTGGCCCTCAATCTGGGCGCGTTCGCTCTCGGAAAGCGCCTTGAGCGCAGTACCGCCGCCGCTAGCCGCGATATCATCCAGGGTATAACGCCGGGTGATCTCGAAATCGATCTTGCTAAAACCAGCCTCGGCCAGGAAACGCTGATAGGTCTCCTCTTCCAAAGCGCCCGCGATACAGCCAGCCCAAGCTTCTAGATCCTGGCGAATAGCAACAGGGAAACGTCCCAGAAAAACAATATCCGAAACAGCCAAACGCCCGCCTGGCTTCAGTACACGATAGGCTTCGCGCAACACCTGGGCCTTATCAGCGGAGAGATTGATTACGCAGTTCGAGATGACCACATCGACCTCGTTAGCGGACAGTGGGATCTCTTCAATCACGCCTTTCAAGAAACGCACATTCTCCACGCCTGCCTCGGCCCGGTTGCGCTCGGCCAGTTCCAGCATAGCATCAGTCATATCCAAACCATAGGCGAAGCCCGTCGGTCCCACACGCTTCGCTGAGAGCAGCACATCGATGCCGCCACCGCTACCAAGATCGAGCACCTTCTCACCAAGTTTGAGCGCAGCCAGAGCCGTAGGGTTGCCGCAGCCAAGTGAGGCCAGCGCCGCTCCTGCTGGCAATTCTCCCAGTTCCGCGCCACTATATAGATCACTGGTGACTGGATCGCTGCCACTGGTTGAGCAACAACCACTTCCACAGCAGCCCGAAGATACGGTATCCTCTGGCGCTTTTCCTAGCACCTCCAGGGCTGTACGCGCATAGCGTTGACTAACTTCCGCACGCAACTCTTCAGCATTATCTGGTTTGTTCGTCATCGTTTATTCCCTCTTTCTGAACTTCAACTAAAGCATTTCGCTTTGCCCTGATAGACGGGTCGTGCCCAAAAAGGATGCAAACTCTAACACGATGTCGCGCAAGCCGGGCTGCATCCTTGCTGCGTGCAACAGACACACTTTGGCTGATAATCAATCACGCGGCCCAGGCGATCAAACTCGAAGTGGCAGCAGTCCAGCAACATCTTCTTGAGCTTCTCACGCGCTCGCTGCACTCGCGATTTTGCGCATGGCAACGAGAGATTGAGACGTTGGGCCAACTCCTGCTGAGTCAACCCCTGATATTGCGTGAGAATCAATGCCTGGCGATAGGTTGCAGGCAGACTCTCGATCATGGCCTGAATGCACGGAACAAGTTCCAGCACCACATTCTCCAAGCGATCTTCCGGCTCATAGGGCAAATCGGGAATTGCAGTCGTGGCTCTGTCTGTACGATAATAGTCTATAATCACATTGCGCGTGAGTTGATAGAGCCAAGCGGCCAGTTTCTCCTCATCGTGCAGCGTATCAATGCGTGTATGCACCTTCAAAAACACATCCTGGAGAATATCATCGGCACGTTGCTCATCTGGAACGCGTCTCAAAATAAACTGTCTCAGGCGGCTGTGGAACTCTTCCCAAACGGTCTCGGTAGTTACTGATATACTCATCTTTCGCCTCAAACTGAACGTTGATATAGATTACAACATCTGGAGAGACGGAAATCTGCGCAAAAGGATGCAGGCAAATTGGCATCAGCAAAAGCAGCCAGCAAAACAGACGTTGTATGGTCTGTCTCGCTGCCTACTCTGTACGTATATCTGATGTTATGAGCACACTTAGCTTGCTGAAAGCACCTGAACATCGAAGATTAGGATAACGTTCGGTGGAATTAGATCACCAAGCTGAATTACCCACATACTAAGGCTTCAATTAACATTGATGGTTTCCCGATTGAAGGTAAATAGATGAAAGCTGATCGTTTCCAACAGTCCCTCTCCCATTAAAGGGAATCCGCGACTGGTAGGGAAAAATGCCTGATGGAGAGCTAGCCCCATTGTCACTTCCTTGTGCAAATGCAAAATTTCCACCGCGTTGAATGTCTACGTAGAAAAACGCATCCTGACATCCAGTCCACCAAGCACTCGCAACATCATTCCAAAAGACGCCGCCAAGCGAGAAAGTCAGATCAAGTTCACCAAAACCACCAACGCATAGGATAGGTCCAGCAGCCCCAACAGGACCATTATAGTAAAGAATCAAATCATCCGCAGGACAAACACCTGAACTCGTACTGATTAAAGGACTAACTCCCGCCCCTGTTTTTTTAGGAGTTCGACATGGCATCGATTGAATTGTATGAGCTGCCGTGCCGTGAAGAGTTATCTGAGTAACTGTACATGAATTAACCCTAAGTAATGATGTAGATGCATAACTCTTGGGAGTAAGTGATAGAGTTAAGCATGTACAAAGGAGAAAGATTACAGCTAGAAGTACAAGAGATTTTCGCTTTACCATGTTTGCTTCCGTCCTTGAACTAATTTTGTTTGTGATAGAAATAGAAACCATAGTTCCGCTTCTACCAAGTATAAATACGCATGTATTTATACAAAAATAATAGCATGCTTATAACTTAGTTGTCAATACTACATGCTCATAGGTAATGTATCCTTAGCTAAGGATACATTACCTATGAGCATGTCTTTCGGTTGCCTAAGTAGCAGCAATTCAAAAAAGATGTAATATCAAATCGGCCCGAAAAGTAGCCCTAAAGTGGGAGTGTAGAGGGCGGCTAGCTCTCTGATAGAGATTGTAATGCCCCCAAATAATCTTCTTTAAAAACGGATTTGATATAAAAAGCAGCCAGTGAGAAACTACTTGAGTTTCTTAACTGGCTGATGAATAAACCTAGCTTATATAAATGTGCTCTGTGCACACTTAGTACAGGATTTCACAAATGTATTCGAGTGCGATTCCCGGCCTGAGGCTGATTGAGCCTCAAAGCTCGGAAAGAACTTGTGATTGTCTGTACTTAGCTTGCTGACAGCACCTGAACATCGAAGATCAGCACCGCATTCGGAGGAATGGCCTGGTTGCCATTCTGGTCCTTCTGCGATCCTGCCGAGCCATAAGCAAGCGCGGCAGGAATATAAAGGCGACGAATCCCACCAACCTTCATACCCACAATGCCTTCAACCCAACCGTCGATCACATTACCTTTGCTAATCGCTGTCGAGAAAGGCTGACCCGGCTGGGTCTGACCAGTCTGATCCTGGTGACCATCAAATGCACTGTCGAATTTCTGACAGGTGCTCGCAAGCCAGCCGGTATAGTTGACGCTAATAGTGTTGCCACTCTTCACTACTGCTCCCGTTCCAGCCTTCATATCGACATACTGTAATCCGCCACTCAGGGCCACAGGCGTACCAGAAATTGCTGGCGAGGTGGTCGGGCCAGCGGCTGGTGGCGTGCTGGCAGTATAAATCGCGGGGATTGCGGGAGCATTTGGAGAGATGAAGCAGTCCTTCGTCACTACGGTAGCTGTCGCATTCGCTATGAAGCCGGCAGTTCCAGTCGCATGAACGTTGGCAGTGTCGGTAGTTGCGGTTGCATGAGCATTAATAGTAGCGATCCGCTGATCGTTGTAATTCTGGAACCACAAGGTGCCAGCAATGCCCACAACGACCACCAGGAACGCTGCTATAGAACTGGCGGCAACACGTCGGCGTTTTTGGCGGCGTGCGATACGTTGCATACGCTCCTGTTGGCGTTGGCCAGGACGAATTGGTCGCGGGGTTGCTTCTGGTATACTTTGCCCATTCTCGGTTTGCGGCATAGATTTCGACTCTCCTCACAAATATCGATGGATGTTTCACGATTGCAAAAAGAGGGTACCATTACTCGCTGATTCTGACAAGTGGGATAACCAGAAGATACAGCCAAACATACTAGCCATCAATGCAGCCAACCCACGATGATTCATGCTATTCACGCACGCGTTGGCCTTGCTTCTCTCTGAAAAAGAGTCAAAAATGCGCAATGTGCGCAATGACAAACATTCTGATTGATTGTATACTTTCATCAAGTATGTGCGGAATACTGACCGCCATCTGTTGGAATATCTTTTGAAAGGCAGGACTTCAATGTTCAATCAGCGAGCTTTTAGCAAAATCATAACAATCGTGTTGATTGCGGTTTGCATGTGTCTCGTCGGTACTCCGCAAGCCATGGCGCAGAGCACACACACACAGGGCTGCCATCATGTGCACGGCACTCTGACCACCCAAGTTGTCAGCGCCGGCCTGACCCAGGGCACGGTCACACAGCGTGGTCGGCTCAAGGGAACGACGCAGGACCAGATCAGCAGTTTCAACGCGTCAGCAGGTACCTACACAGCCACATTTCAGGACATGACCAAACACGGAACGCTCATCACTAACGATACTGGGCAGTCCTTCTCCAACGGCACTTTTGTTGAGAATGGGACAGTCGATGGGGCGGCTTCAACTGGTAGGTTCGCCGGTGCCACTGGATCAATATCGTTCAACGGATCGAGCACCGACGGAGTTCACTTTACGGCGCACATTACCGGTGAAATCTGCGGGATCAATCCATAACGCTCCCTGCTAACCACACCTGGGTCAGGCCACTTGCGACCCCTGGCAAAACGCTCCAGGAGACACATGGCGCTATCAGTCGATCTCTGGAGCACCCACGACTTGGAGATGCTCATTGGCCTTGTGGACACCAATAGATTGGCTTGAATGGTTGATTGCCCCAGATTACTCTAAAATAGCTGTGATATAATCATAGCTATTAGATACGAAAACAATGTGCCGCATTTGTTGAACGCGATATCTTCAGTACAGGGAGGGGTACACATGCCATTCCAGGGTTATATTCGCTTTCCCAGTATTCATCGGGATTCTATTGTCTTTGTAGCAGAGGACGATCTCTGGCTGGTAGAAAGTGCAGGAGGACGAGCCGAACGTTTGACAGCCGGAGTAGCAGAGGTAAAAACGCCCTATTTCTCCCCTGACGGCACGCAACTAGCATTTGTGGGCGAGTCAGAGGGCAGCGAAGAAGTGTATCTCATGCGCAGTCTGGGCGACGAGGCGCAACGGTTAACCTTTCAGTCTGCTATCTGCACTCTCGCTGGTTGGTCACCTGATGGGGAGCGCATCTTCTTCGCCAGTAGCGTCGATCAGTTCGATTCCCGCGCACGCTTTCTCTACACGCTCAGCCCACAGGGCGGCTTACCCACTCTCTTACCATATGGCATGGCGAATGCGCTTAGTTACGGACCACAGGGAAGCGTGGTGATCGGGCGTAACATCAGCGAACCTGCCCGTTGGAAACGCTACCGTGGCGGTACAGCAGGTCAACTCTGGTGCGATCTCTCCGGGCAAGGCCAGTTTCAACGCTTGCTGAACGTGGCAGGCAACCTAGCCAGCCCTTGCTGGATCGGTGAACGAATCTACTTCCTCTCCGATCATGAGGACGTGGGCAATATCTATTCCTGCCTGCCCACTGGCAGAGATCTGCGCCGCCATACCACACATCATGATTTCTATGCACGCAACCTGAGCAGCGACGGCACGCGTATGGTCTACCACGCAGGCGGCGATCTCTATCTGTTTGATCCGGCCAACGACGAGTCGCACCGCGTCGAGGTCACACTGCCCAGTACGCGAACCCAGCGCAGCCGCAAGTTTGTCTCAGCCAGTCACTACTTGGATACCTACACACTGCACCCGCAGGGCTATGCCGTAGCCATCACCACACGCGGCAAAGCCTTCTCAATGGCTAACTGGGAAGGTCCGGTCCTGCAACACGGCGAGCCAGACGGCGTGCGCTACCGCTCTCTCAATTGGCTCAACGATGGCAAACGTCTGGTCGCCATTCACGACGCTGGCGGGCAAGAGGGTCTGGTCATCTTCAATCCAGAAGAGGCCAGCGAGCCACGCACTTTCCCAGCCCTCGATCTGGGGCGCGTGCTCGATCTGGAAGTTTCGCCCACTGAGGATAAGGTCGCATTGACCAACCATCGCCAAGAACTGATGGTTGTCGATTTAGAAACGGGCGAGGCGCGTGTCCTCGATAAAAGTCTCCACAATCCCATGCGCGGCATTGCTTGGGCACCGGATGGCAAGTGGCTGGCCTATAGCAACTGGCTGAGCGCCCAGAAATCCGCCATTACACTCTGCCAATTGGCGAACGGAGAAACCTTCCTGGCAAGCGAGCCAATCTTAGAGGACCGTGCACCCGCCTTCGATCCTGACGGCAAATATCTCTACTTTATTGGCACACGCACCTTCAATCCGGTACGCGATAATCTGCACTTCGACCTGAATTTTCCCCGTGGCGAAAAACCCTACGCGATTATGCTCCGCCGTGACCTGCGTTCTCCCTTTATCCCGGAACCGAAAGCACTAGGTGAAAAAGAGGAGAACGGAAAAAAATCGTCAAATGGCGTGAATGGTGCAAAGACTAGCAATGCGGATGAAGGCGAGAGTAAAGAGCATGGCGAAGCCAACGAACAGAGCAAAAACGTCGATTTGGCAATTGACCTGGAGGGGATTACTGAACGCACAATCCCCTTCCCAATGGCAGAGGGCCGTTATGCATGTATCTATGGCTTGAAAGGCAAAGTGCTTATTCAATCGTCAAGCCTCGATAATGGCACACAGACAAGCGAGAGTCAGCCGCGTGGCAAGATCGAGTGCTACGATTTCGAGACGTACAAAGTGGAGTGGAGCATCGAGGGCGTCGGATATTCCGACATATCCAGAGATGCTAAAACGCTGATTTATAGCAAAACGCGCCGCCTACGTGTCCTCAAAGCCACGGAAAAGCCCAAGGACAACGGTGAACGAGTGAGCCGGGAAAGTGGCTGGCTGGACCTTGACCGCGTGAAAGTCTCAGTGCAACCAGCGGCAGAATGGCGACAGATGTTCTCCGAGGCCTGGCGGCTGCAACGCGAATACTTCTGGACCGAGGATATGTCTGGCGTGAACTGGACGGCCATCTACGCGCAATACGCACCATTGCTTGAACGCGTTGGCTCACGCGCAGAACTGTCAGACCTTTTCTGGGAGATTCAGGGCGAGTTGGGTACCTCGCACGCCTACGAGAGCGCGGGCGACTATCGCCACCATCCCCACTATCGCCAGGGCTTTCTCGGCGTCGATTGGAGCTATGACGCGGAACAGCAGCGTTATCAGATTGCGCAGATTGTCAAAGGCGACCTCTCCGATCCGCGTGCGACCTCGCCTCTGACCTCGCCTGGCTTGAATATTCAAGCAGGTGATGCGGTACTAGCCATTAATGGGCAGCGCCTAGGGCCAGGCCGGACCCCACAAGCGCTGTTGGTCAACCAGGCCCATCAAGAGGTCCAACTCACCATCGAAGCGGCAGAGAATAAGGAGATCCGCACCGTCAGCGTGAAAGCGCTTGGCAGCGAACAACCCGTCCGCTATCGCGCCTGGGTGGAGCACAACCGCGCCCTCGTCCACAAGCTCTCAGATGGTCGTGTTGGCTACATTCACATCCCCGATATGCAAAACGCTGGTTTTGCCGAATTCCATCGTAGCTATCTGGTAGAGTACGATGCTCCTGGTTTGCTGATCGATGTGCGCTGGAATCGCGGTGGCAACATTTCGGGTCTATTGTTGGAAAAGCTGGCCCGGCGGCGCGTGGCCTATAGTATCGCACGTTGGCGTCAACCACGCGGCTACCCCTACGAAGCGCCCAGTGGCCCGATGGTTACACTCACCGATGAGCACGCTGGCTCCGATGGCGATATCTTCAGTCACTCGTTCAAGCTCATGGGTCTGGGACCGCTTATCGGTACGCGCACTTGGGGCGGTGTCGTTGGTATCACTATGCATCACACGCTGGTCGATGGCACACGTACAACTCAGCCAGAATTCGCCAATTGGTTTCAAGATGTGGGCTGGAACGTCGAAAACTACGGCACCGATCCCGATATTGAGGTCGATATTAAGCCGCAGGATTATGTCAATCAAAGAGATCCGCAGCTAGAACGAGCGGTTGAGGAGTGCTTGAAGCTGGTGGAGAGTTATCCAGCTTTGCGGCCTACATTAGGGGAACGGCCAAGCAAAGCGCGAAATGTAAATAAATAACACGACACATTGTGGGATAGCATAAACCAGTTTTGCGTGTTTTATGCTATCCCACAATATTACATGCTACAAACTAGCTTTGTGGCCCTGCACCCATGTACCTACAATTACCTCGGCTGATGCGCCAAAGAAGAGTACATCCAGCAAGTCTGTGCTATTCCAGCCAGCTAACGAAGGATGATTGAGATTGATCGCCACTAGGTCTGCTGATTGGCCGACGGCAATTTCGCCGCTCACAAGACCCAGCGAACGAGCGCCGTTGACTGTGCCAGTGGCGAGCAGTAGTGCACCGGGCGAGGCCAGTTCGTCGGTGACGAGCACGCGGCGGCGCTGGTAACGCATGCGGGCGCTATATTCAGCCCAGCGCAGTTCTTCAAGCGGGTCCAGACGCGTATTGCTATCGGCTCCGATGGCAAGCGGGATATCAGCGGCGCGTAGTTCAGCGTAGGGCGCAACGCCATCTCCTAGATCGCCCTCAGTTGTGGGACAGACGCACACAGTGCTGCCACGCCGCGCCAACAGGTCGATCTCAGCCGTATTAGCGTGCGTGGCATGGATCACGGTGGTATGCTTATGTAACGCACCGAAGCGTTCCAGTAGCTCAATCGGCGTGCAGCCGTATGCCGCTTGGGCCAGCTCGATCTCTGCCACTTGCTCGTCGGCGTGGACATGCAGGGGCAATTGATGAATGCGGCTATACTCGGCGATAGCCCGAAACCAGTGCTCAGGTACGGCACGCACTGAATGTGGCGCAACACCAACTGGCACTCCTGCTACACGTAGCGTCTCCACGCGTGCTAGATACGCCTCAACCGAGGCGTCACAAAAACGAAGCTGACCATCTTCTGGCGGCTGGTTGAAGCCGCTTTGTGCATAAGCAGTCATCAGCAGCACCACACGTATACCGGCTTCACGGCCAGCTGCAAGGATCGCCTCTGCCATCGCGTTGGGATTGGCGTAGGGTAGCCCATCAATCTGGTGATGGACATAATGAAACTCGCCCACGCTAGTATAGCCAGCCGCCAGCATCTCGCGATAGGCACGAACCGCGCTGGCATAGAGCAGGTCGGGATTGAGTCGGCCCGCCTCAGCATACATCGCACGCCGCCACGTCCAAAACGTATCCTGGCGTGAGAGCGGACGGTGCGTATGCCCACGCAAGGCCCGCTGAAAAACGTGGCTATGTGCGTTCACAAAACCCGGTAGCAGCGCCACGCCAGGCAACGGATCAGTGATACGTGACTCGGCAGTACGAGGCGCAATGGCTGTGATAGCCCCATCATCTGAGATGGTCACAACCATGTTGGCCTGGAGACCAGCGGGAGTATAGAGATAATCGGGCGCGAGATATTTCATAGGGTTGAGCGTGACTTTCAAGCGTTAACGACAGACTAGAAGTATTGCTGGCCTAGTGTGCTGGCAGATTGGGTGTGAGAATGACCACCGGAATCTCGCGTGTAGTACGTGTTTGATAGTCTGCGAAATTTGTGTATTGGCCCGTGACTCCAGCCCAGAGACGGCTACGCTCAGCAGGATTGGCTGTTTTGGCAGTCACAGCAATGATTTTGGAGCCAACCTGGATTTTCGCTTGTGCATTTTCCTCGATATTCCGGTACCATTGCGGATCTCGTGGCGCTCCTCCATTGGATGCGATCAAGATATAGTCATCTCCATCTCTTGTATACATGATAGGCGTCGTGCGTTCCTGACCACTTTTGCGACCAATCGTTAGTAGCAAAAGCATCGGTCTGCCACCTAGACGACCACCAATCGAACCGTTTGTGCCTCGATACAGACCAACGTGGATATTCATAATAAAGCGTTGAAGGCCATTGCCCTT
>JBDTBU010000330.1:0-3314 GCA_039923935.1 Ktedonobacteraceae bacterium | reverse complement strand
CGGGTTGGGCGGAACCAATGTGCACCTCGTGCTAGAGGAGGGACCGCAGCGAGAGGCCACAGGAAAGTCGAGACCGTGGCAGGTGTTGCCAATCTCGGCGCGTAGCCAGGGAGCGCTACGAGCGGCGCGTGAGCGATTGGCGGCGTATCTGCGGGAGGAGCCAGAAGTGGAACTGGCGGATGTGGCGTACACGTTGCAGGTGGGTCGAGCAGGGTTTGCCCATCGCAGCGTCGTGGTCTGTCGAGGACGAGAGGAGGCCATCAAGGGGTTAGAGCAAGGGGAGGGTGGAGGTCGAGAAAGTGCGCTAGTCGAACGGCGAGATCGTCCCGTGGCTTTTCTCTTTGCCGATGAGGGGGAGTTCAGTCGCGAGAGCATACAGGCGTTGTATACGCAAGAGGCCAGCTTTCGCCAGGAGATCGATCACTGTTGTGATCTGCTGAAGGCATCACAAGGGCTAGATTTGCGTGCGTTTCTCCTTTCTCAGAGCGATCAGGCGTCTTCCCCGGAGGTGTTCACACTACTTGCGCTTTTTGTCACTCAATATGCTCTGGCCCGCACTTTGATGCACTGGGGTATCCAACCGAGCGCTTGTTATGGTAGTGGACGTGCTGAATATAGAGTCGCTTGCCTGACAGGAGTTCTCTCTCTAGAGGATGCACTTACGCTGGTTGTGGCCCAGGCTCATCAAAAATCGGTAGAAATACAGCATAGTTCGCTTCACACGCCACAGATCGCTTATATCTCGGCTCTGACGGGTACATGGGCTACTAGTGAACAGGTAACTGACCCTCACTATTGGGCACAAAACCGTTCTTCTAATACATCTCTATCGGCTCAGGCACACGTACTTCTACGTGAGACAGGACCGATATTGCTGTGCATAGGATCGCCAGATAGAGATGCGGCATGGGATGAAAAAGATACTCTTCCGTTAGTACTTGAGTCTGGAGGCGGCCAGTCTGGTCTAAAGACCCTGCTGAGCGCGTTGAGTGGACTCTGGTTAAATGGTGTTACCATTGATTGGTCTGCGTTCTCTGCTGGAGAACAACGTCAGCGTATAGGGTTGCCAACCTATCCCTTTGAGCGCCAACGCTACTGGGTTGATTCCCCTGAAGAAAAACTCCTCAAGCAACGTAGACCTGAGGCTAGCGCGGGAAAGAAGCTTGGCCTCGATGATTGGTTTTACGAGTCGATCTGGCAGCGCCGACCCTTAGAAGTCGAGACGCCAGCAAAACCAGAGCATCGTCCCAGTTCTCCATTACTTCTCTTTATGGATGAGAGTGGACTGAGTGTACACCTAGCAGACGGTCTTATTGCTGTGGGGGGAACCGTCATTCGGGTGTCTCCGGGCGCACACTATAGGTGTGTAGATCCGCATAACTACATTATTCGGCCTGCTGAGCGCGGCGATTATGATATTCTCTGCCAGAGCTTGCTGGCAACAAAGTGTTTCCCTCAATCGATCATTCACACCTGGGGAGTCGATAGAGCGTTCGATATGCCAACCTCTCTAGATGGGGCGCACTTTGCACATGCGCAGGAACGCGGCTTTTATAGTCTCCTCTGGCTGGCCCAGTCTCTCGGAAAGCACCTAGTTGAAGAGGCGATCCATCTGTATGTGGTCGCCTCACAAGTATTGAGTCTGACAACAGGAGCGGATCTTGCCCCTGAAAAAGCGACTATTTTGGGAATTTGTAAAGTTATTCCTCAAGAATATCTCAATATCATTTGTCGCATCATTGATGTTGACCAGGTACAACACCCAGCGCTCATTGCTCATCTCTTGAGCGAATTAAACGATACATCATCTGAAACTGTTGTAGCTTATCGGAATAGCGAACGCTGGGTTCAGCGCCAACACAGAATCTCGCTTGTGCCAGAGAATGCACTGCCGAGCCGTTTACGCCCCAATAGTACCTACCTGATTACTGGCGGCCTGGGCAATATAGGCATGATGCTGGCCGAATACCTAGCGCGAACGATCCAAGCCAGATTAGTGCTGGTGGGAAGAAGCACTCTTCCAGCACGTATCTCCTGGGAGAATTGGCTTGAGCAGCATCAGGCAACAGATGAAGTAAGCCAGAGGATTCAGCGTCTTCTTGCCCTTGAAGCCCAAGGTGCCAGGGTGTTGATTGTTCAGGCAGATGTTGCCGACAGCCTGCAACTCGAAGCTGCTTTTGTCCAGGGTGAGCAGCAATTTGGTCTGATCCACGGAGTGATCCACGCGGCAGGGATGACAAGTGAAGAAGCATTCAAAACGATTTCCTATCTTGAACGGGCAGATTGTGAATTACATTTCCAGCCTAAGATCCACGGCCTGCTTGCGCTGGAACAGGTAACGCGTGGGCGCTCCTCGATTGACTTTTGTCTGCTTTTCTCATCGCTGTCAACAGTGCTTGGTGGTCTTAGCCTCGCAGCTTACACCGCAGCTAATGCCTTTATGGAGGCGTTTGTCCAGCAGCGTAGCCAGGAGGCAACCATAGATTGGATCAGTGTCGCCTGGGATACCTGGCAATTCAAGCAAGAGCGCCACAGTAGCCCAGGCGCAACCGTCACGCCATATAGTATGTCAGCCCAGGAGGGCATAGCGGCGCTGGAACGCGTGCTGGCAAGTCAGGGGATCAGCCACCTCGTGCATTCCACCGGCGATCTCTCTGCACGTATCCGCCAATGGGTCTTGTTGGAAGGGCTGCGCCAGGAGAGCGCACCGTCATCCGTCACCGCGTCAGGAGCGGAACGCAGCAGGGTACCGCGCCAGCGCAGTGAGGTCGAGCAAGCCCTTCAGCACATCTGGCAAGAGGTGCTTGGCTTGACAGACGTTGGCCTCTACGACAACTACTTCGATCTGGGTGGGAACTCGCTCAATGGCCTGCAAGTCATGGCACGGGTACGCAAAGTCTTCCAGGTCCAGATGCCTGTGGTCACGCTCTTTGAAGCGCCCACCATTAGCGCTCTGGTCGAGTTGCTCGTGCCCACAGCACCCCCGTCTCAGGCACAAGACGCCAGCCGAACCGAGCAGTTGCGAACGCGTCGCAGCCTCGCCCGGCGCGAGACCAGGACGGGCGATATCGCGTTGGTCGCCATGACCGGGCGCTTTCCTGGTGCGACCTCAGTGGAACAGTTCTGGCAGAACTTGCAGGCGGGTCAAGAAAGCATTACGTTTTTCAGTGAAGAAGAACTCTTAGCAGCGGGGGTGTCTGCCGAACTCGTGCAACAGCCGAACTATGTGCGGGCGCGTCCCATTTTACCGGAAGAGGTCGTGAGTGGCTTTGATGCGGCCTTCTTTGGGTACAGTCCGCGTGAGGCGCAGTTAC
>JBDTBU010000329.1:0-12054 GCA_039923935.1 Ktedonobacteraceae bacterium | reverse complement strand
GAGACATCCCAGCCGATCAGGTCTGCACACAGGTGGAGTTCTGAGACTTGCAAGTGAATACGGCCAGACTCGGAGCCGAACAAGGCCAGGAGGAAATTCTTGACCATCATGATCGCTGCCCAGATGTCTTGCTTATGGTCACGCCATTCGTGCGACCAGAGGTAGGGAGCGGCAAAGCGCACTTGCGCGATCACGCCATTGAGACGGCCTCGGCTGACGGTGAGGGTAAACGACGGGCACGCGATGAGCCAACGCCATTGACCCTTGCCAGCACCGTGCGGATACATCATCAGGGTAGCAGACGCGAAGGTGAAGCCCGCCATAGCAACAGGTTGCTCTTGTTCACGAGCGACGGCTTGCCATGCGTTAAGACATTCAATCAGATAGTCCGGTAACAGCGCGTCCTTGTCCTTTTTCGGCTTGCCAGTGGCATCAGCGTAACGCACGTTAAGCACCAGGGTATCAACGCCGTAATTGACCAGCGTGTACGGCACCTCAGCAGGAGATTGGGTGATCTGTTTCATGCGAGCACCTCGCTTTCTAAAGGATGAGTACTTGAGCAGCCATCAGCGAGCGTCACCAGTTGCTGACCTAGGAATGTGGTATAAGCTGGTGGAATTGCCTGACTCAATTCGGTATGAGTCATGTTCCAGTCAATACCCATAGCCACGTGACCATAGGCAAGCGAGTAACGTTGGTAATGATTTCCACGGCAACCGGTTTGATGTCCGTTCACGGTCTTTCCAAAGATGCAGACATACCCAGGCAGCAGTGCGCGTGGGTGAGCACACGGACCAGGAGCCAACAATAAATGGCTTGCCTCGAATTGGCGATGACGGTAGACGTTCAGGCCGAAGTGTGTCCCGCACAGCACCAGGAACGACGGCATAGGCGCACCTGCGACGTTTTCCATAATCCAGGGAAGGCCCGTTTTTGTCAGACGTTCGCGCACCACATCCAGCAGCATGGGATGCTCCCGACTCTGAATATGACGGGAGCGCGAGTAGCCTTGGCACGGTGGAGAGGCATGGAGCACTGCAAAATCGTGCAAGTGATAGCCGTGCCAGGTCTGGCCACTCAGGAGCAGAGCAAGGACATGCAACGCATCATCCTGGTAACACGCATACGGATAGTGCTTTTGTGGTGCGATATCGACGCCAACCACCTCAAAGCCTGCACGCGCATAGCCAACCGCAGCACCACCGGCACCGCAAAAGAGATCAAGCAAAAGAGGTCGGTTCATACGTGCACCTCATTTCTCTGAGATACGGCTGAAAGCGGGTTCGTATTGCTGAGTGTATTTAGAGGGGAGCGTGTTACTTGTTCCGCTCCCTGCCCATTTTTGACGAGCGTTGTGCTCAGCAGGAAGTGGACAGTAGGCGAGCATTGCGTCGTTGTGGCCCGTTCCGAGAGTGGGCCTTGACAGGGCAGTTTGCTCGTAGGGGCCGAAAACGAGGGATGGGTATACTGAGCAAGAGTTGTTACAAGACCCCTCGTTTTCTGGATGGGAGTATAACATGCCCTGTCAAGCCTAAACCCTACGGGCCACTCTCTCCACTGACTTGAGTACACGCCGCAACAGGTCTGCCTCAACTCGGTCCGGGTGCCTGAGCAGCCAGTTTCACGAAGAGCGGTTAGCCTGTTTTGTCGTGAATTGAGAGATAACAGATAGTTATGGATTGCAGAGACGTGCACGAGCAAGGGTACTGTTTGTATGCCTCTAGGAGCGTCTGAGAGCCGTATCTGACGGGTTTGTACGCCAGGAAGGCCATCTAGCAGACCCCTTGCAAAAAAACGGCTGTCATCGATGGGTCTTGCGTCCGCCTGTAGAGCGGGCTGAGCAAGTGATGTATGGTTCTGTTTGTTCATAGGTATAACCTTTTCATTATGGGTGACGAGCGACGAGCGAAGGGCGAACCCTAGCCTTTGGCGTTTGGCGCTGGGCGAAGAAAGAGCTAGGAGCTCTGATCTTCACGCCAGGAGCCAAACACCAGGAGCGAGGGACACGAGCGTTCGGCGGGCTAGGTGTTACCACGGTAGATGCGTGAGCGCGTGGGACCATCAGAAGGTGGTGGCGTATCACCCAGCGCAGCCGCAAACGCGCGACGTTTGAGCGAGGCGAGAAATGCTGCGTCTTCTTTCTTTTGGTCAGCGTCCAGTTTGATCAGCAAGATGGCGCACTCTGCTTCCGCCTCGGCGATCTGACGTTTGCCTTCAGCATTGGCGATGTCGGCGTACAGTATGCCCTTTTCGCGTTCCGAACGGGCGATCAGTTTGAGCGGACTGCTATCGACTTTCGCCAGGAAGAAGGCGGTACAGGCATCTCCCAGGATGAAGCCCGTCACGCGAGCGCCAATAAACAGATAGATCAAGCTGAGATTGCCAGGACTGGCGTTGGCATCGACAATGCGCAGCAGGAAGGCCGATTGCCCGACAACGTTGATGGTCGCGAAAACCAACCACAGGCTCGTTCCAAACCAGATTTCCCCCGCTTCGCGTTTGGACACAGCGCCGTTAACCTCGCGTTTCTCGGCCAAGTCACGCCGTTTAATGGCGACGCCAAAGGTGGTAAACATCATGGCGAGATCGACAAAGAGCGCACCGAGCAGGATGATCTTGTTCCCAGAGTCCCCAGGCGGGAGCAACTGCGCGAAGATGTACGCAATCTCGGAGGTGGTCAGCGCGACGAAGGCCGGAGGACCGAGCAGCAGCCAGACCTTGAGCGCGAAGAGCATGATAGCCTCGTGGATGGGACGCGCTACCTTTGCGCCCTCGATCAGTCTGACACGCCGTTCACGCAGTTGGTCTTGCGTCATGTTGGACGTGGTAAGCGCCTCGCCATTCGCGTTCGTGTCGTGTGGCTGTGCATATTGCTGTTTTTGTGCCTGTTTCATCGCTTTCTTCTCCTCTTGTGCCTGTTTCTCTGCTTCTTCCTCTGCATGTTCTTCCCGAAATGCAGCAAACGTTTGAACCTTATCACTACCCAACTCGGTCACAAAGGTAGTGATGGCCTTCCCAGCCCGCTTGAATATGCTCATAGGTGTATCCCTTTCTTTCGTGTGTGGCTAGACCAGGACGCGCCCGGCACGCCATGTATCGACCGACTGTTCAATAGCTGAAATGTAGCCTGCTACGTCGTTGTGATCCGAGGACGGCGCGTACACCGGCACAATAGCCGCAACAGTGGACAAATGCCACTGATCGATGTAGAGCACCCGCAGCAAGTGAAACCAATCCCAAAAGCCCGCAGCCCACGAGGGATAGGCCCGATAGCCGCCCCGACACGAATAACCTTGAGAGCAGCGCGTGTTGCCAAGGGAGCGATTGAGCGCACCCCAGCCAGTCGTACCCATGCCGTCCTCGTGGAGAAACCACGCCAGCGCGTACACGGGATCGATCCTAAAGTGTTGCCCATCGTCGAGCATGGTTTGACCCAAGCCAGCAGCCGGAGAATGATAGGCCAGCAGCACCCGGTTTATGAAGGAGGCCGAGACGGTGGGCGGCTCTGGCAGCACGTACGGGCTGGATGTCGCCAGTGTGGGTTGGGCAATGGCTCCCGCCGCCGAGGTGGTGTCCAACCCCTCACACGCCGAGAGCACGCCGCACAGGAGTAGCAGGAGCAATGCGCGTGTCGCACGCTGGACCAGTGACTGTTTCATACCAGATGTTCCTCTCTCAAAAGGAGGGCAGCCACTCGGATGAGGAGCAGCCGCCCACTGGACGCACTAGAAATCGTCGTTTTTCGGCAGGCCCAGGTCTTTGATCCCGCCCACATAGAAGCGCACCTGAAGGATGATCTCTTCAAGAGGTTTCGCCGGTGGAGCACCTTTCGCGAAAGAAGCACCTTTCGCCGGGGTAGAAATGACACGCTCCCCAGCCGAGACGCCTTTAATCAGCAGCTTGACACTATGCCCCGTCAGGTCTTGGAGCAGGGAACCAACCTCTGACTTTTGCCCGTTCTTATCGACACCAGCACCGATCTTAACAAATTGTTCAAACAGTTCTTTGTCGTTAGAGCGCAGTTGGCAGGAATAGACCTGACCAAAGCGCGAGTCGCAGACTTCCATCGAGAGGAAATGCCAGTATGACCCCTTGTTTTTGCCCTCGGACGTGGTGACGCCGGAAACGGGGCGCATGCCGTTGATAGTGCCTTCAAGAATAAAGCTCATGAGTGTACCTGTTCTTTCTGTGTTGTATGGTGGGAGAGCAGCCCGGAGCACAGCGCCCCAGGCTGGATAGACGAACGCTTGACGAGATGAACGCACAGCAGGAATGCTTTACGGAAGCTCACCCTCATCCAGAAATGGATCGAAGTCACCATCAGACAAAGTCCCATAACGCTTCTTTTCGGCCCGCTCATAAGCCCGGTAGGAGGCGACCAGCGCTGCAAAACCGTCGCGTGTGAGCACCACCTGAGAGGCTGCTGGTAAAGAACTACCCGCATATTCGGTGCCGGACGAGACACGGACTGCGACGCCAGTGCTATTGAAAGCCGCTGTTACGAGATCAAAACCGCCAACGCCATACCCTGAAATCGTAGACAACTCGTACACCTGAAGCGCACCCTCTTCTTTGAGCAAGCGACCTGCCTGCACACGGTTTTTGTTCTCTGCCATCGTTAGACCTCCTGATACTCTCGCAGAACAATGCACGCACGCAGATCGAGAAACTGAGCTACCAAGGGTTGTAGGTCAGCCGGGAGCCATTCCACCAGACTTTTCAGCGTAAAGGACAGCGCGACGTTCGCCTCAACGGTCTGGTGCCCTTGTTGCTCCCAGGAAACCAGTAAGCTAGCGAGCTGCTGCTGAAAGCGATGAATGTCCCGCTGCAAGGAAGCGGCGACCAGACGCACGCGCTGGGCTTGCTCAGGTGAGAGGCCAGAGGCCACCGGCACAGGAGCGGAAGCTACAGCCAGCCCATCAAAAAAGCCAGCAGGGCCATGTTGAGGGGAAAGAGAACGTTTAGACATGGTGTACCGCCTCTGCTTTCTGGATGTATGCGCAGATGTCATCAAGCAGCACGAGTGCACGCACGAACGAGACGGGGACGTGCTGACACCCAGCAACCAAGTCAAGCCGCAGCGCAAAGCAGGCCGCCCAGGCTGGCAGCGCAAAACGCGCAGGGGTCTTCTGCAGGAGGCCATCAACCAGCGGCTCAAACTCGGAAAAGTGGACGGCCCAGGAGCCGCCGTAGGTGTCTTGCAGGAAGTTGGACAGTGGGCACGCTGTATCATCGGTCGTGATGCCTGCAACATCGCCGGGACGCTGCGCCGTGTGCAGCCAATGCCGAAACGTGTCCACTTCGATGGGATACGGGTTTACCTGTTCCATAGGAACTCCTTCAAATATCGCTGAGCTTGACAGCCAGGAACCCGCCAGCGATACTAAAAAGCGAGGAACCTGGACGACTCTTGACAGAGCCTAGATACTCACCGCTGACCTGGATGTTTGCAGCGTCCAGGTCAGCACCCCTACAAAACCATTCTTATCATAGTAGCCAAAGAATGCGAAAACATCAAAGTCTCCAATGACCACAATATTATTATACCTGACCATCGCCATGTTTGTCAATACTCAAAGTCTCCAATCTACATATAGATGTCCAAAGGTGCTATAATACTCAGAGAGAGTCTTAATACTGGAGGAGAAAAAAATGGCGAAAACAGCTAAAGCACCTAGTGGTTTCTACACTGCGTCAGATGTTATGAAAAAACTGGGCATACCAAGTTCAACACTGTACGAATATGCCAAAATCGGCAAAATAAAAAAGGTAGTCCCCCCTGGGCGAAAAGAGGGATACTACCCTAAAGCTGACATTGACAAAATGTTTCGAGCAAAAGAGGCATTTATTCTACAATATGCCGCTGACGCAACATTGTTTGAAAAAGCGCAGGAGGAGGATATCGAAGGCATCACTGATTTATGTGTAGAGCTTTTCGGCAAGCATGGCACAGCGAATTATGAAACACGGCTTGCTCAATATCACGCCAATCCTGACATCTTCTATATACTAAAGCAAGAGGAGATCATAGTAGGCTATGTCGGCCTTTTCCCTCTTAAACACGATGCCATAGAAGCTATCATGTCAGGTTTAGATGAGGATCGGTTTAGAACTGGAATACTTGCACCTGCTAATATAATACCATTTAAGACAGGAGAAGCTAAAGAGCTATTCTTAACTATTGGTGCAAAGCAGGATGTAAAGAAAAGCACCATTTATGGATCAAGAATACTTAGCGGAGCTATTGAGGTACTAGAACATCTTGCTAGAAAAGGTGTTATAGTCGAAAATCTCTACGCTACAAGTAGGACAAGAGATGGTATTAAACTCTGCAAAGGTTTAGGTTTTCACCAAACCATTCCCACCGAGGAAGAAGATAACCTGCTACGGTTCAAACTGGACCTCACAACAACTACAAGCCCGTTGCTTAAAAGATATCAGAGGATAGTAGCTCGAATAGTCAATGAACAGCAGAACTAGGCAGTAGTTCTAGCAAATAGGCAGTAGTTCTACGTAAACAGTGGTTCTCACATCGATTTCTTTGGAGACTTAGCGGGAAGGAAACTCAACAAATGATAGTGCTTAGAGCGGCCTGTAGAGTCAGTGCAGTGGGGGTAATGGGTGGGCGACAAGGGATTCGAACCCCTGACCTACTGCGTGTAAAGCAGCCGCTCTAACCGACTGAGCTAGTCGCCCATTGGACGTGCATAAACAAGGATGGAAGCAATGAATATCGAAAAGGGGTGCCCTCGAGTGGATTCGAACCACCACGCCGTTTCCAGCACAGGCCCTCAACCTGCCGCGTATACCATTCCGCCACGAGGGCATTTCGTTACGGGTTACAGTGCTATTCTATCTGATAATCACCGTGCTGTCAATCCCCTTTTTTGCCAAAATTGAGAGAAATAATCTGCGAGTAGGGTACACGCATAAGAGATTGCATCCCTTCTTCACGCACCCTCCTCCCAAACGCGCAATTACTCTGTTTTCATGGGCCGAACAATGGTGGAGCTACGCGCAGTAAAGGCCAGCTCTCCCTTGCTATCGCGGCCCTCAATAGCGCTGGAAATGATGGTCATAGAGCCGCTACGGCCACTTTTTTCGCGGATGTCGAGGATACGAGCGATGCAGGTGAGCGTTTCTCCGACACGCAAACTACGAGTGTACTGGTATTCCTGCTCGCCATGAACGAGTTGCATTTTTGAGCCGTCGAGCTTGAGGCCCGGTACACCCACGCGGATGGTTGTGGGGAATGTCAGCGGGACATACAACGGGTCGCGGGCAGGATTGGCGAGTACTGGATCGCTGGTGGCCTCGATAAAGAGCGCGACGGCTGCGGGCGTGATTTCGAAGGTCTGTGGTTCCGAGGTTCGTCCAATCAGGTTTTGATCAAACATGGTGGAAAAGCTCCTTTCAAAGAAAACAGGTCTATTGCAAGGATGGTGCCAGGCTAAGCAGACCCAGACGTTCCAGGGCCATGTAGGCCGCGCTGATCTGGCCCTGCACTGCGAAGCGCCCACTGTGAATCAGTTTGAGCAGTTCGGCGGGCGTGACCAGTTGGGTTTCGATAACCTCCACAGGATCGTCTTTAGGGATGCCCGTTTGGCGTACGTTGCGGGCTAGGTACCACCAGACCTCGGTGACGGAACTGGTGGGATTGGCATACATGTGCGCCAGAAATTCAACTTGCTCGTCGTTGAAACTGTAGCCGGTCTCTTCCATGAGTTCACGGTGCGCGGTCTCCAGGGGATCGATTTCGTGCGGGTCAATGGCCCCGGCGGGAAATTCGAGCACTTCCTGACCAATGCCGTGTTTGTATTGCAGGTTAATCAGGAAACGCCCATCCTCGGTGAGCGGCACAACGCCTACCCAACCGCGATTCTCAATGATGTAATAGTCGGGGATAACTGGCCCATTGGGTACTTCCACCTGCTCGCAGCGCAGTTTGAAATAGGGTGTGTCAACGACTTGCTGGGATGCTAAGACGTTCCATGGGTGGTTCTTTGGCATACAGAGTCCTTTTCGTCTGTGTTGATGCTATGTTGCTATGCTCTATGGCCCTCCCTATATACTACCACGCTTTTGCCGAAAAGGCGGCCCAGTTGGCGTTCTCCCTATAGCAAGCCGCGTCAGAAGTTTGCGCGATTCCTCGCTAGGAGAGTATAATAGGCATACAACATCAACGATCCCAGCCAGTTCGGGTACTTTTGAACCGCTATACGAAACGTTGCTCAGAAGTAGGAAGCGTTGATGCAAAAAGTTGTGCGGGCGGGATGCCTCGCACCAGCCTGGGCGACCACAATGCCGTGGATATACATACCTATTGTACCCTCGGCGGAGTATTACTCCTTTCCGATAAGGCGAGAAAAACACCGCACAAGGTGTTTGACTCATCGGAACAAGGATTCACTCCTCTTCCCTATTTGTCGCTCACTTTGCTGTGTGTCTGCTCTTGCCTCCAGAATTGAGGAAAACATGTATAAAGGTCAATCAGGTATGTGGTCCTGGCTGTTTCATCGCATCGCCGGACTTGGTATCCTCCTGTTCCTACTGGTCCATATCGTGGACATTTCCCTGCTCAATTTCGGCCCCAAAGTGTATGACGAAGGTATCGCCTTCTTCGGCCTCCCCATTGTTCGCGTCATCTCCCTGGCCTTGATCGGCGGAGTGTTCTTCCATTCCTTCAATGGAGTGCGTATCATGCTCATCGATTTCTGGCCGAAGGGCACACGTTACCAAGGTTTGATGTTTGCTGTCGTGATGGTACTCAGTATCATTGGTTCCGTTGCCCTGGGCATCTATATAATTGGGCCTATATTTGGCTTGAATATGGGTAATACGGCTACTGGCATGTAGTTACTGTGTTCTTCTTCTGACGTGACATGTCAGCAAGGAGTCAGTTTAGAGGAGTTTTGTTATGCGTATTTCGAGTGGGTATGGTCCCCGCCCTGTGGCGGGAGGCAGCTTTGAGACGTTCTCCTGGTATTTTTTCCGTGTCACTGGCTTAGCGCTTATCTTTTTAGTGATTTTCCACCTGTTTTTGAACCATGTGGCTACCGATGTGTCCTGCACCAGCTACCAATTGGTCGCGATTCGCTACGAAAATCCTTTTTTTCGGCTCTATGACTGGTTGCTGCTGACTTTGGCGCTGTTGCATGGCATGAACGGACTACGCATCGTGGTGGATGATTATGTACATTCACGCGGCTGGCGGCTCTCGCTGCAAACGCTGGTGGCCGTGACAACGCTGGTCTTCTTGATGCTAGGCACGATCACGTTGATTACTTTCCACGGTGGGTCCGTCGTCGGCCCCCACTGTTTACCTGCGGCCTTCTAACGCACTCTAATTTAAGAACGAGGGTGTATCTAATTCCGATTTGGCAAACGCTTGCCCGCGTTTCTTTCGCCAAATCGGTAAGGAGTAACTTGTTATGTACCATAAATTTGATGTAGTGATCGTTGGCGCTGGCGGCGCTGGCTTGATGGCTGCGATGCAACTGCCCAATGCTAGCGTGGCTGTGCTGAGTAAGGTGTACCCAACACGTTCGCACACTGGTGCGGCTCAGGGCGGCGTGGCGGCGGCTCTAGGCAATCGCGAAGAGGACCACTGGAAGTGGCATATGTACGATACCGTCAAGGGCGGCGACTACTTGGTCGATCAGCCTGCGGCGGAAATTTTGACTCGTGAGGCTATCGATGCGGTCTACGAGTTGGAGCATCGTGGCCTGCCCTTCAACCGCACACCAGAGGGGAAAATCGACCAGCGCCGCTTTGGTGGTCACTCCCGTAACTTTGGTGAGGCTCCCGTACGCCGCTCCTGCTACGCGGCTGATCGCACGGGCCACATGATTCTGCAAACGATGTATCAGAGCGCGATCAAGAACGAGGTGCGCTTCTACAATGAATTCCTGATGCTCGACCTGCTGATTACCGATGGCCGCGCTTGTGGCGTGGTTGCACTGGAGATCCGTACGGGCGAAATCCACACCTTCCAAGCCAAGGCCATTCTCTTCGCCACCGGCGGCTATGGACGTGCCTGGAAGGTCACAAGCAACGCCTTTGCCTGCATGGGCGACGGCATGTCGGTGGCGTATCGGCGGGGCATCCCCCTGCAAGACATGGAGATGTACCAGTTCCATCCCACTGGCATCTACAAAGTTGGTGTGCTACTCAGTGAAGCGGCGCGTGGCGAGGGCGGCAAGTTGCTCAACGACAAGGGCGAGTACTTTATGGAACGCTACATGCCGACGATGAAGGATCTGGCCCCGCGTGATATTGTCTCGCGCTGTATTCTCCAGGAGATCAACGAAGGGCGCGGCATCGACGGCAAAGATTACGTCTACCTGGATGTACGCCATCTGGGTGCGGACGTAATCAACGAAAAGCTGCCGGATATCACCGACTTTGCTCGTAACTACCTGGGTGTTGAGCCGATCACGGAGCCAGTGCCGATTCAACCAACCGCGCACTACGCTATGGGTGGTATCCCCACCGATACTGACGCACGCGTAGCCATTGACTCGCAATGGACCCCCATGCCAGGCTTCTACGCGGCTGGCGAGTGCGCCTGTGTCTCTGTGCATGGCGCGAACCGCCTGGGCACGAACTCGCTGGTGGACCTGATCGTCTTTGGACGCCGCGCTGGCAAACACATGGCAAAGTTTATCGCTGAGAATGACTATCAACAGTTGCCGCCGCAGCCAGAGGACTTCTCGCGCCAGCTTGTCGAGAGGCTCTACACCTCAACTGGCCACGAGTCTGCCGCACGTATCCGCAACACCATGCAAACGGAGATGATGGACAAGGTTTTTGTTGAGCGTGAAGAAAAGGGTATGCTGCAAGCTCTTGACACCATTGCCGACCTACAAGAAGCCTATCAGAACGTTGAGATGCAGGATAAGGGCAAGACCTTCAACACCGAGTTGGTTGAGGCGCTTGAGTTGGGTTTCTTGCTGGACTGCGCTGAAGCGACGGTGCATGGCGCTTTGGCTCGCAAAGAGAGTCGCGGCGCACACTATCGCACCGATTACGTGAAACGTGACGACGTCAACTGGCTCAAGCACACTCTGGCCTACCAGGGCAAGACCAGCCACGACGTACGCCTGGATTATAAAGATGTCATTTTGATCGATGATCCGATCTTCACACCTAAAGAGCGTAAATACTAAAGTGTCATGAACCCAGCTTGGAAAGCTGGAGCTTGCAGATGGGCTTGTCCATTTGCAAGCTCCTACAGGAGATTTTGTTTTATGAACACATTGATGCGTATCAAACGCCTCGATCCAGAAAAGAACAACAAACCCTACTGGGATGAGTTCCGCGTCGAGGTTGATCCGATTGACCGTTTGCTCGACGCGCTCAACACAGTCAAGTGGACCATGGATGGCACACTGACCTATCGGCGTTCCTGTGCCCACGGTGTGTGTGGCTCTGATGCCATGCGCATCAATGGACTCAACCGCCTAGCCTGCAAAGTGCTGATGCGCGACGTGGGCAATAAGGTGACTATCGAGCCAATGCTCGGCTATCCAGTCATCAAAGACTTGGTAGTTGATATGGACGCCTTTATGGATAAGTACAAGGCCATCAAGCCCTACCTGATTACCCACGATCCCGATCCCGGCACCGAACGTCTACAAAGCGCCGAGCAGCGTGAGCGCTACGACGAGGGTACCAAGTGTATTCTCTGTGGTGCCTGCACTAGCTCTTGCCCATCAATCTGGGGCAATCCCGATTGGGTTGGACCAGCCGCCATTGTCAACGCGCACCGTTTTATCTTCGACAGCCGCGACCAGGGAGCTTCTGAACGCCTGAAGATCCTCAGTGACCGCAACGGTGTCTGGCGCTGCCGCACGATCTTCAACTGCACCGACGCCTGCCCGCGTGGCATCCCAGTCACAGACCTGATCGAGCAAGTCAAACGCGCCATCATCTACGGCGACACCAACATCAAGTAGCGGACTTTTTTGAAGTGAGCTAAGAATGGTCGCGTTTGGAAAAGAGTGAAAAGGCGGAATCAGGCGATGGTAAGATGCGTGCAGTAGCGGCAGGACG
>JBDTBU010000328.1:0-7832 GCA_039923935.1 Ktedonobacteraceae bacterium | reverse complement strand
TGGTCAATCGTTTTCTCCACAATGACGATGGAGCTGAAGATATGGTCAACATCGCCGACGTGGGTTTCGGTGTCTCTCAGGCACTGCCCGTTGTAGTAGCACTCCACATTGCTGAGTCTGGGCAATTGGTCTATATTGAGCAGCCAGAGCTTCACCTTCATCCGCGTGCACAGTGCGCTATAGCAGAGGTTCTGGCTGATGCTGCACTGGCTGGGAAACGCGTGGTGATCGAAACGCATAGTGATCTGCTGCTTTCGAGCATCCAGACACTTGTTGCCGAGGGTAAACTCCCACCTGAACTAGTAAAATTGCACTGGTTTGAGCAACTCTCGGACGGTTCAACAAAGATTACAAGTACAGATCTGGATAAGGCTGGTGCTTTCGGCGATTGGCCCGAAGATTTTCATAACGTCATTTTGAATGCTGAAAACCGCTATCTCAATGCGGCGGAGGCACAGTTGATGGGAGAGTAGTGTGGCGAAGAAGAAAGCTTCAAAGTGCTTGGTGATCGATACTGATATAGCTCGCGCGGCTGGTGAGAGCACTTCGCAAAGCCCTATTTCAAGGAATTGTCGCGATTTCATGCATATGATGTTGGAGGAGACAACGCATAAGGTGGTTTTGACCAAAGAAATCCAGATTGAGTGGAATAAGCACCAATCTAGAGCTACATTAAGATGGCGTAGTACAATGGTGGCTCAAAAGCGTATTCGCGTTATCCAGGCTCCTACTGATCAGGAATTGCGTCAACATATTGAACAATATGCACCCAGCGAAAAGAAACACAACGCGATGCTCAAAGATATCCACCTCGTTGAAGCAGCACTTCAAGCTGACAAGACTGTCATATCAATGGACGAAATTGTAAGAGGCTGTTTTCACGATCTCTCACACCAAACTCACCAGTTGAAACAGATTACCTGGGTCAATCCTTGCCAGGAAAATGAAACACCGCTCGACTGGCTCCGGGAAGGCGCGGAACATAACAAAGAACGCTGCCTCGGCTATTTTTCAGAAAATCCATGAATCCGAAATCATGGTTTATTCTTCTCAACGCCCTTGATGTTCAGCTTGCAAACGCCGTTCCCTCCGTTCATATACTACTATTGAACATACAATCACCACTCGCTTGTCCAAACAGGTCAGCGAGAACACACATGCAACAAAGGAGCACTTTTTCCCCATGCCAAAACTTGGACACACAGAACTAAACGTAGCGCAACTCTGCTTTGGCGGCAATATCTTTGGCTGGACTGTTGATGAACATGCCTCATTTGAGGTTTTAGATGCCTATGTAGCGGCGGGTGGCAACTTTATTGATACCGCCGATGTCTATTCGGCCTGGGCACCAGGCCATCATGGTGGCGAGTCAGAAACGATCTTGGGCGAGTGGATGCACCAACGGAACAACCGCAACCACATCATCATTGCCACCAAGGTTGGTATGCTCAACAATAAAGGCCAAGGCTCTGACCTCTCACGCGAACATATTTTACACGCCGTAGATGCCTCGCTGCATCGTTTACGCACCGATTATATCGATCTCTACTTCACCCACGCCGACGATCCTACCACGCCGCTAGAGGAGACACTGGGCACCTTCGCCGAATTGGTTCACACGGGCAAAGTACGCGCCATTGGAGCCTCTAACTATACAGCCCAACGCATGACCGAAGCCCTGCGTATCTGTGAGGCACATGACTATCCACGCTTCGAGGTTCAACAGCCGCGCTATAACCTGCTGAACCGAGATAATTATGAGGGCGAATTGGAGAAATTCTGCACCGAACAGCAGGTCAGCGTCATCACCTACTCTTCACTGGCTTCTGGTTTCCTGACTGGCAAATATCGCCTGGGTGCCGAACTGCCCACCAGCAAGCGTGCCAGTGGAGTGCAACAGCGCTACTGGAATGACAAAAATTTCGCACTACTGGCACATCTAGATACCATCGCGCAGCGGCATAATGCAACGCCATCACAAGTCGCCCTGGCCTGGCTGCTCACACGCCCCGGCGTCACCGCGCCTATCGCCAGCGCAACCTCGCCTGAGCACACCCGCGAACTGATGGGTGCACTCACATTGAAACTCGATCAGGATGCGCTTGCGACACTTGATAAAGGGTAAGGGGTGGGTGGGATATTTCTCATAAGGTGGCAAGTAGGTGGGAAATAGGAAAAGGGAGATAGGCGCCTGACTTCCTATCTCCCTTTTCTTATTAGAAGGGCCTCGATGTTGGTTCATGCACAGCTTATTCTGTTTATGGTGTCTCCCCCTTTCGCAAAAAACATTTCCTCTCGTCTGCCTTTGGCGCGATGGCCTAAGCAGTTTTTTTGCGATTGATCCATACAGCGTTCTCTGTACATTGATAACTATAGCCTGTTAGTTTGAAGAAAGTATGCGAAAGTTGTCAGAACTTTGTAAAATTTGCGCGATTGCTGAGCTTAAAGCGTAAACTGGTGGCAAAAAGACAACCGGGTGAGATCAGTCCCCAAATAGGTGGGCTTGGGATCGTCTCTATACAGGGAAAGAAAACTTGCATGCTGCACTGAATTGCGTTAGTATGAGGAACACAGAACGTGTGACTAATGCCACCACTGAGCAGATTCGTGGAAACATTCGTACAACACATTCGTACAGCACGCGACCGCTCATTGCTCATCAGGCCAACCAAAAGAACAGAGGAGGATCTGGCATGGAACTAGAAAAAGAAGGCGCCTATCTCAAACAGGTAGCAATTTTCGCGGATCTGGCGCAAGAAGATATCCAGGATTTGATGGCAGTAGCCAAACGGCGCACGTTTCGCTCTGGCGAGGTCATTTTTCACCGGGATGACCCTGGGCAGGTGCTCTATCTCATCAAAGAAGGCAAAGTCAAAATTTGCCTGATTAGTCCTGATGGGCAGGAAATTGCGCTGGCAGTGCTAGGTGCAGGCGAGTATTTCGGAGAATTTGCTCTCTATGATGGCCTCCCACGTTCGGCGGACGCCATCGCTATCGAAAAGGTCGAGTGCTATACTCTGCAACGCAGCGATTTCCACAACGCGATCATGAAAAACCCCAAAATCGCGATTCAGGTGCTGGAAGGTCTCTCAAAACGTTTGCGCAACACCGACAATATGGTAGAGGATTTGATTTTTCTCGATGTCTACGGGCGTGTGGCGAAAAAGCTGGTGGAACTCTCTGAGATGCATGGCCGTCAAGTTGAGGATGGCATATGTATAGATGTGCGCCTGACACAGCAGGAATTAGCCTCGATGGTGGGTGCTTCACGCGAAAGCGTGAACAAAGTCATGGGGTATTTTACCGATAAAAACTATCTCAGCACCGATAAGCACCGGGTGACATTGCATCGGGTTAGTGAATTGAAACGGCGCATCTACTAGCAATTATAACACTCGAAGTAACCCAAAAAGACACGGCGTTACGGCCTGACACAGCTATTCGTTTTGAGAAGAAGGGAATGTGCTGTCTTTTTACAGCCGAGGGTCTTCTCTAGTCAAAAAACGACACTCACCAGACAACCAAACCGAAAGAAGAAGCAGGCAAAGCGTGTGAATCGGACAAACGAACTCTCATCTTCTGCAAAAACTCTTACGCCTGCCACGCCTCGTTTTAGCGTTGCAGGATGTTTGTACGCGCTGCTCATCGCCATGCGTCCCCGCCAATGGACCAAAAATCTGGCGGTTTTTGTCGGGATCGTTTTCGCGCAGCAGCTTTTGAAACCTGTCTTATTTGGGCGAGCTACCCTGGCTTTCGGCGCGTTTTGTCTAGCAGCCAGCGGCCTCTACCTGCTCAATGACCTACTAGACCTGGAGCATGATCGCCAGCATCCCAAGAAAAAGTACCGCCCCTTAGCGGCAGGCAGTCTGCCAGTCTCCTGGGCCATTGTAGCCATTGGATTCCTCTGGCTGGCCTGCGCTGGACTCACCACCATCTTATATTTCATTCCTATCACCGGCATGGATACTTTTGCCAGGCTGGGAGGGACAAATCTCCTGTTCACCTACACACTGGTCTTCTATGTCGTTTTGATGATTCTTTATAGCGTACGTTTAAAACATGTGGTTCTGCTGGATGTGTTTACCATTGCCAGTGGCTTTGCATTGCGTATCCTGGCAGGTGCGGTTGTTATTCCGGTCATTATCTCTCCTTGGCTGTATATTGTTACAATTATGCTTTCACTGCTCCTGGCTCTTGGCAAGAGGCGCAACGAACTGGTGCTGCTGGAAAAAGATGCTAGCAATCATCGTCAGATTTTGAAAGAATACACGCTACCCTTGCTCGATCAGTTAATCACCATCGTCACTACAGCCACGGTGATGTCATACAGCCTCTACACCTTCCAAGCCTCCACTGGTGGCGACCGCTTGATGATTACCATCCCTCTGGTCCTCTACGGCATGTTCCGCTATCTCTACCTGGTGTATGTGCGCAAAGAAGGCGGAAGTCCTGAAGAGGTACTACTTCGTGACCCACACATGCTTGGAACCGTTGTGTTGTGTATAGTAGTTGTAATCGCTGTGCTCTACATCCTTCCGCACTAGGAGAGCAGATCATTGCTCAAGCATACGATAGACATACATGGGGGAACATAGTCTCTTTCGTGCCGACCAGGAGCTGAGCAGACTCGCCCTGGCGCTCTTCCCGCTAACCAGTACCATTAGCAAGAAGACAGCATACTGGTTGCGGAAGAGGCTAAGCAGAGATACCAGAGACGACATTTGCGCAGAGAGGGCCGGATACATTTGACCTCGGCGTCAGCAAATATTGGAGATAGATGCATGAGAACTTTAATTATTATCCCAACGTATAACGAACTGGAGAATCTGCCTTCGTTGCTCAAGGAGATTTCCTCTTACGCGCCCGCAAGCGACATTCTGATTGTCGATGACAACTCACCTGACGGTACCGGGGCACTGGCCGACAGCATGAGTGCGGAGAATCCTCGCGTCCACGTCTTGCATCGCGCTGGCAAGCTGGGTCTTGGCACCGCCTATATTGCAGGCTTCCACTATGCGATTGCCAATGGCTACGATGCCGCCTTTGAAATGGATGCCGACTTCTCGCACGATCCCCGCTATTTGCCCGATTTTCTCGCAAAGATCGAGAAGGCCGATCTGGTGATTGGCTCGCGCTATATCCCAGGGGGCAGCACACCCAACTGGTCGATGGGCCGGCGCATGATTAGTGGCTGCGGCAACCTGTTCGCACGCATTGTCCTGCCTTCGCTCATGCCAATACACGATTGTACGGCTGGTTTCCGCTGCTATCGACGCGAGGTTCTGGAGCGTATTGGGCTAGACACGATTCAGTCACAAGGCTACGGTTTCCAGATTGAAATGGCCTATCGCGTGCAGCACTATGGTTTTACCATTGTTGAGACTCCGATTGTCTTTATGGACCGGCGCGTGGGACAATCCAAAATGTCGCGTAAAATCGTCCTTGAGGCTTTTACCTATGTCTTGCGTGCGCGTTTTAGTAGGTTGCCTCCACTTGCGCAATCAAGTCAACTACCCACGACACCCGCTGTAGCCATCCAGCAAGACATGCAACAGACTGAGCAAGCGTCTGTTGGGCAAAAGTAAAATCTGCCTATTCATCTGTTCATACAAACGCCGCTGCTTAGCGGCGTTTGTTCTTTTTCTTGCCAGATGAACGCGGAGGCTCATCTTCTTCATCGGGAAAAGACTGAGAATCAAGGCCATATTTGCGGCGCATCGCCACCCGATGGCGCGTGCGTTTCTCAACGTCGCGGGGAGCCGCGTACATCTGCCGTTCAAGCTGGCTCGTGGTTTGAGCTGTGCCCCCTTGGAGCGTTGCAGATTGTTGGACCTCAATATCGTCGCTATAGATCTCGATATCGCGTCCAGCACTCCGTGCACTAGCGGCTAGACGTGCGATCACGCTATCGGCGGTCTCTCCATGACATGAATAGATAATGCGAATGCGCCGATCATGGCTAGTCTGCTCAAGTGCTGCATCCCCATCGAAAACGACAATCACCTGGTACGGCGTGTGCCGATAGCGATTGACCAGCAATGTAATCAACTGTGCACGCGCAGCAGCCAAACTTTGCGCGTGCGCAGCCCGAAAAGAAGCTGCGCGTTTAATCACGTTATAACCGTCAACCAGGATATCACGTCCCACAATGCTCTGCTTTTGCACCTTTCTCTAGCGTTTCTGAGAAAGATTATAGCTTATATTGCCTGGAAAAGATACGCGATCTCAGTCCGAATATCGACATGCAGCAGGTGCAAAAAGAGATCATTCATGCTAGCCGATCTCATGGCGAGCACGATTATCACCAGCAGAACCAGGAGAATCACTGACAGAATGACAATCAACACGTTCTCGACCCACTCGACCAGGGTCATTGCGCTGGACTGACGACGCGGCACATTCGCTATCGCCTCAGCCAGAGTGGCCTTGCTGGAAGACGTACGTTGCGCCTGTACACTCACCTCTGCCAACGTGTTGTCAAACGAGCCAGCCCGCTGTGGTGACGTGTAGGCTTCCTGCCACCAGACTGGCCAGGCGGTATCGGTATCTGTATCAGAAGGTTGTACAGGCTCGGCATCAACACACCAAAACGCAGTGCTCTCCTGGCTGCTCACCATTGGCTGACTCTGCTGGTCATCGGCAATAGGCGCTTGTTCAACAACCTGACCCTCTGCTCGGTGCCCCATAATCTCCTGGAGCCAGGAAGGATACGCAGGGTTTGGCAATGGCGCAGCCTGTTCAACCGGCACAACAACTGGCAATCTGATGGGAGTCAACGGCACGGCCTGCTCTGTCAACGGCTTGACGATGGGAGTTAACGATATTGTCTGTACATCTAGCGGCTTGACGAGGGTCAACGGCTCAGAACATGGGGAAAAAGCAACTGGGCTAGCTGGCTGTATGTTCTCAGCAAACGCGGGCTTTGCCAGAGAAAAACGTCCGTTGCGCAAACAGGCAAAGAGGAGATCAGCCGTCTGTGCCAAGTGAGGAAAGACTGGTGGGGCAAAGACCAATCCCTCAAGTGAAGGGACAGGCGAGAGGAAGGGCAGGTGCGCCTCCTCACCACAGGCGGTACACACATGATGGACCGGGTTCCAACACTGTGGACAGGCTGGCTGTTGGCAACGAAAACAGAAATGGCACACGCGCAAAAAAGCAGCCTCCAGGGCTGTGCACGAACTCTGGGCAGTGGCCTGTTGGACTGAGGCGGGCAAGTAAACCGCCTGACAAATAGGGCAAGCAACAATTTTGAGCGTCTCATTGTGAGCAAGAACATCAGTATCCGCTGAGCGGGAAAAATCGGTCAAAGCCTGCGCATCTTGAAGCATACGAAAAACTCCTGAACATGTAGAGAGCAACCACCACATAACAACGCACCAGAATTGGTTCATCATTAGTATAAAGGGCAGCACGAAATACGAAAGCGGCCCATCAAAGGGAGCTACCAGAAGAGATTTTGCCTCATTTTGCCAGTTTGCTCAAATTCGTCCCCTAAAGGGCTTGACAGCATGTGCGGGATTCTGGTATTATCCTTATGCACCAAGGAAGTAGTGAAAAAACTTTTGAAGGGTGCTGAAGTCATCTAGGAGCCGTGGTGTAGTGGCCTAACATGCCTGCCTGTCACGCAGGAGAACGCGGGTTCGAATCCCGTCGGCTCCGTTTGAACTATACCAGCGAAACGCACCAACATCTAAAAAGTGTTGGTGCGTTTTTATTTAGAGAATTGCGCTCTAAAAACGTTGAAAGGGATCATAATGTCGAAAATGTCGAGGGAAGAATGTCTCAGTTTTTTGCGAGAGCATACGCATACTGGCAAGTTGGCTACAGTACGT
>JBDTBU010000327.1:0-6362 GCA_039923935.1 Ktedonobacteraceae bacterium | reverse complement strand
TATCTCGTTGTATTGTACCATCATCCCAGCTAGGTGCCGGTTAATCACCAGAACTGGCAGCCACTTTAGCTTCTGGCAACTCCTTCTTCGGCGCGGCGGCGCGGGCGACGAAGGGGAGCACGCAACTGACCAACATAATGCCAGCGATGATGTAGAGCGCCGTCCTGAAATCGAGTCCGGCGATCAAAATTGGGCCAAGAATACCGCCCGCGCTCCAAGCTGTGAGCATGACGCCATAGATTGTACCGGCGTTTTTCGAGCCAAAGAAGTCTGCCGCGAAGGCGGGCATTGTGCCGAAGCCACCACCATAGCAGAGTCCGACGATAGATGCGGGAATGAAGAGTAGAGCGAAATTGCTGATTGAGGGTATCCACAGGAACATCGCGATCTGGATCACAAACAGGGCTAAAAAGGTGTAGGGGCGACCAATGAAGTCCGAAACCCAACCCCAGAAGAGACGGCCCGCGCCATTAAAGATCGAGATGGTGATGACAAGCCCAGCAGCTACAGCCGGTATGACTCCAGTGAACTTAGTTGCTAATGGTGAGGCCACTGAGATCACCGCAGCACCAGCCGTCACATTCAAAGCCAGGATCAGCCAGAGCAGATACCATTTGGGCGTGGTAAGCGATTCACCCAGAGCATAGATGCGCGTACTGCTCACATTCTGCGTTTTGGCGACAGGCACCCAGCCAGCAGGTGCATAGCCATCAGGTGCTCTGTGGAAAAATTGAGCCGCAACGACGACGATCACGAGATAGGCAACACCCAGAATGATAAAGGTGGTACTCAGACCGTAAGGTTTGAGCAGGTAGCCTGCTGCGACAGGGCCAGTGAGAGCCGCGCCGCCGCCGAAACCAGCTACCGCGAGGCCCGTGATAAAGCCAAGGCGGTCAGGGAACCACTTGATGAGCATCGCAAGGGCCACGATATAGCCCAGGCCCAGACCGATGCCACCAATGATGCCATAGGTCAGGTAGAGGACAAAAATATTGGGGGCTGCGAAACCTGCAAGGATAATGCCAAGGCCATAGATGATGCCTGCAACTGTTCCAATGGTGCGTGGCCCAAAGCGATTGTTGAGGTAGCCACCAAAGCCAGCAGTGACGCCTAGCGCGACAAGTGCCAGGCTAAAGGTAAAGTTGGCCTGTACTTTGGTAACACCGCTGTAGGCACTGATCACAGGAGTGAGGAAAACACTCCAGGCATAGACAGCGCCCAGCGCGAGCTGCATACAGAATGCGGCGATAGCAATGCCCCAGCGATTGGGGAGACGGGGAGTACTGCTCATAGGAAAGTCTCCTCTCTGAACATTCGTCCAGCGAATAAGCAATAACAACGTTGAGGGTAGCTGGAAATATGTGCTGCTGAAATCCTCGCTGTTTAGCGAACAAGAGGATTTCTTTAGCTTGTGGAAAGTATACATGCTCAGAGCACTTTCTACAAGGGATGAGCGATTTTGGGGATAAATCCCTTCCTCGAAGGGTTTTGTGGTGCAAGTTGGACAGTTATCCTAGCGATTTGGGAAAAGAAATCAAAGTGCGTTTACATGAGTAGTAAAGCGATTCAACGATGTGGCTGAGATGCCGGAAGTTTGCTCTGGCCTTGACAGACAGCCTATAGTGTTACTATTGATGAATTTATATGAACAAGAAAGGTAGCCATAACTAATGGGGCTAATTGTAGAGCATATCGATAAAACGTTTGGTCAGTTTCAAGCGATTAAAGATCTCTCAATGGAGGTAAAAGAGGGGGCGCTGTTTGGCTTCCTAGGCGCAAATGGTGCGGGCAAAACCACAACTATGCGTATGATCCTCGATATCATTCGTCCTGACTCTGGCCAAATCACCTGGAATGGCAAAGCCGTGCGTGACGTGCCACGCCATTGCTGGGGCTATTTGCCAGAGGAGCGTGGACTTTATCCCAAGATGGAGGTCGAAGAACAATTGCTCTTCCTGGCGTGCCTACATGGCCTCTCTAGGCAGGATGCGAAAAAAGAACTCGACGAGTGGTTAGAGCGTTTCCAGATCAAGGCTAATCGCAAGAAAAAGATTGAGGAACTGTCCAAGGGTAATCAACAAAAAATACAGTTTCTTGTCACAGTTTTGCATAATCCGGCTATCCTTGTTATGGATGAGCCATTTAGCGGCCTGGACCCGGTCAACGCGACTGTGCTCAAAGAGGCTTTTCTCGAAATGCACCGACGCGGCAAAACCATCATCTTCTCCACGCACCAGTTAGAACAAGTTGAGGAGATGTGCGAGGACGTTGTGATTATCAATAAGGGTCAATCGATTATCCAGGGGAGTGTGCGTGAGATCAAACATCAGCACGGGCGCAATGTCGTGCGCTTGAAGCTCGACAACGACCCGGAGGCGCTCTGGTTGGATACGTTGGCTGGTGTGCGGGTGACGAAGCGCCGTCAGGACTACATCGAGATGCAGATACAGTCTGGCCTCAACCCTAATCTGATCGTCGAGGCTGCTCTGAGCCATAACGGCATCATCAGTCGCTTCGAGCTGGTTGAGCCTTCCCTAACCGATATCTTTATTGAGCATGTGGGCACCATTGCGCAACCGGATGCCCTCTCCACGGTTTCAGCGTAAAGGACGAGATCTATTATGGCAAAAGCACCTATTATGACATCTCCAGATGTCTCTGAGCAAGAAAAAACTGGTGTTTGGGTTAGCACAGGTGGTGCTGCAAACCAGCAGACATTACGCAATATTGGCCTGATTACCGTGCGGGAATATAAAAATCGTGTGCGTCAGCGTAGCTATCTGATTAGCACTATCGTTCTGATGGTTCTGTTGATTATCGCTGCTTGTGTACCTACCCTGATTCAGTTTTTTAGCTCGAAAACTAGTTCCCAAACGCATATCACAATCGTGAATGGTGCGGGCAGCATCGCGGGCCTCTCCGATGCGCCACTGACGCAATATATCAGCGCTAGCCTCAATGGCTCATCTACGCAGCCGGGTAGCACTACCTCAGAGAAATCTCCCTATGTATTGCAGATGGGTACAGCAGATCAGGTCGATAGCCTGCGCCAAAGCGTCAAAAATGGCAAGCTGGATATTTTGCTAGTACTTGCGCGTGCTAGTGACCAGAGCTTGCAATTTACCTACTACACAAACGTAAGCGCCAGTGCAGACTCACATGATTCCCAGATCCAGGCGCTCGCGGGACAGTTGAGCGTGTTCGATAAATCTGTTCGTCTTGGTCTGACTCCTCAGCAGACTAGCAGTCTGTTCGCGCCGCCCGGCTTTACCTTTGTGAACACACAGCAAGGTGCGCGTTCGACTCAGGACCAACTCGTAGGCTACTTTATCGCCTATGCTGGTGTATTGCTGATCTTCATGTCGATCTTTCTCTATGGCAACGGGGTTGCGGTAGGCGCGGCGGAAGAGAAGAGTAGCCGCATTATGGAGATCCTGGTCAATGCGGCCACGCCTTTCCAACTCATGGCAGGAAAAATTATTGGGATTGGTGCGGCGGGCCTCACGCAAATGGCCTGTCTGGTCGCTTTAGGCATTGGGGCGCTGCTCTTGCAGAGTCCCTTACAGAACATTTTGCTAGGCACAACCACAAATGCTGGTCTGAGTTTCAGCTTTACTGGCGTTTCGATCAATCTGCTGTTGCTGGTATTGCTTTACTTTATCCTTGGCTTTTTGCTCTACGCCACGCTGTTTGCGGCGTTAGGTGCTCTTGTTAAGCGGCAGGACGAAGTGCAGACTGCGGTTCAGCCGTTGACGTGGCTCTTTATGATTGGCTATATTGCCAGCTTAGTTGGTGGAGCAGCGAGCGCAAACACAACCTGGATGAAGGTACTTTCTTTCGTCCCTTTCTGGACGCCTACGATTATGCTCATGCGTGTTGGGGCTGGCAGTGTCTCTGCCTGGGAAATTATCGCGAGCGTTTTGATTATGCTCGTCTCCATCGCCATTTGCGCGGTCATCTCGGCGCGTATCTACCGTTTCGCCGTACTGATGTATGGCCAGCGGCCCAATCTGCGTCAGCTTGTGCGAATCGTACGTACGCAATAACTGCACATAGAGAGACACAGAATGTTTTTTAAAAGAAAAATACATTCTGTGTCTCTCTATGTCAGATCGCTTAAAAAGACCAAAATGCAAAGAGAGTCGGTTAGCAATTTTGCACAAATGAAATAAAATCACGTACCAAGCTTTCAACGTTGCTGGGAAGAGGGTTGAGAGCATTTTGATATGTGCGATACACATACATGACCCCGTACTTTGAGGGTCTTCAATCTCCTATGCAAAACATGCTTCCTTGATTACTCTTGTTTAGTTGATCTATACTAGGTTTATGTATTATGGAAGTACAGGAAAATACACTATGATCCTCTCAAAGCTTCCAACGGCGGGAGAATTGCAGGTTCTAGCCTAGCAGTTGCGCTCCTTGCGCTCATTATAACAGAAGGAGTCACTTGTTGCATGGACATGCCACAAAACGATAACCAGGACCCCGAACAGAAAATACCCAAGACGCCTCGCCCTTCAGCCTGGCCTAGATTCTCGAAGAGACGTTTATTGACCTATCGCTATGGTGTTCTGGTTGTCGCCGTGCTGCTGTTTGTAGCATGTGTGAGTTTTGTGGGGATTACCGTGGCGAACGCTATGCCCCATGCGAACGTACAAGAGAGGCCGATCAGCGATGTTCTGAATATGGCGGATCACCACCAACTGAAATCAGCGACAATCACTAATAATGAAATCAACGCGCTGGGAACCAACGGCCAGCATTACCACGCCTTTAAAGAGGATGGACAGCCTGTCACTGATCTGTTGCGCCGCGATGGAGTAAGCGTTTCGATAAATAACGGACAGGGCGATACCTGGATTCCGGTCATGATCGATATGCTCTTTATCGCGGCTGCGGCTGGTCTGCTCTACTTTGTGATGCGTCGCTCCGGCATGGGTGGCGCGGCGGGCACGTTCTCACGTTCGCGTGCGCGTCGTTTCCAAGAGACACATCCAACCGTTCTGTTTAAGGATGTGGCGGGCGTTGATGAGGCGAAACAGGAGCTAGGCGAGATCGTGGAGTTTCTGAAATACCCGGCACGTTTTCTTGCTATGGGAGCACGCATCCCCAAGGGCGTGCTGCTGGTTGGTGCGCCTGGCACTGGCAAAACGCTGATCTCGCGAGCAGTGGCGGGCGAGGCGGGCGTCTCGTTTTATAGCATCAGTGGCTCGGAATTTGTGGAGATGTTTGTGGGCGTGGGTGCAGCACGCGTGCGCGATCTCTTTAAAGAGGCCAGGGAACACGCGCCCTGCATCATCTTTATTGATGAGATCGACGCTGTGGGTCGCCAACGCAACAATTCCAACGTGGGCGGCAACGATGAGCGCGAGCAAACGCTTAACCAACTGCTGGTCGAGATGGATGGTTTCGATAAACAGACCAATATTGTGGTGATTGCCGCAACCAACCGGCCTGACGTGCTCGATTCTGCGCTGTTGCGTCCAGGACGTTTTGACCGTCAGGTGATGTTGGATAAGCCCGACATTCGCGGTCGCCAGGCTATTCTCACGGTTCACGCGAAGGATAAGCCTTTTGCTCCTGGTGTGACTATGACCGATCTAGCCCGTCAGACCGTTGGCTTCTCTGGTGCGGACCTAGCGAACGTGCTCAACGAAGCTGCCTTGCTGGCTGCGCGTTACCGCCGTGAGTTGATTACCAAGCCCGATCTCGACGAGGCCATTCTGCGCGTCATGGCCGGTCCCGAACGTAAGAGCCGCCTGATTACTGAGGCGGAGAAGACCATTATCGCCTATCACGAGGTTGGACATGCGATAGTCATGCGCTCAACCCCTGGCTCTGATCCCGTGCAAAAGGTCACGGCCATCGCACGTGGCATGGCCCTGGGTATCACCGTGCAGGCTCCGGCAGAGGATCGCTATCTGTTGCGCCGTTCTGAGTTGCTGGCGAAAATGGCTGGCGCGATGGGCGGACGTGCTGCAGAAGAGGTTATTTTCGGCGATATCACCACAGGTGCCAGCCAGGATATCGAGTACGTAACCAGCCTAGCGCGGCGCATGGTTTGCGAGTTTGGCATGAGTCCGTTGGGCATGATCGCGTTCAAGTCCGAAGCCGATGGCTCGTCAACCATCAGCTCTGAGAGCGCTGGGAAGATCGATCACGAAATCTCGGTCCTGGTCGAGCAAGCCTACGCGACTGCCCTGGATGTCCTGAGCACAAAGAAGGCCCATCTCATACGCATCGCCGAGCACCTGATGCAGGTCGAAACGATTGATGGCGCGGAACTGGATGCTATGCTGTTTGATGGGGCAACGTATGACGCGAACATTTATAGCGCTTGAACTGGACGCCGATCAGCA
>JBDTBU010000326.1:0-8879 GCA_039923935.1 Ktedonobacteraceae bacterium | reverse complement strand
TCATTCTGGGTTTTCTCACGATGGTGTGGGGCGCTCTGCTAGACAGTTTTGTTTTATTTGGTTTGGGTCTTATTCTTTTGTTTGTATGGGTTGGGCTGATTGGTATTGTCACAACAGTTGCAATGCTGAGAAAACGCGCGGGCAAACAAAACGTTGATGGGTTATTGCTCTCTATCGGTTTGGCGATGGGGGTAATACTTGGGATAGTGGCAATCTTCGTTGTAGCTATTCTTACTCTTCTTCGTATTTGGGGACATGTTTGATTTGAATCGCCAGCGAGATGGCGTGGTGAGGCGGGTAGGGACATTGGTCCACGAGGTATCAACCGAAGAATAGTTGGGGTTGTTAAAGAGTGGGGAAGGCACTGGCACATTGCGTGCATCGGCATCCTGTGGTGGTTCTGCTCGCTGTTACTTGCAAATGGAAAAAGGGAGTTTTTATGACACAACAAAATATCAAGCTTTACGGCACAAACTGGTGCAGCGATTGTAAACGCAGCAAGAAATTTCTTGGCGAGCAACGCGTGCAATATGAGTACATCAACATTGAGGAAGATGCTGAGGGTCAGGCGTATGTGCAGGGTGTGCAGAACGGTGGCATGAGCATCCCCACGATTGTCTTTGGGGATGGTTCGTTACTGATCGAGCCAACGAACGCCGAACTGGCCGCGAAACTTGGCTTGGAGACCAAGGCCAAGTGTGATTTCTACGACCTGATTATTGTCGGTGGCGGTCCCACAGCCTTGACTGCGGCCATCTATGCCGCTCGTGACGGCTTTGATGTGCTGGTGATTGAGCGCAGCGGACTGGGTGGGCAGGCGGGCATCACTGAGCGCCTGGACAACTATCCCGGCTTCCCCGAAGGTGTCAGCGGAGCCGAGTTCGCCGAACGCGTGATCCAGCAGGCCAAACGCTATGGTGTGGAATTACTTTCAGCCCAGAATGTCGTTGGCGTGAATAGCGACAGAGGAGATTATGTCATCGTGACCGAAGCAGGTCAGCAGCACCGTTGTCGCGCCGTTTTACTGGCTACCGGTTCGACGTATAAGCGTCTGGGCGTGCCGGGTGAGGACGATTACATAGGCGCGGGTGTGCACTTCTGTGCTACTTGCGACGGTCCCTTCTACAAGGGTCGCGAGGTTGCCGTAATTGGTGGTGGCAACAGTGCCGTTGAAGAGGCAGCTTTCCTGACCACGTTTAGTCCTAAAGTGACGTTGCTGGTTAGAGGCTCTGTGCTCACCTCCAACAAAATTGCCTCTGACAAGGCTGAAGAGTCGCCCAGTATGGAGCTGCGTTTCAACACCGAAGTCGTTGAGTTCAAGGGTCAGAACAAGCACTTGGACACCATCGTTTTCAAGGATCGCACTACCGGCAAAACTGGCGAACTGCATGTGCCAGGCGTCTTCGTTTTCGTCGGCCTGACTCCCAATAGTCAGCCTTTCAAGCAGATCGTCAAGCTCGATAAGCAGGGCTTTATTATGACCGGTATCGACTTTTCTACCAGCACTAGAGGCGTTTTCGCAGCCGGGGACGTGCGTGCGAGCAGCACTAAGCAGCTTGTCAGCGCCGCCGGTGAGGGAGCCGCCGCAGCCTTAGCGATACGCGAGTATTTGCGTGGGCATGATATGCATAAAATGGAAGAAGCGCTGGCACAGGCGTAGTACATTTCATGTTTCTAGGGGAAAAGATGCGCGGACGACAATATTGTCGTCCGCGCATCTTTTCCCCTAGAAACAGCTTACAGTAGTCCTTTGTCCTGCAAGAACTTAGTAGCCACTGTTTTAATCGCCTCAGCGGAAGACGTGCCGCCTTTTACCATATCCGCTACTTGCGTTTGCAACTGGATGCTGATATCAGTGGTCAAATCGGGAGCCAGTGGGTTCAGGATCTTGGCGATATCTGGGTATTTCGCCAAGATATCATCCCGCACGATAGGAGCAGGGTTGAATTCCGGGAAGCCGTTTTTGTCGTCCTTCAGGAAGATGAAGTTCTGTTGTGGCACTGTGCCATCGGTAGTATAGCAAACGACCATTTGGGCCTGATTGTCGGAAACAGCTTTAAAGCCGATAGCGTAATCCACTTTAGACAGGTTCTTGAAGCTGGTGGTATCGAAACCATAGACAGACTTCAGATTATCAATAAACGAGATACCGTCACTGGGCGAGGCCAGAGCCAGTTGTGAAACCTGCGGAGCCAGTTGCGAGATACTCGTGATGCCCAGTTTCTGTGACTCGTCCTTCGAGGTGCAGATCGCGTAGCCATCGTTGAGCGGCGAGGCGTCAAGCCAAGTGATGTGAAATTGTTGCTCGTATTGCGCTTTCACCGCCTGGTAGTCCTTCTGTGGATCATGCGCAGAAGGAATGTTTAGCGCGTTTAAGCCGGTGGCTGTGAATTCAGGATAGAGATCAATGGCTCCACTCTTGATGGCTTGATCGACAATAATACTGTTGCCTAGTTTCAGCTTCGATGTCACTGTATAACCAGCTTTTTGCAGGAGTAACGTATACATTTCACCAATGAGCTGCCCCTCCACATCTTTTTTACTTCCTACGACAATCGTGCCTTTAGATGTAGCGGTGGTTGTGCTTGGAGTTGTGCCACAGGCTGGCAGGATCAGCATCAACAGCAGACCCAGCGATAAAAATAGTGATTTTGTTTTCAACGAACGGATAAAGAGGATCATGTGTTCTCCTTGAGATACTAAACGACAATCAAATAGACTCTCTGCTTTCACCGCAAGGGTCAAACCCTGGCTGTTTCTAGCGAGTCTTTTATACGCAATCCGGTGGGTGTCAGAAGACGCTCCAAGCCGCCCAAGCTGATTTCAGCAAGTAAAGCGATGAGCGTAACTGGGATAGCACCAGCGAGAATTTCCATGTAGTGCAGTCGATTAAAGCCATCGACAATATAGTCACCATAGCCGCCCGCACCGATGAACGCGGCCAGTGGTGCCGTCGCGACGATCTGCACAGCAGCCGTGCGTACTCCAGCGGCAATCACAGGTAAGACCAGAGGAAGCTGGATGCGTGTCATAATTTGCCAACTAGTCATGCCCATGCCCCTGGCAGCGTCGATGGTCGCAGGATCGATGCTGCGCAGTCCAGTGTAGGTGTTGAGCAGCACCGGCGGGATACCCAGGATGATCAGAGCTACTACGGCTGGCTCGAAGCCTAGGCCCAGGTAGGGCAAGGCGGCAAGTAGAAAAACAATCACAGGAATAGCACGTAGCAGACTACTCAGGTTTACTGCGACAAAGGCCAAAATGACGTTGCGCGAAACGACGATGCCCAGCATAACGCCTACCACTACTGCGACCAGAATCGCGATCAGACAGAGTTGAAAAAAAACTAGCGTTGTTCCCCAGAGCTTGTTGTGGGGATCAGCGTAAAACTGTAGCAGTGCATTCATCTCTCTGGTCCCTTTCTATGCAATGGAGAACGCACTGCGGCCACGGTTCAGTGCGGCCTGTACGCCCAACAGGAGTAGATCGACGATAATGGCGAGTGCGGCCAAGAGAATAGCCCCGGCATATACAGCATTGAAATCTCCACTAGAGAGACTGGGAAAGATCAGATCACCCAGACCTCCATCGTTGACCAACGAGGCCAGCGAGGCAATGCCAATCGTTGTAACTGTAGCAATGCGAATGCCAGCCACAATCGTTGGCAATGCCAATGGCAGCTTGACACGCACAAACAACTGTAACGGGTTCATGCCCATAGCTTTACCAACCTCAATCAACAACGGATCGATGTTGTTTATTCCTGTAACGATGTTGCGGATCAGCACCAGTTGGGTGTAGAGCACCAGGGGAATCAGTATCGTACCAAGTGTAAGCTTGGTAAGCGCAATCAGAAACGCAATTAGGGCAATACTGGGAATAGTGTAGAGAATGTCTGCAATAGTCATAATTGGCGTATACAGCCATTTATAGCGTGCAGCAAACAGGCTCAGTGGAAGCGCGATTGCCAGCGAGATGAGCATGGTAAGCCCGACCAGGTAGAGATGTTGCAAGAGCAAGTTGGGAATACTGCCTGGATCGGACAGATCATAGTTATACGGACTCAGTAAATATTGCATAATTTCCCCTTCAACACGCGAAATAGTGCGTATGTTGCCTTTCTATATCCGCGTCTCTTCCTGCTCACGTGCGAGTTGGGCAGAGTGAGCATGGGACATGGTGATCTCGCGGTTGATACTGGCGAGGGTGACGCGTCCGAGGGTTTCCTGGGTGTGTTCATCGACGATGGTGAGTGCGGGGGCTTTGCTTTTGAGGAGCTGCAACATGGCATCAAGTAACGTTATGTCAGAAGAGCATGTTGCCAGATCGTTCCAGTGGGCTGAAGAAACCGTCTCTGGCCGCTCGTCCAATGCAGTCGTGACTGGCAGATATTGCAGTTGGCGCAGGGTATTATCCGCGCCAACCAATCTGCTGACAAAGCTGTTAGCTGGGTTGGTGAGCAATTCTATCGGTGTGCCAAGCTGGACCAGTTTGCCCTCGGATAGTACCGCAATCTGGTCGCCCAGCTTGAAAGCTTCTTCGACATCATGTGTGACAAAGAGCACCGTTTTACGCACACCGCGTTGAATGCGCAATAATTCGGCCTGCATACGCTCGCGGGTAATGGCATCCAACGCGCCAAATGGCTCGTCCATCAGCAGAACGGTGGGATCGGTTGCCAAGGCACGGGCAAGGCCAACCCGTTGCTGCTGTCCACCGGAGATCTGGCGCGGGAACCGTTTGCGGTACTCCTCTGGTGGCAGTCCGACTAACTCAAGCAACTGGTCCGTGCGTCGTCTGAGATCCTGACGATTCCAGCCACCCGTAATTCTGGCAGTGATGCTAATATTCTCCTCAATATTCATATGTGGGAAAAGGCCCACTTGCTGAATTACATAGCCAATGCTGCGGCGTAGCGCAATGGGGTTCTCTTTGAGAATGTTCTTGCCATCGATAAAAATAGCGCCCGCAGTCGGCTCGATCAGGCGATTGACCATACGCAGCAGCGTTGTTTTGCCTGAACCAGAAGTACCTAGCAGCATACAAACTGTGCCCTCTTCCACCTCAAAGCTCACAGCGTTCACAGCGGGGCTGCTCGCGCCCTTATATTGCCTAGTGACTTCTGCGAATGCAATCTTTGCCATGCGGCTCTTCTCCTCTATACCTGAGCGCCGCAAACGGGCCAAGGTGTTCTTTTCTTTTTGCGTTTCAGAATACACAAGCATGATTATACATCATGTATCTTGCTGAATGCAAAAATAGACCTGCCATCTGCATGTGTTGAGGTATCTCTCAGAGACACGCACAAGCCATGCGATTTGCTTCAAACATATATTCTAACCTTGTGAAGCCGCCCAAAAATTCCCGTTTACCGATGTATTTATTTTTTGGGGTTGTTTGTTCAAATTTCTACATTTGTGGCACTTGCATAGGCAGCGCAAAGCCCCAATCGAGTAGTGTCCGTGCATCCGTCATTCGCAATTGTTCGTCCTGGATTTGTTGTTGATCCGATGTGCTGGCCGGTTTGGTGGAATGCAGAACTACTCCAATCAATGTGTGGCCGTTGCGTTTCGCTGCAAAGACTAGGCAACCGCCAGCTTGGGGAGTCCAGCCAGTTTTGATACCGAGCATGCCGTTGTATGTGAAGAGTAGTGTGTTGATATTTGTCCAGGGGTAGGAGTTATGCGTGCCAGAAGCAGGCAGATCGTGCTCTTTCGTTTGCACAATTTGCGCGAAAAGGGGGATATTCATCGCGTAATGTGCTAGGCGTGCCAAGTCGTAGGGCGTGGTGTAGTGCTGTCCGAAGATAGGGTTGCCCTGGCTATCGAAGGGTTGCAGACCATCGACATTGGCAAAATGAGTTGAGTAGAGGTGCAGCTTTTGCGCTTCTACATTCATAATGCTCACAAAATTTTGTGTTGAGCCAGCCACACCATCTGCAATAACCACAGCAGCATCATCGCCCGAAGGGAGCATCAGGCCGTAGAGGAGATCTTGGAGCTTGATTTTATTGCCTACAACGAGCTGTGCGCCGCTGCCGCCGTTATTGTGAACTTCGTCGTAGGCGTCCTGCCCAACAGTAATTATCTGGTCGAGCTTGCCTGATTGGATGGCGATCAGCGCGGTCATGATTTTGGTGGTGCTAGCCATGGGTACCGGCACCTCGCCATTCTTCTCATACAGGATATTGCCAGTGTCCGCATCCATCAATAGAGCTTCGCTGGCGCTGAACTGGCTTGGCTCACCCAGTGGTGTCAGAACAGCCTGCGGAACGGTACGTGGCACCGTTCGGAAGGCGATAGGTGTGAGTGGGGGACCATTCAAATCGACCTGGCCGAAGCCAGCGACGTTGGCACCGAGGGGTGTGAAAAGCCACACAGGTGTGCCGATAAGCAGGATGATGGCGATGGTTAACAGGATGATTGCCAAGAGTCTACGTCTGTTCATAGATCAATTTCTCTATTCTTAAAATATGTATCATATGCTCTAGTATATCACGAAAAAAGAATGGATAGGTTTTCTTTTGAGCCATGTTGCAGATGATGGCAGAAAAATGATTCAATCATTTTTCTGCCATCATCTGCAACATGCTTGCTTCCATTATATGGAGAGAATTACAGACCTTCTGGCCAGCGGGTGTGATAGTCAGTCACGCGCTGAAAAGCATCAGCTACACGCAGGATTTTGTCCTCGGCGAGGAAGTTGCCCAGCAGTTGTAGGCCAACTGGCAGACCGTTGCTGAAGCCGCCGGGGATCGAGACGCCGCAGATGCCCGCTAGGTTCGCCGGAATGGTGAAGACATCCTGCAAATACATCTCGTAGGGATCGGAGATTGCACCCAAGCGGAAGGCGACAGAGGGACAGGTCGGGCTGGCGAGCACGTCGAATTTCGCGAATGCCTCGGTGAAGTCCCGCGTAATCAGTGCACGGACTTTCTCAGCCTGCTTGTAATAGGCGTCGTAGTAACCAGAGGAGAGCGCGTACGTGCCGAGCATGATGCGGCGTTTGACCTCCGGGCCAAAACCGTGTTCGCGGGTCTTCTCCAGCGCCTCCCACATATCGTCAGTATCACGATAGGAGTAGCCGTATTTTACGCCATCGTAGCGCGAGAGATTGGCACTCGCTTCAGCCGGAGCCACGATATAGTAGGCTGCTACGCCGTAACGCGTATGTGGTAGCGAAACCTCGTCAACTACTGCGCCCAACTCGCGCAACTTCTCGATGTCTGCCCGCACTTGTTGGACCACGCCGGGCTGTGTGCCCTCAACCCAGTACTCTTGCGGGACGCCGATGCGCAGACCCTTGATATCGCTGTTGAGCGCTGCCGCATAGTCGCCGACTGCTTCGGGCGAACTCGTGGCGTCGCGTGGATCAACTCCGGAGAGCACCTGCATCATTAGGGCTGCGTCGCGGGCGCTACGTGTGAAGGGTCCGATCTGGTCGAGCGACGAGGCAAAGGCGATCAGGCCAAAGCGTGAGACGCGGCCATAGGTTGGTTTCAGCCCGACGATATTGCAGAGCGCACCTGGTTGGCGGATCGAGCCGCCTGTATCGCTCCCCAACGCGCCCATAGCCATACCAGCCGCCACAGCCGCCGCCGAACCGCCACTACTCCCGCCAGGAGTGCGTTCGAGATCCCAGGGATTGTGTGTCGGAAAGAAGGCCGAGTGCTCGGTTGATGACCCCATAGCGAACTCGTCCATGTTGGTCTTGCCCAGCATCACCGCGCCAGCCGCGTTGAGTCGCTCCATCACCGTCGCGTTAAAGGGCGGCTTGAAGTGCTCCAACATGCGTGAGCCAGCGGTTGTGGTGATATCTTTGGTGCAGATAGCGTCTTTGATCGCCAGTGGAATGCCCGTCAGCGGCGTCACACTTTCCCCACTGTGTAGACGCCGATCAGCCTCCTCTGCTTGCTTGAGGGCCAGATCATCTGTCACTAGCAGAAACGCTTTGACTTTGTCGTCTACGGCACGAATGCGCTCCAGGTGTGCGCGTGTGAGTTCAACCGAGGAGAGTTTGCCCTGACGCAACAGCTTGCCCGCCTCATCAATGGTCATTTTATATAGTTCACTCATGTTTTACTCCAACACTGCCCGCACTTTCAAACAATTTTCCTCTTGCGCAGGCGCGTTCGCCAGCAGAACCTCTGGCGCATACGATGGGTGCGCAATATCCTCGCGCATCACACTCTGTAAACGCGACGCGTGTGCGGTTGGCGAGACGCCAGACACGTCGGCTTCTTGCAGGATCGCGATATGCTCCAGGATAACGGAGAGTTGCTGGCCCAGCACGTCAATTTCTGCTTCTTTTAAACCCAGGCGGGCCAGTTTTGCGATATGTGTTACCGTTTTGCGATCAATCATACACAGCCTCATCTTTTCTCTTGAAATGACCGTCCTATTTCTTTCGGGTACACCGATTGGTCAGATTTGTTTGTGATAGCCCAGGATTCACGCGCCGTTTAAAAGCGCACATGGAAGCCGCTCAGATGGGCGGAAGGCTCGCCCCAATCAACTTCGACCTCGCCCACATTGGCCGCCGTTGGCCCACGCCGCAAGAGTGCGAGCAGATTTTCCAGCGTTGGGCGCGGTCCCTGAGCTAGCACTTCGACGCTGCCATCGTCGGTATTGCGGGCATAGCCGCGCAAACCCATGCTCAGAGCCTTCTCAATCACAAAGTAGCGAAAACCCACGCCCTGGACCCTGCCGTGGACGGTGGCGTGAAGCTCCTGTGCTTCGTTGCTCTTATTCTGGTTTTCCATGAGGCTTATGATAACATACTTGGGGCGTGCTCACCAGGGGTTATTTGGGTAGGATTTCCAACTATGCTTGCATCCGAGTGGGCCAAAAAGATATCATAGACGCGGATATATCATCAAC
>JBDTBU010000325.1:0-12487 GCA_039923935.1 Ktedonobacteraceae bacterium | reverse complement strand
AGAGTTGCGCCACTGGGCAACGCGCATTGGTGGCAAATATATGGGTACGGACAAAGCAGCAGCCTATGGTCAGCGCAACGCTGTTCCAGGCGAGTTGCTGGTGCGCATCGTTCCAACCCACATCATTGGCGAGAAAAATATCGCTGAATAATGTTCCGCATGCTGCCAAGCTCCCTCCCCTTCTCCTGCCGACAGAGACGGCGTTGCACATGCAGCAAGCGAGTTCCTTCATATACAGCTATTGGCATAAGCTATTTCTCGGCAGGCATAGATTAGAACAAGAGCGTAGTGATGCTCTAGAGACGTTCGGGGACGTTGGCAAGGAAAGATGCCTGATAAACCTGTCTGTTTTCATCCTTCCTGCTCATGCGGACGGAGCATCACCACCACTCATGTTTGTTTGTTTGCTTGTAGCAGAAAGAAGGAAGAACTCAATGAAGAAACTGGGTAAAATCGGCGCGGCATCAGTACTAAGCCTGTTTATGGGCCTGTCCCTCCTCTCCACAGGAGCCTTTGCGCAAAGCGCAACCTCCGCATGCGGAGGTTGCGGCGGTGGCAGCATCGGCAACAGCGGCGCGTTCAACACTGGCTTGTTTAACAGCGGCATCGCCAATACTGGCATTCTCAACAGCGGCTTCGGCAACGGTAGCTTCGGCAACGATGACTGCGGCTGCGACAACGTGGGCACAGGTGCACTCGTTGTCGGCGTTGGTAGTGTTGGCAGTGTTGGTGGCTTCGGCAACGGTGGCTGTGGCTGCGACAACGGTGGCAGCATCATCAATAGCGGCTTTGCTAATAACGGCATCCTCAACAGCGGCGCGTTCAATACTGGCATTCTCAACAGTGGCTTCGGTAACAACGGCATTCTCAACAGTGGCTTCGGCAACAACGGTATTCTCAACAGTGGCTTCGGCAACGGTGACTGCGGCTGCGATAACGAGAGCACAGGCGCTCTCGTTGTCGGAGTTGGCAGTGTTGGCAGTGTTGGCGGCGTCGGCGGCAACGTTGGTGGCTTTGGCGGCAACGTTGGTGGCAACAGCTTCGGGAATGTTGGTGGCTTCAGTGGCAATCGCATAGGTGGCAACCGCTTCTTCCGCAACAATCGCTTCATGCGTAGCAACCGCTCCTTCCGCAACAACGGCTTCCTCAATCGCGGTCGCATGGGCGGCAACTTCCTCCGTCGCACGAGCTTCGCAGGTGGCAACGGCTTCCTCAATCGCGGTCGCATGTGGCGCTAAAGTAGCGTTATGACTCTATCTGACTGGCCCGATAACACTGAGCGTTATCGGGCCAGTTTCGTATTTCAGGATCAGGCAATGGCAGTGTGTCCTACAAACGAACGATCTCCCACCTTCTTACCATGTGTGTGATGCGCTATACTATTCATACTCAGCACACAAGGAGTTTTGTAGTATGTTCGATACCAGTTCAATTGGTAGGAGCTTTCCACCATTCACGCTCGAAGTCTCACGGGCCAAACTTCATGAGTTTGCCCTGGCTATAGGCGAAACCAACCCCATCTATCACACACCACAAGCCGCGCAAAAGGCCGGCTACGAGGATGTGCAGATGCTACCCACCATGCCTACTCAGTTCGAGTTCTGGGGCAATCCCGGCTGGATGGAGCGTCTACGCGAGATCGGTCTCAATACGACACGCCTGCTACATGTTGAGCAGGAATTCGAGTATCTGCACGAGGTACAGCCAGGCGACACCTTGACCGGCGTCACGACTGTGCTGGACGGCAAAGTACGCCGTGGCCTCGATATGGTCACGCTAGAGACGCGCTACACCAATCAGCACAGCGTACAGGTGTTGACGGCACAGATGAAGGTAATGGTGCGCGAGTTGTAGGTAGTCCAATACTGAGTACGCGGAAAATGCAGCAAGCATTTTTTCGGGCACTCAGTAGGTCACTCCTCATTTCAGCTTGACTACTCAACCATTCTCATGTTATAAAATGATGAAACAGGGGGACCGCATGAAAACATCAACAGCAGCCACATTCCAAAAACGCGCAGACGACTATCCCTATTATCGAGAAATCTTTCGTGAGCGGCCTATGCCGTTCGCCTATCTAGACCTCGATTTATTTGCAGAGAACATTCGTCAAATCGCGGACAAAGCTGGTGGAAAGCGCATTCGCGTGGCCTCGAAGTCGCTGCGCTGTACCCCAGCCATTCGACGCGTGCTAGAGGCTGACACCTGCTTCCAAGGTATCATGTGCTTCACTGCCAGAGAAGCGGTCTATTTGGCTGGTCAGGGTTTCAACGACCTGCTGATTGGTTATCCAACCTGGAACGCCGTGGACCTCGGTGTAGTTGCGAAGGCCACAGCAGAGGGCGCACAGATCACGCTGATGGTGGATAGTATCGCGCATATCGATCAAATCGAGCACGTGGCTGAGCAATACAACGTGCGCTTGCCGATCTGCCTGGATATCGACATGTCGGTGGATTTTCCCGGCCTGCACTTCGGGGTCTGGCGCTCGCCACTGCACACTGTCGAAGAGGTGCGCCCGCTGCTAGAGCGCATCAAGGACTCTCAGCGCGTTGTGCTGGACGGCGTGATGGGCTACGAGGCGCAGATTGCGGGTGTCGGCGATCACGTTCCCGGCCAGGTCGCCAAGAATACTGTCGTGCAGCAGCTCAAGAAACGCTCGCTCGGTGTGATCGCCAAAAGGCGCAGAGAAATCGTTGATCTGATCCGCACCTCTGGCCTTGAACTGCGTTTCGTCAACGGCGGCGGCACAGGCAGCCAGCTCAGCACACGCGAGGAATCGGCAGTCACCGAAGTTACCGTTGGCTCCGGCTTTTACGCACCAACGCTGTTCGATAATTACAAAGATTTTCGTTATCAACCAGCAGTTGGCTATGCCATCGAGATCGTACGTAAGCCCACGCCGGGCACCTACACCTGCCTGGGAGGCGGCTATATTGCTTCGGGCGGGACAGGAGCCGATAAGCAGCCGCAAGCATATTTGCCCGAAGGCGCAAAGCTCACCTCGTTGGAAGGCGCGGGCGAGGTGCAAACGCCAGTTATCTACACGGGCAGCCATCCGCTGGACCTGGGTGATCCCATTTTCATGCGTCACGCCAAAGCAGGCGAGATCTGCGAACGCTTCACACACCTGATCTTCGTGCAGAACGGGCAGATCGTGGATGAAGTCGCGACCTATCGCGGCGAGGGTCAGTGTTTTTTGTAGGTTTTTTCAAACCCGCAAGCAGGCAAAAAGAACATTGATGGGCGCCGCTTCTGAGAAGTAGTATACAGGCAAAAAGCACACAGAGCAAGCAAACAGGCATAGCTAAAGAGGTCTTTGATTATGAGCACCAAACAAAGCGGGCACTGGCACAATTGGTCATCGTCAGTGAAAAGCGCACCCAGGGATATTGTGAAACCAGCCAGTCTGGAAACGTTGGCGCAACTGATCGGACGTTACGCCAAAGAGGGACGGCGCGTGCGTGTGGTTGGCGCGGGCCACTCGTTTACGCCGCTGGTCCAGACCAATGACGTGTTGATCTCGCTGGACAACATGCAGGGCATCGTCTCGCTTGACGCTTTGAAGAGCCAGGTGACGATCTGGGGCGGCACCAAGCTGCATACGCTGGGCAACGATCTGCTAGCCAAAGGGCTGGCCCAGGAGAATCTGGGTGACATCGACGTGCAGAGCATTGCGGGTGCGATCAGTACGGGCACGCATGGCACCGGCACGCGCTTCGGCACGCTCTCCACGCAGATTGTGGGCCTGACACTGGTTACGGCCAACGGCGAGATTCTGGAATGTTCGGAGGAACTGCATCCAGAGGTCTTCAAGGCTGCTCAGACCTCGTTTGGGACGTTGGGCATCATCGCCAAAGTCACTCTGCGCGTCGTGCCAGCCAAACGCCTGCACTATGTCGCACGCCGCGAAAGCTTGAGCAGCGTGCTCGCAAACTTGGAGCGTTACAAGCAAGAGAACAGCCATTTCGAGTTTTTCTGGTTTCCCTACACCGACTCGGTACAAGCCAAGTTTATCAATGAAACTGACGAACCTGTCACTGGCAATACCTTTTTTAGCATGCTCAACAAGGTTGTATTGGAAAACTGGCTCTACTGGGTCATCTCCGAAATGTGCCGGATCGCACCGTCCTTCTGCAAGACCGCCTGCAATATCTCAGCCACAAGCATAGCCAGTATCGACGAGATCAACTACAGCCACCGTCTCTTCGCCACGCCGCGTATGGTCAAGTTCCAGGAAATGGAGTACAACCTGCCAGCGGAGCACTTGGCGGAAGTACTGCAACAAGTGAATGCAAGTATCAAAGAGCACAACACCAACGTGCATTTCCCTGTTGAGGTGCGTTTTGCCAAGGGAGACGATATATGGCTCAGCCCAGCTTATCAGCGCGACTCCACTTATATCGCGATCCACATGTACAAGGGTATGCCCTACACAGAGTATTTCCGCCATGCCGAGGCCATCTACCAGAACTACCAAGGCCGTCCCCATTGGGGCAAGATGCACACCCTGGACCACCACACGTTCGAGCAGCGTTACCCCCGTTGGCCCGATTTCTTACGCGTACGCCAGCAACTCGACCCACAGGGTATGTTCCTGAACGACTATTTACACGAAATGCTTGGAGTTGAGGTAAGTGAAGCTGTGGCTGAAGAATAAAGCGTAAGTCTACTCTTTCAGATGAAAAAGAGAGTCAGAGGAGTGCGGGAACGCGCTTCCCTGACTCTTTCCCGTTTTTCCCAAACCCAACAAGAGTGGCTGCCATTGGAATGGAAACAATATAAAAGTGGTAAAATATGTCAGGCAATATACTGAATAGGAGCGGATGAATAACCAAGTGGCAACTACCGACTATAAACAACAGGTCAGAGACAGCATTCTTCACGATGAGACCTTTATCAAGGCGACCTTTAGCGGTCAAGATCGGGATCACACTGTTCCGTGGATAAAAGTGATTATCCGTCCAGTTATCGTACGGGAGAAGAAGCACGCACAATTTTCGTACTTCGATGCAAAAAAGGATATCACGAAGAATTATCAAGGCGACGAAACGGCAGAAAAGCTTGAGCAGTTGCTCGAACTGGGGTTCAAAAACGTGCACGTGCAAACGGCCCAGACTAATATCGTCGTGACTATCACACAGAAAGGCAAGGCTCTGATCCACACGACCAAAGCTGTGAGCCAAGTACAAGAAGTAAATCTGTCTCATGATCGCCAGAAGGCTGTGCTCTTAACGGCTGCTGATGCTGCTCCGTTCCTAAAAGCTGTCGGCATTATGACCCAGGATGGCAAGATCAAAGCGGATATGCAGAGTAAGTTCCGGCAGATCAATGAGTTCTTAAAGCTTGTCCAGCAAACTGGCGAACTGGAAAAATTCAACACATCGCCCCTACATGTAGTGGATTGCGGCTGTGGGAACGCCTATTTGACGTTTGCCTTCTTTTATTATCTCAATCACGTACTCAACATACCAACCTACCTGACGGGTATCGACGTTAATACCGAATTATTAACGAGACATATTGAGAAAAGTGCACATTTAGACTGGCCTGATCTCACATTTCAAACCACCAGCATCATCGATTTTAAGCCGATAGTGCCGCCAAATATCGTGTTAGCGCTCCATGCCTGCGATACCGCGACAGATGAGGCACTAGCCCAGGGCATCACATGGCAGAGTACACTGATTATTAGTGCGCCATGTTGTCAACATCATCTACAAAAGCAACTCGATCATCAGCCAGCACCAAGCCCGTTTGAGCCAGTAGAACGGCATAATATCCTAAAAGAGCGTCTGGGTGATATCTTGACCGATACATTCCGCGCCTTAATTCTGCGTATTATGGGCTATCAGACCGATGTTGTCCAGTTTATCTCAAGTGAACATACTGCGAAAAACCTGATGATTCGAGCAGTGAAATCTCTGAAAGTTGGCGACCCCAAGTTTGTGCAGGAATACAACGATCTCAAAAATTTTTGGAAGGTCACGCCTTATCTTGAGCAGGTGTTAGGCGAGGATTTCACGAAGTTGCTGTAAGAACCTGCATACTGAGCATAGCTATACTATCCACTTATGTTTCACTGGGAGGCAGAGAAGGTCTGCCTCTCTGTAGCTTGCCCTGTTCCGCTTCCGCTTTGTATTGTTCAATAGCGGACCGCATACTATACCAGCGTCCGCCACGTTTCATGGCGTCAATACGTCCCTGGCGTGCTAACCAACTGAGATATTCTAACCTGTACCCACACGTTCCAGCTAACTCAGCCAATACTTGATATTCAGGTGTAACAGCACATCCCTCTAAATAGAGATCAAGCCCGGCCTCTACTGCATGACCAATTATGTTGATGAGGGGAGTACAATTTCCTGCGTTCGCAGTATTAAGCGCGTGAATATAACGAACACGCCAATTATGAAGCAGTAAAGCTGGTGGATAACCCTCTTGCATGAGCATCAGGTTAAGCAAAAGGCGTCCCACTCTGCCATTTCCATCGGCATACGGATGCACTGCTTCAAAGCCGTGATGTGCGATTGCAGCGCGTGTAACTGGTTCATACTCTAGCCCTGTACCAGAGATCCATGCCATCCACTCACGCATCAATCGCTCAACCTCGCGAGTAGACGGCGACGTCATATTAGAACTACGTATATACACAGGTACCGTACGAAATTGCCCTTTAGAATCGAGAATCTTATCCACCACCAAACTATGCAATATAAGCAATGTTTCTCTTGTAATAGAAACTCGTTTCTCTACAAGGTCTGTCATATACCGGTATGCCTCAGCATGGTTAGTTGCCTCTAGATATTCACGCAAAGGATGCCCATGTATAGTGATGCCATAATCAATCACATTTGCGTCTCTTGCAGACTCAGACTGTTCCCTTCAATCGCGTTGGAGTGATAGGTGAGGAAAACACGCAAATCGTCATTCAAACGCTGAACCGTATCATGTGGGAGAGGACGGTACGTATCCAATTGAGCTTTCTTACGCGCAATACGCTGGGTCAAACGTGAATCCATATGTGGCTGCTCTGATTTTCGTGGCATAACATCTCCCTTGAAAGAAAAAGCGCAACAAGCAAATAATTGTAACGGGTAGTGGTAATATACCACTACCCGTTACAATTATCGAGGGCAAAATGGAGACCAATTTTCTCTAGTGTTTACTCCAAATCAAGCGAGTAGCCCGCAGCTTCAGCAGCCAGACAGGCCGCGCCGACCACGCCAGAGAAGTCGCCAAGTTTGGTGCGGATGATCTTTGTGCGTTGGGCTGGCTGGCTCAAGGCCACAGTCAGAGCGCGACTACTGGCACGCTCGAAAAGCAGATCGATGGACTCGATGACGCCGCCACCCAGGATCACACACTCTGGATTGTAGAAATTGATGACGCCGCCCAGACCATAGCCCAGGTAATCGGCGGCTTCGGTGACAATCTCAATCGTCAGCGCGTCGTTCTGCTTGATCGCATCGGCCAGCAAACCTGAGCGAATGATTGTCTCGCCCTGCTTCATCTCCAACGCGGCCTCGTCGGACAGCACGGATTTACGCCCATGATGAATCTCGGCCATAATGGCTTTGGTGATGGCTGTGCGCGAAGCATAGGCCTCTAAACAGCCGCGATTGCCACAACCACACAAGCGTCCGCCAGCATCAATCGGCATATGCCCGATTTCACCAGCAGTACCCGTCAGACCTGTGTAGCGATGTCCATCCAACACAATGCCGCCGCCGATACCAGTGCCGACAAAGACGCACACAAAGTTTTTATAACCGCGACCAGAGCCGTAGTAGTACTCGCCCAGAGTCGCGACCTCGACATCATTGCCGACTGCAACAGGCTTGCCCAATTGTTTGCCGAGCAATTCGCCTAGGTTCAGGTTGCGTACGCCTAGGTTGGGCGCGTCCAGGATCACCCCAGTCTCGCGGTCAATCTGACCAGCCGCGCCGATGCCCACAGCCACGATTTCAGCACCATTCGGCAAATTCGCATCCGCAAGCACGGACGTAGCCAGTTCCAGGGTGCGCTTGGAGATAAAATCCTGGCCCTTCTCAGCCTTGGTGCGCTTGCGTACTGAGGCCACCACTTCTCCGCTTGTAACATCGACGACCGAGGCCAGCACCTTGGTGCCGCCCAGATCGATACCTAGAGCATAGATTTTTAATTTTGGCATGAGGCGTTCCTACGACTTTCGACTAAATGGCAGGCTCAGACCCGGATTTACATCCAGGTCCAGACCATGCTGTTCGCCACGTAAAAGATGAAAAAAGGCAACACTGGCAATCATCGCCGCATTATCGGTGCAAAACGTAACTGACGGGTATCTCAGACGAATGTTTAGAGGGCTAAGCTCCTGCTCCAGACGCTGGCGCAGGCTAACATTCGCGGCTACGCCGCCAGCGAGCAACACCTGTTTCACATGGTATTCCTGAGCAGCCAGACGCGTTTTCACGGCCAGCACATCCACGACGGCCTCTTGAAAGCTAGCGGCCAGCATAGGAACGTTGACACCAGTTTTTTGCGAAGAAATTCCCATGCGTGTATAGCGACTAATCTGCTTTTTACCACCTGACGCAGTTTCGGAGCTTGTACTATCCTGATTGCCCACGGCTCCTTCAGAGAGATGTAGCACTGCGGTTTTCAGGCCGCTAAAGCTGAAATCATACGTGCCACGCAACCAGGCTCGTGGCAGACGATACGCCTTATGCGCTAGCTCCACAGGCTTGCCTTCGTGCTGCAACGCTTCTTCAGCTTGACGCGCCGCGTTCTGAATCGAGGGACCACCGGGATAAGCCAAGCCAAGGATACGCGCAACCTTATCAAAAGCTTCACCAGCCGCGTCGTCGCGTGTACGCCCTAACAACTCGTATTGAGCGTGACCCCGCATCAACACAAGCTCGCTATGTGCGCCCGAAATCACCAGACAGAGCAAGGGAAACGTCGGATCACCAGGCTGAAATTCCCAGTCCTCGCCCTTGGGAGGAAGACTGCCAGTCTCTTGCGGGTACAACCAATTGGCATAGATATGCGCTTCCAGGTGGTTGACGCCCAGAAACGGCAGGTTGTAGGCCAGGGACAACGTTTTGCCCACAGTCAACCCAACCAGCAAAGAACCGGCCAAGCCAGGGCCATAGGTCGCGGCGACAGCATCAATATCGTCCCAACCACAATGCGCCTGTTCCAGTGCGGTTTCGATCACAGGGATAATTGCCGTTAACTGCTGACGCGAGGCCACTTCGGGCACCACGCCACCGTAACGGTTATGAATTTCAATCTGTGACGCGACAACATCTGAGAGCAGATAACGGCCATCCTTCACAATGGATGCCCCAGTCTCATCGCACGAACTTTCGATCCCAAGTATCAGCATAGTCTTCCTATACAACAACGTGACGCAGGCTTTGGAAACGGACGCTGCCTGTCTCATTCCCCGAATGCGGCTAGGTCCGTCTTCTCCGCACTATTCCGGTTGGGTTTCAAGCTTCGCAAGTAGCGTGTTTTTCAGTTCTTGGAAGCGTTCTCTATAAGCAATGGAGTTGATCTCATCCGTCCACATAATCAAGGCGTCTTCCTGGTTATCACTATAATAGCGGTGGCGCAGGCCAGCCTCGCGGAAACCATATTTGCGGTAGAGATTCTGCGCATTATAATTGGTTACACGCACTTCGAGCGTGACCCATTTGGCCCCAATCTCATAGGCAATTTCGATCAAGCTAGCCAGCATATACTCGCCCAGGCCGTGTCGGCGAAAATTGGGGTGCATAGCAATTGTCGTCACATGGGCTTCGTCCACCATCAGCCAGAGGCCAGCAAAACCCACAATCGAGGCCAGGTCAGGGGACGATACCGTCGCAGTTGAGCGCCCTGGCAAGAACGAGAGCGAGAAAAAACGCCGAGGCTTCTCCGGTTCCTGAGCCAGCACAGAAACGCTCTCCCGCGTAATCTGTTTATCGCGTAGCACAATATAGTGCGCCCAGCGATTATCCTGCAACTCCTTGCGGTACGCGCTGGGAGGCCAAGTAGATGGATAGGCCAGACGCTCAATCTCGACAACGCGAGGCACATCTGACATGCTCATGCGATCAATAGCGTAACGCACCCTGTGCTACCTTTCTTCGTTCGGCTGATTGGTTTGACTGGCATTCCCACCCAGCAACGACTGTTTGCGTTTGCTGCTCGTAATCGACGGACGCCGTATATACAGCGGTTCCAACAGTAGCGGATCGTCCACGCGCTGTTCAAGCAGGCGTTGCTGAGCCAGGCTAGCCAGAACAGACGCACGCCGCACCGATTGGAGTGCTGACCCCAAAAAGGCTTGCTCCGGCATAAGCTCTAGCAATGCTTGGCGTGAAGAGACACTAATCTCGCCACAGAAGAGATACGGAGCCATCTCCCCAGCCGTTTCAAGCCGAAGCGTGACCTGCTCGTGCAAGTACTCGACAAGATCGTGGGGAGCAAGCACCTGATAATCGCCAAGCTGACGTGGACAGTATGTCACCACGCCTGCGCTTTCCTGACTATCAAAGACATAACAGGCAGCGTAGAGTTCAGCGCGACCGGCCTCTTGCAACGCGCAAACGGGACCGAGCCACTGCTGGTACTGAGCAGCCGCGATTTCTAGCGTACTCACGCCAATTAGCGGTTTTCGCAGCGCAAAGGCCAGTGTTTTCGCGGCAGCCACCGCCACGCGCACACCATTAAACGAGCCTGGGCCAATTGCAACGGCCAGACCATCGACGGCAGATAGTGCAATACCGCCTTCAGCAAACAGGCGCTGAACGCGTACTAACAATTCCACGCTATGGTTATTACCCACATGCCAGGTATATTCGCCAATGAGGCGCTCTTCATCGCAGAGAGCCACGCTGGCCTGGCGGGTTGAAGTATCAAGAGCCAGGAGTAACATAGGTTTTTTTTTGAAATTGCCGCAGTAACTCACAATAGTGAGCACCCGTGGCGGTAAACAAAAGCCCGCGCTTGGTCTCATTCAACATTTTGAGACGAATACGCAGGTGATCGGCAGGCCAGTAGAGATCAGCCCTATCAGCCCACTCAACAATACAAACGCCATTTCCATAGAAATAGTCTTCAAAACCCAGATCAAAGATTTCGGCAGGATCGTCCAGACGATAGAGATCGAAATGGTAGAGCGCCGGTCCAACACGAGACGGTGTTCCCGCCTGGGCTGGACGCACCTGACCGGGGTATTCTTTGAGGATGGTAAAGGTCGGGCTATTGATATTAGCGGTGATATCCAGGCCCAACGCCAAACCTTGCGTAAAAGTGGTTTTGCCAGTCCCAAGTTGGCCCTCCAACAAAAGCAGTTCCCCTCCCTGCAACAGTTCACCCAAGTGCATACCCAGACGTTGGGTCTGTTCAACGCTATGGCTAATACTGTCGAGAGTACAACCGCTCTCTTTTTGAACTGTCCTGGTCAATCGAGCACCTTTTACGTATCGTTACTGGCAGCCTGCCCGCCGTCTCACTGCAAAACCAGGGAGAGGATTTCTGTCTCTCCCTGCTAAAAACATGTTTTATTATAACACAGTTTACTCGGATCAACGCATTTTCCCGCCGCAGTTTCGACAATACAACGCGTTTGAACGCACAGCATTACCGCAAGAGGGACAAATAACGGTCTGGGCTGGCGAAGGATTGCTGGCAACTGGAGCGACAGGCGGCTGAGGCTGCGCAGCAGGCGGAATGTACGTGGGAGTAGGTGGTGTATAATCGGTAGTTTGAGCGGGTGCGAGCTGCTGAGCTGGATAGGGTTCTTTTTTGACTTCCAACAACTGCGTCTCGCGATTCTGCATGTCGTGATCGAGTTCCTGAACACTGGAACAGAGCCGCGAGAGATGCGGATCGGTCAACGCGCCTTTCTGATAGAGTTCGATGGCACTCTGAGCCAGATCATTCAGCAGCTTTTCACGCTGTTCCAGCAGTTTATCGATTTCAGTTTGCTTGCTGCGCACACGAATCTGCTTCTGTGCCTCCCAGCTTGTCCGGCTGACCGCCGCGCTGACCTTATTTTTGACCGAATCTAGAAAATCTGCCATGACGAAGCCTCCCCTGTAATACTCAAAAATGTCAATTTTCTCTCGTTTTGAACCTATAATGCCGTAATAGCATGTTGATACACACGAATCTCCTCCAACCTGCCACTGGAACTAAACTGCACTGCCACCACATCTATACGCCAACTGCAATCGGGTAGATTATGCCCGTCCAGATAGTAGGCCGCGACCTCCTGCAACTTGCGTGCCTTGCGATTGTTCACTGCCTCTTCCGGCAGGCCGCAGACGGTGCCGCGTCGTGTCTTTACCTCAACAAACACAAGATCCTCGCCATCTTGCGCCACCAGATCGATCTCACCGTACTGGCAACGAAAGTTACACTCAAGAATGCGATAGCCGCGCTCTTCCAGAGCATTGGCCGCCAGCCGTTCACCAACCCGTCCAACCCGCTGACGCGCATCGCCCGCTTTTTT
>JBDTBU010000324.1:0-5528 GCA_039923935.1 Ktedonobacteraceae bacterium | reverse complement strand
CCATTGTTGGCACGAGTAGCCAGCGGCGCAAGGCTCAAATGCTGTACAGACGCCCAGATTTGCGCATTATTGATGCACGCGGGAATATTAATACCCGTATTCGCAAGGCGCTGGATACCAATGGCGCTTATGACGCAGTGGTGCTGGCCCAGGCTGGCTTGGAGCGCCTGGAATATAGCCATGATATCGGCCAGGTGATCCCCTTTGAGCAAATGTTGCCTGCGCCCGGTCAAGGCGCTCTGGGTATTCAGTGCCGCAGAGAGGCCGCGTGGCTGGGCTTTCTGGCTGGCTTGAATCATCGCGAGACGCTGTTGGCGGTTGTGGCAGAACGGGCCTTTTTAAAGGGTTTAGGTGGTGGCTGTTCTATGCCAATTGCTGCATACGCGCATATTGAGCACGAGAAGCTGCACCTTGATGGACAAGTCTCAGCACCCAATGGCGGCAGACAAATCACCTTAAGCACGAGCGTGGTCATAGCAGATGACATGGAGAGCGGCCAAGCCTGTACCTCTGCGCATCAGGCGGGTCTGGATTTAGCCAGAGCTGCACTGGAACAGGGAGCTACGGCTTTGCTGGAGGTAGCGTGATGCAAGGAAAACGGATTGTTGTGACCAGGGCAATTCATCAGGCTGGCGCATTGTCCACATTGCTCTCCCAACGAGGTGCCGAGGTGTTGCTGTATCCGTGTATCGCCATTGTGCCGCCCAAGCATACGGTGCAGTTAGATAACGCGATCCAGGATATGACTAGAGGAGCATTCGATTGGCTTGTCTTAACCAGCGCGAATGCTGTGCTGATCCTCAGCCAACGCCTGGAAATACTGGGCGTAACGCCTGCTGCGAGTCTCGCGTTGGCCTGTGTTGGTCCGGCTACAGCGGAGGCCGCAGAGAGACTGCTGGGTATGCAAGCTCAGGTACTCCCTGAAGAGTATGTGGCTGAAGCGCTGTTTGAGGTAATCCGGCCATCGTTGCCTGCGTGTGTGCTTTTATTGCAAGCGGAGGGGGCACGACCAGTTTTGCGCGAGGAACTTGCAACCGCTGGGGCCACGATTACCGCGCTAACGACGTATCATACCGTCCTAGGCGAGGGCGGGGTTCACTTGAGTACGCTCTTGCAGCAGCGACTTGTGGATGTTATTACCTTCACCAGCGCTTCTACCGTTCAGAACTGCGTACATCGTTTGCAAGCCGAACGTGCCGATCTCTCACTGCTTGCGGATGTCTGCCTTGCCTGTATTGGCCCAGTCACAGCGCAAGCGCTGTGCGATCTCGGCCTCGTGGTCGGGATCATGCCAGCCAAGCATACTGTCGAGGGCTTGGTCGAGGAAGTAGATGCGTACTTTCGTTCATCTCTGAAAGGAGAGCAACTCTATGTCTGACAGCGCAACGTTTCCTTTTGCTCGCGCTCGTCGCTTACGTGGGACACCAGCCTTACGCCTGCTCGTTCAGGAAACCACGCTGCGCCCGCAAGATTTTATCTATCCGCTCTTTGTGCGTGAGGGCAAGGATATCCAAAACCCCATTCGTTCCATGCCCGGTCAGTATCAATGGTCGGTAGATCGGGTAGTTCACGAAGCGAGAGAAATTGCGGCTCTGGGCATTCCGGCGGTCATTCTCTTTGGTATTCCATCTCTGAAGGATACACTAGGAAGCGAGAACTACAATCCTGAAGGGATCGTGCCGCAAGCGATTCGCGCTATCAAAGATGCTGTACCGGGTTTGCTGGTCATCTCTGATATGTGTTTTTGCGAATATACCGATCATGGGCATTGTGGAATCATCAATCAGGTGGGTTCCAAGCACTATACACCGTATCTGGAGGAGGGCTATTTGCTCAATGAGCCAACGCTGGATCTCCTTGGGCGGGCCTCGCTGGTCCATGTGCAGGCGGGAGCCGATATCATCGCGCCTTCTGGCATGATTGATGGCATGGTGCGTGGTATCCGACAGACGTTGGACGAATCCGGTTTTCAGCAGGTACCCATCATGAGTTACGCAGTCAAATACGCCAGCGCTTTCTATGGGCCATTTCGAGACGCTGCCGAGAGTCCCCCTACGTTTGGAGATCGCGGCCAGTACCAGATGGACCCGGCCAATCTGCGTGAAGCCTTGAAGGAAGCCGCCTTGGATATTGCTGAAGGGGCCGATATCCTGATGGTCAAACCAGCTCTCCCGTACTTGGATGTACTCCATGTGGTACGCCAGGCGCATACGGTACCCATTGCAGCCTATCAGGTGAGCGGCGAATATGCCATGCTGCACGCCGCTGCCCTCAATGGGTGGATCGATCTGCAACGCACTGCACTGGAAAGTCTCGTGAGTATTAAACGAGCCGGCGCCGATATGATTTTGAGCTATTTTGCCAAAGATGCCGTCCGCTGGCTAGAAAAAGCATAAAGGAGGAACGTTATGAGTCGTTTTCTTGCAGCCTGTCAACGTCAGGAAGTGGATACAACGCCGATCTGGTTGATGCGCCAAGCTGGTCGTTATATGGCAGAGTACCGCGCTCTGCGTGAAAAATACAGTATCCTGGAAATTATCAAGACGCCCGAACTGGCCTGCGAAGTCACCATGCAGCCGATGAACGCTTTCAATTTTGATGCGGCTATCATTTTCGCTGACATTCTGCCGCCACTTGAGGGTATGGGGCTTGATTTGAGCTTTAGCAAAGGTGAAGGGCCGGTTATTCATAACCCGCTACGTAGCCGCGCTGATGTTGAGGCATTGAGAACGCCTGCACCTGAGGAAAGCCTCTGGTTTACCCTGCAAGCGATCAGCTTAGCGCGGCGCGAACTGAAGGGTCGGGATCTTCCTCTGATTGGCTTTAGTGGGGCACCTTTCACGTTGGCTTCCTATGCTATCGAAGGAAGCGGGAGCAGCAATTACCTGTATACCAAGGGTCTGCTTATGAACGATCCACAGACCTGGCATCTCTTGATGGGCAAGCTGAGTGAAGTTGTTGGGCGCTATCTGCTGGCTCAGGCACGGGCAGGTGCTCAAGCGCTCCAACTCTTCGATAGTTGGGCAGGTTGCCTCAGTCCGGCGGATTATCGTGAGTATGTTTTACCCTACAGTCGGCGAGCCATTGAAATTGCCAGCCAGAGTCAGGTGCCGATTATCCACTTCAGCACACATACTAGCGGGATGCTTGACGTTGTGAATGAGGCCGGAGGTGATGTGATCGGTGTTGACTGGCGGATCAGTCTGGAACACGCCTGGAATGTTGTGGGGGAGAAGAAAGCGGTGCAGGGGAATCTGGACCCGGTGGCGCTGTTTGCTCCGTGGGAAGAGTTAAAGAAACGTGCCAAGCAAATCTTGGATCAGAGTGCCGGGCACCCTGGCTATATCTTCAATCTGGGACACGGCATTTTGCCTCACACTCCCATCAGTAATGTTCAGCGTTTGGTGGATTTTGTGCATGAATACCGTGTTCAGGGTGCCTGAGATAATCTCAACATAACTGAGAGAGGCTCACACTTGTTACAGAGAGAGAAGACCATGCTGCAAGTAGAGACGATGCGTGTCCATATGGAAACGATGGTACGCAGAATACAGGATGTCATTAGCGAGGCCGTTGAGCACGTGGATGGCCGGCGTTTGCGCCAGGATATCTGGACGCGCCCGGAAGGAGGTGGGGGCATCAGTCACATTCTGCAAGATGGGAATGTTTTCGAGAAAGCTGGTGTCAATGTCTCGACGGTGATGGGCACGCTATCGAGCGAGGCTATGCGTGCCCTCAAGCTCGGCGGGCAGGAGGCAGGAGATCGCTCCGCCTCGTTCTATGCCACGGGTGTGAGCGTTGTCATTCACCCGCACAACCCTCTGGCTCCGACAGTGCATGCCAACTATCGCTATTTTGAGCTGAATGATGGCAAGGCACAAGGCTCCTGGTGGTTTGGCGGTGGCTCAGACCTCACGCCTGCCTATCTGATCGAAGACGATGCGATCCATTTCCATCGTACGCTGAAAGCGGCCTGCGATCAACACGATTCTACGTTCTATCCGCGTTTTAAGAAAATCTGTGATGACTACTTTTATCTCCCGCATCGAGGCGAGCGCAGAGGCGTCGGTGGCATCTTCTTTGACCATCTCAATGAGCGGGAGCCAGCGTTTTATCTGGCGTTTGCGACGGGTTGTGCCGAGGCATTCGTGCCAGCGTACTTCCCTTTGCTTGAGAAACGCAAGGACATGCCTTTTACTGCTGAACAGAAAGCCTGGCAACAGTTACGGCGTGGGCGCTACGTTGAGTTTAACCTTATCAATGATCGAGGGACGACCTTTGGCCTCAAGACAGGCGGGCGCGTCGAGAGCATCCTGATGTCTTTGCCGCGTACCGCCGCCTGGGAGTACGAACATCAGCCAGTTGCCGAGAGTCCAGAAGCTCGAACCATCGAGGTTCTCAAGAATCCGCGTGAGTGGGTGTAGGGCTGAAAGGAGATTGGTGTACGTTATGGTTTCTGTTGCAGTTATCGGCGGAGGAATCAGCGGTCTGACTGCTGCCTATCAGCTCACCCAACACAACGTTGCAGTGACGCTTTTCGAGGCTACAGAGCGGGTCGGCGGTGTTATTCGCAGCGAACGGCGCGATGGCTATCTGATCGAGTATGGCCCTGCGTCAATTGAGGGACTCGACCCGATCACCAAAGCACTACTCCAGGACTTGGGTCTGGCGGCGCAGTGTCTCACCGCTCAGCAGCCAACGCAGAATCTCGCCATTGTGCGTCGAGGCAAAGCGCTGCCCATGCCCATGTCGGCCAAGACATTCGTGACCTCGCCGCTCTTTTCTCCCCTGGGCAAACTGCGCCTGATGCGCGAACCATTCATCAAAGCGGGCAATCCGCAACGTGAGGAATCGGTAGCCGCCTTTGCACGCAGACGCCTGGGCCGCGAAGGGTGTGACTATCTGCTTAGCACGTTTGTGACCAGTGTTCTCGCCGGCGATCCTGAACAGTTCTCGATTCGTCACGCGCTACAGGGTTTGTCTCAGACCGAGCAGCGCTATGGATCACTGACCAGGGGCTTCTTGCAAATAGCCAGGGAACGGAAGCGCCAAGCGGTTGCAACGCGTCAGGTTGCTCCAAGCGAACGCGCCAGAGCCTTCTCGTTTCGCGATGGCATCCAGACGCTGACCGATGCGCTGGCTACCTCTATCCAGCCGCGCATACGTTTGCACACACCTGTCGTACGCCTGCAACGCACCTCGTCTGGCTGGATCGTCACCACAAAGCACGAGGGTCGGGAAGAGCAGACAAACGTTGATGCGGTAATCTCTACCACGCCACTACATCGATTGTCGTCGATTGAGATTGAACCTGCCTGTGACCGCGCGGCACTTTCTGAGGTCGAATATCCGCCGCTCTCGACCTTGGCCCTGGGTTTTCGGCGTGAGCAGGTGGGCCATCGCTTAGCAGAAACGGCTCTGTTTGTACCCGTTGTCGAGGGGCGGACCTTGCGGGCGACGCTTTTCTCATCCAGTGTTTATCCTGAACGTGCCCCTGAAGGGCATGTGCTGTTGACCAACTTTATGGG
>JBDTBU010000323.1:0-6032 GCA_039923935.1 Ktedonobacteraceae bacterium | reverse complement strand
GGTTCTTGCTAAAAAATGGGTGCTCACTATGATCGCTACCACTGTTGTTGTTGGTAGTGTCGTTGGCGCGTTGGCTCTGCGGCATCAACCTGCTGGTAGGATCACTGAATTTTCTATGCCCAAGCCTGGGAGCGCTCCTATTATGATTACAGGAGGACCAGATGGCAACCTCTGGTTTACTGAGGCAGCGGGTCGTAGAATTGGACGCATTACCCTCTCTGGCGACATTACTGAGTTTCCGCTACCGACGGGCATCGGTCCTTATGGTATCACAGCAGGGCCAGATGGCAATCTGTGGTTCGCCGAATATGATAGCAACCAAATTGGACGCATCACTCCCACTGGAACCGTCACCGAATTTGCGATCCCGACGCCCAATAGCCAGCCTGTTTGGATCGTGGCTGGGCCTGATAAGAATCTGTGGTTCACCGAGGCAAACGGAAACAAGATTGGGCGCATCACTCTTGATGGTACCATCAATGAGTTTCCCATTCCGACACCTGCAAGCCGTCCTCTTGTGATGGCGGCAGGGCCGGATGGGAACCTCTGGTTTGTTCAGAATAATAGCAACCAGATTGGACGTATGACACCCAATGGCATCTTCAAGGAATTTCCAGTGCCCACCTTTGGTAGCGGGCTGATTGGGATTGGAGATGGGCCTGACGGCAACCTCTGGTTTACCGAAAGTGATAGCAACAAAATGGGGCGTATCACCCCCACAGGAGGAATCACTGAGTTTGCAGTGTCCGGTCCTACACGCGGGTTTGAGCATCAGCTTGCCATTGGGCCAGATGGCAACCTCTGGTTCATTGAGTATACTGCTGACAAGATTGGGCGTATGACTCCTACCGGCACTCTTACTGAGTTCTCAGTCCCAACGCCTAATAGCATACCTTCAGGGATTGTGGCTGCACCAGATGGCAACCTTTGGTTTACCGAGCGAGATGGCAACAAGATTGGGAAGATCACAACCGGGAATTGAGGTCTGCTTATTGGCTACTTTTGTGTGATCCTGCCAGCCTTAAATATTCGCAATGTACGCTCCGTAGCCTCGCTGATGAGCCGTGAAGTATGCTCCATAGCATACTCCAGGCTCATCGGGCCGGAGGGGAGGACCGTGATGCCGTCTATACCCAGCTTATAAATTTCCTGGTAATCGTCTCCCAGCCCGCCTGCAATGGCTAGGACTGGCAGCTTGTACTTTTTAGCCAGCGCGGCCACAGCACCGACGCTTTTGCCATAGGCCGTCTGGCTATCCAGTCGTCCCTCGGCGGTGAGCACTAGGTCAGCCTCGCGTACCTGCTCTTCCAACCGCACCGCTTCTAGCACAATTTGCGCACCTAGTCGCAATGTTGCGTGCAAAAACGCCAGCAAGCCCGCGTCCAGCCTGCCAGCCGCACCAGCACCCGGTACATTGCGCACCGTTTGGCCTAGATCGCGTTCAACAATTTGCGGGTAATGAGCTAGTGCCGCATCTAATTGCGCAACCATCGCAGGTGTTGCGCCCTTCTGTGGACCATACACGGCTGAGGCTCCCATTGGCCCACACAGTGGGTTATTTACATCACAAGCAACCTCGAACGTGCAGTTTGCCAGACGTGCATCCATCTGCTCTAGTGCGATGCTCGCTAGCCCGGCCAACGCCGCACCGCCATAGGACAGAGCGTGTCCCTGTGCATCCAGCAGCCGCGCTCCCAGTGCTTGAGCCATACCAGCACAGCCATCGTTGGTTGCGCTACCCGGTTGCAGCAGTGCCTCAAAGGTCACATCCTCTTCATCCAGCAAGCGATACAAAGCCAAGTGCGTCATTCAACGTGTGCATGTGGGCTGGCAACGATGCCGAGGCATTCTCGGCCATGATGAGCGTCGCTGTTTTCACGGCTCGCCCGGTTGACGACGCTCCTTGCGTTTGCACCATCCAACGGTTCGTCTGGCCCAGATGTTCTGGTCCAGGATTTCGTGTGTGTTCATCTTCCTCTTGTAACACGTTGTTAATTGTCTATACTTCTCAGGGCTTTAGCCGTGGGGAGTTGTCACGGTACCATAAACGCAACCTGAGAGATGCCTATCACATTTATGCTTCCGGCGTGACGACCAGCGTGTGTGCTCGACCATGCTGCTTTCCATCCGGCCACGTAATCGCCATCTGCTCCCACGCTAGGCCCGCGTTCGCCGAACGGAACACGCCCAGGTTGTTTGCCGCGTAAAACACGCCTGCTTCAGCCGGGTTGACCGAGATCGACGAGGTCAACATACCCTTGTGCGCGGGTAGTCCGTCCTGAAGCAATTGCCACGGACCGTTGCCAGTGCGGCGATAGAGGGCCGAGAGCGCTTGTGCTGGATTATGGGCTTCCTGCGGACCTGGCGCGGCTGAGATCACCAGTGTATCAGGATCGGCAGGATCAGCGGCCACGCTCCAAAGATAGTGGTACTGTAGCCCTTCATCGGGACGTGACCAGGTTTCACCGCCATTGTCGCTTTGTACAAAACCGTTGCCCGCTCGCATAAAACCATCGCCAGCCGCCGAGTAGAGCCGGTTCGGGGCCAATTTGTGCATGACCAGCGTATGGGTATCGAGTGGTCCGTCGGGTTTGCGATCCTCCCAAGTCTCGCCGCCATCTAGGCTGCGCAAGAGCGCCCCTGCTTCTACCGCAGCGAAGAGACGCCCCGCCACCAGGGGATCGGGTGTGATCCAGCGGATGTGGTTGGTGTATGGGCGCGGTGGAAAGCTCCATGTGGGCGCGGATGGCAATTGACGCAGCGTCTCCAATTCGCGCCAAGTCTCACCGCCATCCTCAGAGCGGAAGATCGCGCTCGGCTCCGTCCCAGCGTAGACCACGCCTCGTTCTCCCACACGTTCGGTCTCGCTCACCGCAACCGACGTAATCTGCTTGTGCGCAATACCCGTACCAGCCGCTTTCCACGACCGACCCGCATCCCGACTGCGCCATAACCCCTGCTCAACGGTGCCACAATAGACATCCTGTGGGCGCAAAGGATCGATAGCGATGCACTGGGTAAGCTTTCCGGCCAACTGGATCTCCGCTTCCCATACACCGTTTGTCTGGCTGACGACCGCCAGATCTTTGTCAACACCAATGTAGAGTTTTGTCATAATACGTTCCTCTCTGTGTCGTATCAGTTCGTTTCTTTTTCATTATGGACACAAAACGTTTGTTTCTGATAGAGGTAAAAGCTCCATTACCGCAGCCTCAAAAATCCGATAGATCAAACATCGTGTCAACTCAAATGAAAATGGAACTTGACATGAAGTGAGTCATCCTCAATTGTAGACCAAGCGAGCTTACTGGATGAAGGAAGAACCCCCCGTGTCTTTGGGTGCCGGAGTATGTGAACAGAAGAGAGCAGCCTAACGACAGTATCGTTGTTAGGCTGCTCTCTTCTGTTCACATACAATGATTAGCGCGGACCAGCTGCGCGTACATCGTCGCCAACAATCATGAACTGCTTGAAGTTTTCTTTGAAGCTCTCGGCCAATGCAGTGGCCTGGCGATCATAGGCATCCTTGTCGGTCCAGGTGTTGCGCGGCTGTAGGATCGTGCTTGGCACATCTGGGCAGGAAAGCGGCGTGCGCAAGCCAAAGATTGGATCAGTCACCATCTCGGCATGCTCGATCTCGCCGCTAATCACTGCGCGTACCATCGAACGGGTGTAGCGGATGTTGATGCGTGCACCGACACCATAAGGGCCACCGCTCCAACCAGTGTTGACGAGATAGCAGCGTACATTATGCTTTTCGATGCGCTCACGCAGCAGATTCGCGTACTCTCCAGGACGGCGAGGCAGGAAGGCTGCGCCAAAGCACGAGCTAAACGTTGCTTGGGGCGAAGTCACTCCGGCCTCGGTTCCGGCCAGTTTGCTCGTGTAGCCTGACAGGAAGTAGTACATGGCCTGCTCGGTGGTCAGTTTCGAGATGGGGGGCAGTACGCCAAACGAATCGGCAGTTAGGAAGATCACCGCTTTGGGCTGACCGCCTGTGCCCTCCATGATTACATTATCAATAAACTCAATAGGGTAGGCCACGCGCGTATTCTCGGTTAGTGAGTCGTCGGCGTAGTCCGGCTCGCGATTGGCCTTGAGCACCACATTCTCGTAGACTGAGCCAAAGCGGACCGCGTTCCAGATTTGCGGCTCATACTTCTCTGAGAGATTGATGCATTTGGCGTAGCAGCCGCCCTCGAAGTTGAAGACGCCGTTACTACCCCAACCGTGCTCATCGTCGCCGATCAAGCGGCGGTCAGGATCAGCGGAGAGGCTGGTCTTGCCCGTACCAGAAAGACCAAAGAAGAGGGCCACATCGCCCTCTTCGCCAACGTTGGCTGAGCAGTGCATCGGTAGTACGCCTTGCGTTGGCAGGATAAAGTTCAGCACTGAGAAGATCGATTTTTTCATCTCACCCGCGTAATGTGTGCCTGCGATCAGCACCAGACGTTCCTCGAAGTCCACGATAATCGCCGTCTCTGAGCGCGTCCCGTGGATGCGCGGATCAGTGTGGAAATTCGGCACGCACAGAATCGTAAAGCCGGGGTGGTTGCTGCTCAGGTCGCTTTCGTTGGCGCGTAAGAATAGTTGGCGTGCAAAGAGATTGTGCCAGGCCATCTCAGTGATTACCTGGATGGGCATACGATAGTCTGGATCGGCTCCGGCAGCGGCGTCCAGTACAAACACATCGCGGCCTTGGAGATATGCCGAGAGGCTCTGACGGACAGCGGCAAAATGTTCGTGGGACATTGGATGATTATTCTCGCCCCACCAGATGTTTTCAGCGTACTTTTCATGTGAAACAATATACTTATCTTTAGGAGAACGCCCAGTGTGCGACCCTGTCGTGGCTGCGAACGCTCCGTTAGCCGCTAGCACACCCTCTTGGCGTGCCAACGCCTGCTCAATCAGCGTGGCTGGCGGCAGGTTCCAGTTTACATTGCCCAGATTCACCAGTCCATACTCTTCCAGGGCTTTTTTATCCATCATCATAGTCATTGGTTGTTTTGCTCCTTTTATGGGCAGGCGCGATAAATAACTTCGATGTTCAGACGCGACCCATGCGCGATGCATCGATGCACCACTCTCCCTATCAAACGTTAGTTTACCAGAAAATAGGCCTTTTTCGCAACCCATAGCGATGGTTGATAGCTAGCTGGTTCGTGTCGCACTACAGGCCAGTTCTCGCCATTCTTGCGTGTTTTCAAGCCAATCTGGCGCATGTTCACGCCTGTTTTGCATGCAATTTACTATATTCTCGTTACTCGATTGAGCGTAATGATAAGGGTAGAGTTATGGGTTGGGAAAGAAATCTCAATGTTGATAGAGTTATGATACAGTAGAGCAAACCCATTTTCTGAGCAAGATAATAGATGTAATAGCGGGGAGTTAGAAATATGGCATTAAGAAATCCATCAACTATGACAGTTGAAGAATACTTTGATCTTGAAGAGAACGATTCTGAGATGCGCTACGAATATGTCGATGGTTATGTCTACGCAATGGCAGGAGGAAGCATCGATCATGGGACAATTGGTGGGAACATCTTTGCAACGTTGAGAAACCTTTTGCGTGGCACTCCCTGTCGTGTCTTCAATTCTGACTTGAGAGTGCGCATCTCTGAGACACGCTACTTTCATCCAGATGTGACTGTCAGTTGCGATCCGCGTAACCAGACGGGAAAAAATCAGTTTGTCGAGGCTCCGCGTGTGGTTTTTGAAGTCCTTTCTCCCCCAACTGAAGCGAGAGACCGTGGCCGGAAGATGCGACAGTACTTGGCTTGCCCGACAGTTGAAGAATATTTGCTGGTCAACCAGAATGCACCGCGTATAGAAATTTATCGCAAAGGAAATGCGACCTGGTATTATAGCGCATTTGAAGCAGGTGATGAAGTAGAGTTACGCAGCCTGGGTGTGCATTTTCCTATCGAGGAAGTCTACGTGGATGTGGTTTTGCCAGAAGTATCTGAGGAAGAAGAGGACGACTAGAGGGCGGGCATGGATGAGTGCATTTGGCCTATACCCTCCAAT
>JBDTBU010000322.1:0-11462 GCA_039923935.1 Ktedonobacteraceae bacterium | reverse complement strand
GGCGCACCGAAGTTGTTCATGCTCGCCACAATGCCGTCGCGTACCTTCTCCCAGTTTTTCTCAGCGATCACCCAATCATCGCCTTCTTTTTTATAGAGGTACAGATCAAGCTCTTTGACCAGATCTTCGGTCAGGTAGTTGCGCAGAAATGAAACATCATTCTCCATCTCACGCACCTCGAAGAGCTTTTTCATACCCATACCCGGTTTGCGTCCCAGCCTATCGCGTTCCTCTGGTGAGGGATTATCCCAACGCTGCTCAATAGCCTCTAGCATCTTGAAACCCAGGTAGTAGGGGTTGAGTGAGGTGCGTGAGGGCGAGAGCACACCAGAATGCAGTTGCGCAAACTCAATAGTCTCCGAGTCGGAAATGACGCCTGTTTCACCTAATCGGCGCATGATGCGCGAGTGCCAGAGGCTGGCCCATCCCTCATTAATTACCTTCGTTTGCATCTGTGGCACGAAATACAGCATTTCTGTGCGCACAATCTCGATAATATCGCGTTGCCAGGGTGCCAGATGTGGCGCGTGCTGTGATAAGAACAGCAGAAGATCCTTTTGTGGCTTCTCAGGGAATTTCGCTGGTTTACCGGAGCGCCGTTCACGCTCTTCTTCGGCCTTCTTCATGCTCTCGTCCATGCCCCACAGGTCGTCATACATGCCGGGTATCTTCTCGTCTTTCGCGCCTGGGTCACGCGGCTTCTCCTCACGGATCAGCAGGTTATAATCCACATGCTCTTGAATCGAGAGCACCGCGTCCAGAAAGTGCTCGACCTCAGCCTTGCCATGATCGAACTCGTATTTAGCGATACGCTCGGCATGAATACTGACCTTATCGATCATGCGCCGCGAGGTGTGCTGGAAGTAGGCGTTGTTTTTAAAGAAGTCAGTGTGCCCAAAGACATGCGCCGCCACAAAGGTGTTCTGGAGCAGATCGTTCATATCCATCAGGAAGGCATAGCTGGGATTGGTGTTGATCACCATCTCGTAGATTTTGCTCAGACCAAAGTCGTATTGCATTTTCTGTCGATGATACGCCTTTCCATGAGTCCAGTGGCTGAAACGGCCTGGTATACTGTACGAGGCAAACTCATACATAATATTGGCAGGCACCAGCTCGAAATGGGTGGGAAACGGGTCCAGCCCAAACGCGCGGGCCTCTTCCCAGGCATGATCTATCGCATCTCGTAAGCGTTCGATATCGCTCTCTGCCATCAGAAAAATTCCTCCAGCGCTACCCAAAGTAGGGCGCATCTAGCGAACGGGCGGCCCTGTACGAGCCGCCCTGATTATCGCGTGGGCACCGCATCTCCGCGTGTCGCAAAAAACTTGCGTAGCGCGGGATAGACCTCTTTTTTATCTGAGATCGTCACGGAGACGAACTTTTTATCATTGAGCTTGTTGTAGGCTGACATCAAGGTGCTAGGCGAGCGATAATGTCCCTCGCGGATCTCTCCATAGCCGAAGATGTTACATTGTTCCATCAGCTTATGCACCAGTTGCACGCAGCGATCATTGTCCCAGGGCAGGTTATCGCCGTCGGAAAAGTGGAAGGGGTAGATGTTCCAGTCCTCCGGCTTAAATCGCTCCTGGATGATCCGCAAGGCCAGTTCATACGCCGACGAAACCTGCGTCCCTCCGCTTTCTCCCTTGTGGAAAAACTCTTCCTCGGTGACTTCCTTAGCTTCAGTATGATGACTGATGAACACAATTTGCACGTTATTGTACTTCGTGCGCAAAAAACGCACCATCCAGAAGTAGAAGCTTCGTGCGATATATTTCTCGAATTCTCCCATACTCCCGGAAACATCCATCATCGCCAGCACTACCGCATTCGACTGATACTTAATCGTCGGCTCCCAGACTTTGAAGCGTAGGTCGTCGGACTTGATATCCTTAAACTTCGCCTCACCATGCGCGGCGTTGCGCTTCATATTCTCCTTGATCGTGCGTTTTTTGTCGAGATTAGCCATCGGGCCTTTCTTACGCACGTCGGTGAAGCGCACAGCCTCGGTTTCCATCTCCTGCTGGCGTTTCTGTTCAAGGTTGGGCAAGCTGAGATCCTCGAAGATCAAGGCCGCGAGTTCTTCCATAGTGATCTCGGCTTCGTAGTAGTCGTAGCCCACCTCTTTGCCAGCGTCGCCCTTCTTGCCCTTGCCGGGACGTGGCTCCTGAGCAACGACATCGCCGACTTTGCTCTTGCCATTGCCCTCTCCGGCGTGTTGCTGGCGGCCAGGATCGTAGCGAAAACGGTACTCTTCAAGCGAGCGAATGGGCACGCGCACGACTTTCTTGCCGTCGGAGAGGATAATGCTCTCTTCACTGACAATATCGCTGAGGTTCTTTTTGATAGCCTCTCGGATCTTCTCTTTATGGCGTTCCTGGTCGATCTGCCCTTTGCGGTGCAGCGACCAGTCATGTTGCGAAACGGACATAGCGCACACCTCTTCTATCCAGCAGCGTCAGGCGCATCAGCAATTGCGCGGATTCGTCTTATACTACCTGGCTAGCAAGGAGCACTCGATGTGAGCGCCCCTTGTATGACGCATATTTTAGCGATTCAACAGACTACCAGTATAACGCAGAATCTCGTTGGCGCAAACATGGCAATAGCCGTGTTCGGCCATCAGGCGGTTGACCACATCGTTGATCTTGCGCAACTGCTCTGCGTCCGGTGTGCGAGTGGACGTGGTGATCTTTACCACATCGCGCAGATCGGCGAACAGCTTCTTCTCGATAGCCTCTTTCAAACGCTCGTGGCTCGTGTAGTCAAAGGTTAAACCCTTGCGTGCCAACGCGGAAATGCGGATCAGCACCTCTTCGCGGAAGGTTTTCTTGGCCGTCTCCGAAACGCCAATCTGTTCCTCAATCGAGCGCATCAACTGCTCATCCGGCTCCATCTCCTCATCGGTGATGGGGTCGCGTAGCTTGTTCTTGTTACAGTAGGCTTCAACGTTATCCAGGTAGTTATTCAAAAGCGTGCGAGCCGACTCCTCGTAAGAGTAGACAAAGGCACGTTGAACCTCTTTCCTCGCCATTTCATCATACTCTTTACGCGCTTCACTGATGAAGTTCAGGTAGCGATCCCGCTCCTCGCGTGTGATACTTGTATGCTGATCCAGGCCGTCGCGCAGGGCACGCAGGGCGTCGATAGGGTTGATGCAGGTGGTATTCTGCTTCACCAACGCACTGGAAAGGCGGTTGATGACATAGCGCGGCGAGATGCCGTCCATACCTTCGCGCTGTGCCTCCTCCTGCAACTCGCGCACATCCTTCTGCTTGAAGTCCTCCATATCCTCGCCATCGTACAGCTTGAGCTTCTTCATCGTGCTCATGCCCGCCTTCTTGGACTGCTCCAGACGGGTCAGCACTGCGAAGACGCTGGCAATCCGCAACGTATACGGCGCAATATGGACGTTCTGCAACGAGCTTTGCTTGAGCAACTTCTCGTAAATCTTCACCTCATCCGAGACGCGCATATTGTACGGCACCTTGACCAGAATAACGCGGTCCTGCAACGCTTCCGACTTCTTATTGCCCACAAACGACTGATACTCGTGCTCGTTGGTATGGCTAACTACCACCTCATCAGCGTAAATCATGCTGAAACGCCCGGTCTTGATGTTCTGCTCTTGACTCAGTGTGAGCAGGACATACAGGAATTTTTCATCGCAGTTATGGTTCACAAATCCATTGGCGATGAAGGTGTTAGAACCAGGCACATTCAAATCCCAGCACTCAGCCTCATCATCTTCAATCGAGACCACCTGGTCATAGAAGAGTGAAGCATTGAGCAGCGTGTTCAGTCCCGGAGGAGCCTCAACCCAGCCTTCCAGCTTACCCAATACCTTCACAGCCATCTCACGCGTACAGGTATTGGTCCCCGTGCGCAACGCGTGCAGTTTGATGTAATCTTCGCCCAGGATTTGGTGTGCACCTTCACGCTGACGATAGCCTGAGCCACCCTCTGCTGTAGCCCGCACCACAACTGTACTTTGTAGCTCATCTGAAATGGTTTGCCAATAGCCAACCGTATTCGGGATGCAATCCACCCGCCCCACGCGTTGCATGCTTGCCGAAACTTTCTCGTACGTTAGTAATTTGCGCTGTGGGAACAGACGCATCTGTGAAGCGAGCAGGTCTGCGTCCGCTCCAGTGGCTGCGATTGTCCAGTATTCCTTCTTCTCCTGGTCATGTGCTGCACGAGTGCGCGTAATCACGCGTCGCGCCACCACACCCAGGTTAAGTAGAACCACCTGTAATTGTTGTGCCAACGTCTCCGATGCGGTGGTCCAAGAGATACCCCCTTGGAGTCTAATGGTGCCATCGCCCGCGAAGTAACCTGTCAGGAATTCTAACATCGACTCACGCGAGGATTGTAACACTGACCAAGGGATGTCCTTGTTGTAAGCGCCTGTTTTGAACCCCAAGTATTTCATGAAGTCCAACAGGGCCACACTATTCATCTGGATCACGCTCCGATATTCGCGTGGCGTAATGCCAAAGAGTTGCCGGGTTAGTTGAATATAATCTGTGCGCAGTTCCTCTTCCACATTGGTGAAACGGATAGTACCGTTATCCTGAACGTCACCCTCTGCAATCAGGTAGCCAAGCCAACGGGCTAGGCCAGGTGTCATACGCTCAGGAATGCGTATTTTCAGAGCATGAGCGCGTCGATCCGATTGCCAATCGAAGGTAACATCTTGCCCCCAGAGATTCTGTCCCTTTTGCAGTACAGTCCAATCGCCTTCTTGCAACTGATCCAGGCGCTTCCAGACTAGCACACCTTCATCGTTCACAACCTGGGTGCGATGCTCATGTGTGCCTTCCTGCACAAAACCACGCCGCGTCATCACGCGTTTGGTCTTGCTCAAGCCAGCGCGGTAGAGTTGTGCAGCAGTCTCGACACCTGTGCTGCTGGAAAGCTGGAATTCGATATCTCGTGACTCACCAACTGCATGTCCAGGTTGAGCAAATGAGCCTATCTGTCGCATTCCATTATTGGTGTAAACAATCGACTTATAGTCGATACACTTGAGAAGCTCTATGAATTCCATAACTCCTCGATTTGCGATATTTAGTTCACCGTCAAATCGATAAGCACGCGGATCGCTTTCTACTCCAACTTCACCTATAGTCGAAAGGTCGATGCCGCCGACGAGTTCGCTGATGTCCTGGCTGTTGTGCTGCATAAAGCCATCGGCCACGAACGAGTGCGTTTCGGGCACAAGTAGATCGTAGACTGGCTCACTGCCCGCTGGGATCACGTCGCGTATGCTCAGCCACAGATAGTCCTCTTGGACCAGTGTAGCCAATTGCAGGTCGGCCAGCTTGGGTCGCTCGGCCACAGCGGTGCGGGCACGAATAGCGGAGAACTGGCGATCTCCTATAATCGTAGGTGCTGATGAACTGTCGCGACCAGAACCGTTCAGTAGCGTCGTGCTCTGGGGCAAGTGGTCGTAGTTGATCTTGTCGCCTCGCGTCTCGCACAATGGCGTCGTTGCCTTTGCACGCAGCGAGGGCAACAGTTTCAGCAGGTCGAGCACCTCGTCACCGCGTAACGTCAGGTTATAGTATGTCTCGTTATGCTGCTCGTGGCCCCAGAGGGAACCAACGAGGCCCAAGTTCAGCAGCAGAATATGCGCTTGGCGGGCGAGTTGACGAGACTGGCTGGTGTACTTGAAGCTATTGGAGCCGCTTTCATTGCCGCGTACCGTGGCCTCGCTCCAGAAAAGACCTTCCAGGAAGGCCAGGATATCGTTTTTACTGCTGGCCAATACACAGCCTGGAATCGTCCTATCCTGAGCATTGAGCGCGATCCCCAACTCGCCGCGTAGCCATGTGCTCAGCGCCTTGTTGCTGATCGAGACAATCGCGTTGGCGGCCTCGCCCAGTGGCAGCGCTTCTACGTCGAATAGCGAGCGCGTCAGGTTCACGAAACGCGTCACTAACGCCTGAGAGCTATGGCTAAAACGAATTCCCTCGGCAAGTACGTTCCCGCCAGCAATAAACAGACCAAGCCAAGAAGCCAGTTCAAGCGTCATCGTACGCGGTTGGCGTGGCAGGGCATAGAAGCTCTCTGGCACTGCCGCACTCTCGCCGAAGATCCGGCTGCCGCGAGCCAACGCCACCGAACTACCCGGTTGCAACTTGCCAATTTTTGTCCAGACCACCTCACCGCCAGGCAAGCGGGTCAGCAAGGGATGGTTGGCAGTGGCACGGAGCGTATAGCCCAGGTTTGTCTTGACTTCGTAGATTGGCTGAACGCCACCGTAGTAAAACTTCGCCGTCTTTTCCGCGCCATTGATGCCTAAAACAGTGGTCTCATAGGGCGCGAACTCATCCGCAGGTGGTTTTTGCGGCAGTTGGAGGTAGATATCCTCCATCGTTTGCAGCCCCTGCGCGGTCAAAACCAACGTATCGCCGGTCACACACTTGGGGTCAGAGGGAGTAAACGTGCCCACACCCACGCGATATTTTTCGCTCAAGGTGATGCGTTTGACCGGAACCTCCTCCATACGTCCCCTGTACTCATTATCCACCATATAACGGCAGTGCGGGCAGAGTTCGCCCTCAACATAGAGGCCAAACTCGCGCTCCACCTCTTCGCGCAGCTCTACGGGAATCAGATGCAGAGGCTCCTCGTGCATGGGGCAATCTTTAATCGCGTAGATTGCTCCCTCTTCTGTGCGGCTGTAGGCTTCCAGGCCGCGTTTCAGCAAGTACACAATGCTGGACTTGCCACCACCGACTGGCCCCATCAGCAGCAGAATACGTTTGCGCACTTCCAGGCGTTGAGCCGCAGAATGGAAGTAGTCCACGATCTGTTGCAGGGGCTTCTCGATGCCGAAAATCTCCTGTGTGAAGAAGTGGTAGTTTGGGTCACCAAGCCGATTTGTGTCAAACCCGGCACCCATAATCATATGATAAATGCGCTCATGAGAAAGTTGGCCCACTTGTGGCCTCTTGGTTGCAATCTCAAAGTACTGGGCAAAAGTTCCTTCCCACTGTAACCCACGTTCACGGTCTCTATATTCCTCTAACCGCTTCACCAGATCCATAAGGTCACCCTCTCTCTCTCTATGCTGTTAGGCCTGTCCCTGAGTGGGCACTAACTGCTGTACTGACGCACTAGAAAAGTTAACCGGAATGGTATACACAACAACTATGCTGCGGTCCTTGCGTTGCGCGTAGAGCCTCGTCTGAGCTTAAAGGGCTGGCTCTTACTCGACATGTCGAGGTGAAGGACCAGCCCTTTACTACGTCGCAGAGATTTGTGGATGATTTCGATCCATCTCCTGCCCGTGATTGTTTGTGATAATACTTGTTCGTTGCAAACTGCGTCCTGTTATCTATTCTAAACACAACGCGAATACCCGTACAATGTTTTTCCACAGGTCCACCAGAAATCCCTCTCCTCACACGTTGAAACACCACGTCACTGGTTTATATAGGAAAACCTACGTTAAAACATCCTTGCTTAATCTTAGAATACCAGTTCAGACGCTCTGATGTCAAGAGCATTGGTACGTATCAACATGAAAACTTTCACGAACGCCAGGATTACCTCGACTGTAGTGTCGCGCATCTAAGATATCTGGCGAGTGTGCCCAACGCCTCTCGCCTACACTCAAACGACAGCTCACACTGTCAGCACACACCACAGCGCTTCCCACGTAGCCTGCACTCTCTCAAAAAATGCTCTCAATGGTACTGATGGCTATGATTTCTCGTAAGTTGTGTGCTATACTAAGCCCCGATATCAGAAAAAGGGAACGGCGCTGCCTGCATAGCAGGCCAACATGCTCTAAAAATATCAAGAATATGCAGGGTCTCACAAGGGTAGTGTGGTAGAATAGAAGTGCTTTCTACGCGCTCATATCAAGACGCCTGTTATACGCTTTATCGAGTGCAAGCACTATTTGGAGGGAACGCTGATGAACGTTACTAGTAGCGGGCCTCACATTCTTCTTTTTGAGCGAGATCAACAACTTGTGACACTGCTGGCGGGCGAGCTGGCGCTAGCTGGCTATGAGGTTCACACCGCTCGCACGGCTGTTGAGATTTTCGATGCGATTGCGCGTTTTTCTGTCAAGCTGGTCATGGTGGATCTGGCCCAGGCTCAGGCTAGCCGCCGTGAGTTCTGGGTGGCTCTGGATGCTCAGCGGCGTGGTCGCGGTGTTCAGGTTTTTACATTTCGTTGTACCAATCTCGCAGGCTATGGGCCTGACGATCCCGACGAGCGTGTGGATACAGTTCTAACCGATCTTGAAGTGGATGGAATGAGGGGCATCGCGCAGTTGGTAGAGGCTGTGCGAGCGCGTGTCCCTGGGACTACTCCAGCAGCGCCTGCCTATGCTGCACCCCACATGCCAGCAACTCCTAGCGCGGCCCATGTGCAACCATTGCAGAGAACAGTGCGTCAACAGCAACCATCACAAGAGATACAGATGCCTCCTCCAGCGAGGCCAGCCGAGGCACCACGCCCTGCCCCTTCAACGTTTACTGATAAGATTCGCGCAGTCATTTATCCTGGTGGCCGCAATGGGGTGTCTGTGCCTGAGACAACTTGGTCGTCAAGCAATCCCAGCGTTCAGTCTCAGCATGCTAGCCCATATCAGCAACCCGATGTTCAGCCGCGTCCGCAGGCCAGCCAGCGTTTCGCGGAAGCTGAGCCTTCACCGAGCATGTATCGCGAAGACATGTTCTATCAAGCTTCTGTCAATCCTCCGCAAGCGGAAAAGAGGAATCCTCCCGTTTCTGCTCAGGCATACCCAGCTTCTACTCGCCCAGAAACGCGCTCCGCCGATGAGGAGTCGGGTCTGGACCAGTTGTCGCGCATGCTACGCGGTAATCAGTCTGCTTCGCACAATACAATCGTAAATGGGCATATGCAGAATAGCGTGACGTATGCTGCACCTGGACTTGATATCGACCAGCAGGAGCTTCAAACGATCCGTGCTCAGATTTTGCAGGCTGCCCAACTTGATGAGGCATATGAACGCTCCAACATGCCCCAGCCCCGCTCGGTTGATCCGAATGGCCTGGGCACGCAACTTCGCGCCTCACCAATCCAAGATATGCCTTTTGAACGCGAGGCCGAGTATCGACGACCTACCAACGGATCTCTGGCGCAGTCCCAGGAAAACTATGCGCGTCCAGCTATGACGGTGCTGCAACCAACACAGGTCATGCCGCCAGTCCAACCCATGCCAGCCTATCAGCCGCCAATGAGCCAGGGAACCCCTGCTCAGGCATCACCTATACAGAGGAGCTACCAACCGCAGCCTATGCAGCCACAAACCTACCAAACATCACCAGCACAAACTTACCAGCCGCAACCCATACAAGCATCACCAGCACAAACTTACCAGCCACAATCCATGCAAGCATCGCCAGCACAAACTTACCAACCGCAACCAGTGCAGGCATCACCAGCACAGAGCTACCAGCCTCAGTCTAGCTTTATCCCTGCGACAGATAATCGTTCGTTCGCAACAAGCATCAGCTCACAGATGCGGCCAGTTGCTCCAACGCACGATATGCTACCTGAGACACCCATCTCAGCGCTCAGCAATTCGCAAATCAGGGCGTCTCACCCGGAGATGTCGGCGAACATTGTTGAACAACAAAGACAGACCACCAGCCCATTAAGCATTGATAGAGATTCTAGCTTATCAGAGCAGCTTCAGGTCAGCCTGCAACAAAATCTAGCACGTCGTCCAGAGGTTACAACCAGCGACGATATGTTGCTGGATATTGTCAAAAGCCTGCCACCGATGGCTCCAGCTCCTCCAATTCCACCGCCGTTGCTGGTTTTGAGTGGACGTGCAACTCGTTCTCTGGGCAGTGTTTTGCTAGAGGGCCATCTGGTACCAGAGGAACGCCTCCAGGTCGCGCAACATGTGCAACGTATGATGCGTGGCGTTGATCTCAACTACCAACTAGGCGAGATCCTCCTGATGTTCAAGTTGCTGACACCCGATCAATTGCTGGCTGCCAGCCTGGTCAGCTACGGCATGATCTCCACAATACAAATCAGCGCCCTGGGTCGCATCCGCCAGGAACTCCATGCTATCGGTTTAGAATACGACCTGGAGAGTCTGGTCATCCTTTTCCGCATCCTCACGCCCGAACAACTGCGTGAAGTGCGTGCAAGCTGGTCTAGCTAAGCAAGCAATGCCCTGTTTCAGGTACCAGCAATTCAGAAAGGTATTGTTATGCGAGTTCTTTCTGGTTCCGCCAACAATCGAAGGCTGGAGCAAAATACTTGTGTGAGGTGGTGGTGCACGGGCACCTCCTGGGAACTTTTTCCAGCAGAGGTGTTCAGGCTTGCTGATCTTCATAGCTGGCCCCCAAGTAAGGAATGACAGGTGATCACAATCGCGCTCATGTCGTCCTTTTTGGCACGCAGGCACATTGTTTCATCCTGTTGGGAGCGCTCGGCGGCTTGGTTGAGCAGTTTTTGCGCCACTGTTGTGCGTGCGCCTTTGCGCAGCACCTCTTCAATCTCAGCATCTGTGAGATTGTCGTGAATGCCATCAGTACAGAGCAACACGCGATCACCTGGACAGAGCTCAGTCTGGCCCACATGGCACGTAATAATGTCTTTGCCACCTAGCGACTGTGAAATTCCATTGCGCTTGTCAAAATGTGCGCGATCTTGCTCGGACAATTGCTCGGCGGAAGAGGTTTGTTCAATACGCCATGCGTCCTGCGCGTTCATCTCGCCTTTGTTTATCTTCCACTCAAAGTACCCATCATCGGCGGTCAAACGCTGTAATGTATTCTTTTTTCGTAAAAGATAGATACGACTGTCGCCGATATGAGCATACCCCATGAGATAGCCGTCGCTTTGCTGGAGCAAAAGTACGAGTGCAATGGTGGTCTGGGCATATATTTTCTTGTCGTCGGTTCCATTACTGCGTTTCGCCAGACGTTCCCCCTCCGCAAGTACTGCCTGGTTTGCCTCACTGAGTAACTGGGGCAAAATCGCATCCAGATCAAGGTATTGGTTGTGCTCATCGACCTGCGATGGGTATTCCGCCAATCGGGCCAGGATACGTCTCCAACTCGCCTTGACGGTCCTGGCGGCGGTACGCGCAGCTAGGTCTGCCCCGCTGACACAGCCCACGCCGTCACAGATGATTGCTAGTCTGCTATCACGATCAATCAATCCATAATCTTCGTTGCGCTCTGGATGCTCCTGATGTGCGCTGGTCACTTTTACAAATGTCAGAGCATTCCTTGTATTTGCTATTGTGGTCTGTCCCTTGCTCAATTGATTTCCTTATCCTTTCGTTTCACAGCAGAAAAACCTGTATCTCTCTACGAAGTGTAGTACATAACGAGCGGAGATACATCGTTCAAACAAAGTATTTTTCTCTGCTCTTCTGGAGAAGAAGTACGCTAGGATGGAGTAGTCCAAATGAACGAGGAGCACACAACGGAAGATGTGGGCAC
>JBDTBU010000321.1:0-8544 GCA_039923935.1 Ktedonobacteraceae bacterium | reverse complement strand
CCATTGACCGCACTGCCACTCTTTTTGCTTGCTTCATGGGCGCTGAATATTACGCCTGGACCTGATATGTTGTATGTCATTGCGCGGGGTGCGGGCCAGGGGCGACGAGCTGGCCTGGCTTCCGCGCTGGGTATTGCCGTGGGTACGCTGATCCAGACAAGTGTGGTCGCGCTTGGCCTAGCTAGTATCCTGGCTGCGGTCCCGTTGGCCTATGACATTGTGAAATTTGGCGGTGCGGGCTACTTAATCTATTTGGGGTTACGCACGCTGCTCAGCCCTCAACATTCCCTAGTAGCACCCGTCGTTGAGCGCATGGGCCTCTGGCGCATCTTTGGGCAAGGAGTAGTAACCAATGTGCTCAACCCTAAAGTTGCACTGTTCTTCCTGGCCTTTCTGCCCCAGTTCACTAGCCCAATCTACGGCTCGGTTCCCTGGCAGATCATCCTACTAGGCACAATCTTCAATATTTCTGGCACGAGCGTGAATACTATCGTGGCCCTGCTGGCGGGTTCATTCGGAGACTGGCTGAAGGGACATACTCGCGCCTCACACATGCTGAACTGGCTGACTGGCGGCGTGTTTATTAGCCTGGGCGTTCGTTTAGCGTTTCTACAACGTCGATAATTCTCGATTTTAGGAGCAGAGCATCATGCGCATGGGGATTATGCAGGGTTGGTAGTGCCAAGGGAACGCGTGTATCCTATCTCTACAGAACGAAACGAGAGATTGCGGTAAAAAAGCAGCCTACAGGTTGCTTTTTACTGCAATCTCTCGTTTCGTTGATTATACCGCTACATTCGTTGAGCGGCTGTACGGCTTGTTGGGATCGATCAGCACATTGATGCAGGCTGGCAGGCCGGAGGCGAAGGCGCGTTCCAAGGCTGGCCGTATATCCTCTGGACGCTCGACCAATTCGCCGTAACCGCCAAACGCCTCAACCATCTTGTCGTAGCGGATGCCGGGTGAGAGTTCGGCGGCGGTTGTGTGGCCGACGATGGCCTTCTGCGGATGCTTGATCTGGCCCCACGCGCCGTCGTTGCCGATAATGGCGACGATAGGCAATTTCTGGCGCACCATGCTCTCGAACTCCATCCCATTGAGACCAAACGAGCCATCCCCGTAGACCATCAGGACGCGCTTGCCAGGCCGGGCCAGTTGCGCAGCCATCGCAAAACCTGTACCTGTGCCCAGGCAGCCCATAGGACCAGAATCGAGCCAGTAGCCGGGTTTAGAGACATTGATGACGCGTCCGGCATAGCTGACGATATCGCCACCATCGCCCACCACAGTGGTCTCTTCGTCAATAAAATCGCGGATCTCGCGGCAGAAGCGCATGGGATGGATCGGCACAGCCTCAGAATTGAGGAGCACATTTTCACGTTCCTGAATCTTCTCCTCTTGCTGATGAATGTAGGTGAGCCACTCACCTGCGGGCAGTTGTTTCGCGCCCTGAGCCAGCGCACTCATGCTCAGACCCACATCACCAACCAACGCAGCCTGTGCACCCCGGTTCACGCCTACATCCTCAGCAGCAAGGTCCAGCCAGATCATGTTGGCCTCAGCAGGAATCAGCGGCGGCTGGCCGTGGTTGAGGCGGAAATCCATCCGTGTGCCAACTGCCAGGATAGTATCAGCTCCCTCCAACGCTTTTCTGCGTGAGAGACTGAAGAAGAGTGGATGGCTGGGCGGCAGACAACCGCGTCCAGCGCCGTTGAGGTAGACAGGCGCGTGCAGACGTTCGGCCAGTTGGCGCAGCGGCTCGGCAGCATCGCACCACCAAACGGCTGTACCCGCCATGATAACCGGACGTTGCGCTTTTTCCAGCAGCGCTACAGCCTGCTCGACCATGACTGGATCAGGCGCGGTCTTGCCCTGATAGCGGTAGTTAACAGGCTCGCCTGGATCAAAAAAAGTCTCGGATTCTGTGTCCACAAAGCCATTCAAAATATCCATCGGCATCTCTAAGAAAACCGGGCCAGGCTTGCCGCTGAGCATCTGGCGAAAAGCTGCGGCAGTGTATTCGCTCAGGCGTGCAGTTTCATGGACCGAGCGTGTCCACTTGGTAATCGGACGCAACAGATCAATCTGTCCCATTTCCTGCAAAGCTCCACGATCCCAGAAGCCCTGCGGGGCCGCTCCGCCAATTACCAACACTGGACTGCCTGCCAAATACGCGTTCGCCACACCCGTCACGCCGTCGGTTACGCCCGGACCAGCAGTCAACAGCGCCACGCCGGGCTTGCGTGTCACCTTCGCCCAACCCTCTGCCGCGTGCACTGCTGCCTGCTCGTGACGCGTATCAACCACACGGATGCCTTCGCGTAAACATCCATCATAAATTCCTGCGATATGGCCGCCGCTCAGCGTGAAGACAACTTCGACACCTTCGCGCTTCAAAATCTTCGCGACCAGCCAGCCCCCATGAAGTATACCCATCAATGGTCTCCTTCTGCCTCGAAATACTACAGAAAACGTGAGAATAGTGCGGGAAACGATACAGAGGCAAACGCACCCTTCACCGCAAACGTTTTGCTCTTTTATATTACTATGTTATCTTATTCCACACAAACTTCCAGTGTAGCTAGCTATCAATCTTGCATTGTGGGATCAAGCACGCCGTCAAGAGAAATTCCCATCACAAAAAAATGCTTTTCTCAGCGTTTTACATAAGGGGAAGGCGACACTATTTTTTGAAAAGCGTGAACAAACTATCCAGCGTTCCTGGTAGCATGCTCCAGGCATATACAAGCCAACAGATTGCTAGATAGCCCACTCTTTTAGTATGAACTAGATCATATCAGCATCCCATCAAAGCGGTTATTATTGAAGCAGAGGACTACTCCTCTCTAATATGGCAAAGAGATCTCTGATCTAGGGCATTTTTGTGGCAAGAGTCTTACTCTTGCTAGCCCAAGAAGAGAAGATGGTAGATAAAGTAAGGATGCACGAGCGTTTAGCAAGTTGCTCACGAAAGGATTGACACAATGTACAGGATACTAATGGATGTGCTCTGTCTGGAGGGCTACTCGGAGGTACTGCCAGGCAATGCTGAGAATACGGAACTGGTAATTGAAGACCTAGTGGCTCTAATTCTCTTGGATATTTTTGGGATGGTGGTGGTTGATGGGGTGAAGGTAACCTGTTCTCCCGCCAGCGCGACCCAGCAAGCGTGCTGCACCCTTCAGGTACAAGCTGCTTGTTCGGTAGAGGCGACACATGTGCCGGAAGTGTCGTTAGCTCTCATGGAGGCTAGACTAGAGAATGCACTTTGTTGTGCTCTGATCGAACTTTTTAGCACAGTCTTGATGAATAAGTTGATTGTACGCTATGAACATCCTGCCACATCCGATGCCGCAGTTCTACTGTGCAATGTCTAAACAAGTTGGGGCAGGTACTTTTCAGATACATGCCCCAATCTCTTTACGTATGTTATTCTATTCCCAAATCCCATGCTTGCTGTAAATCGGCGCGTGAATAGCACTGAAAGGCCATCAGTGTATTGGTTTTGGTAATCGTTGGCAAGCGGATCATACGCGTGGTGACCACCTCAGCCAGATCTTCGTATTTGCTCAAACGTAACAGGGCCACCAGATCGTACTCACCGGTGACTGAGTAGACCTCCGCCACGCCGTCGATCTCCAGCAAACTCTGGGCTGTCTCGTTAATTGTTGCTCGCTCTACATTGATGAGCACAACCGCTGATATCATCTTTGCTCTGCCTTTCTGGGTGGTCCTTTGACAATACGCACTCTAGCAAAAATATACGCTTACATACAAATGAACTGGCATCCTACTCACCGATCCACGCATCTTGCCAAGCATTCTGGGCAATTTTAATCCTGTGCGGACACGGGTGCAGGCGGCACTTCTGGTATACTCATACTCAGGCCCACGACTTTCAGCTTTTTGCGTAACGAATCCTGAGCGAAACGCGGCGTAAACCAGGGGTCTTCACCAGCCTCTAGGATGCGTGTGATCTGCTCGTCTGGCGGTGTGATGGCGAGCAGGGCGGTTGGCGCGTATTTCTCGATTGCAGTCTGCACAACCTTTGCATGAGTATGATCGCGCTGGATCATGTCGCGCAAGAATTTCACGCCAAAGACCACATGTCGCGATTCGTCGCGTGCGACAGCGGTGAAGCCGCCTCGGAAGCCTGGGAAAAGGTTGCTCAGGCGGTACACCTCTAGAATTCCACGCTGACCTGCCAGAGCCATTGTTCCCTCAATAACCACATGGTAGAGCGTAACGGCCTCAACCAGCGTGGCAAGGTTCGTGGTATCTTGGAGTAGGCGCTGGCCGATCTCGTTCAGCGCATCGATCAGCATATACTTGAGGTGCGGGTTCATATACTGGCGCACTTCGCTCAGCGTATCCTCTAGGTTGCCCCGATCCAGGCCGATAACCTCGCTAAAAAATCGTGAGAAGAAAATGGTGTGCCGGGCTTCGTCCACCTGTTGCGTGGTGGTGAAGATGCGCATCTCTTCCTCTGGCATAGCTATGATATAGGGGCTGAGCGTATCGGTCACGCTGGCCTCGCCTTGGAAGAAGGCTGCGAGACCATAGATACGCATGGTTTGCTCTTCCTGCGGCATTGCCTCCCACTGCTGGCGGTCCACCGAGAAATCAATCTCTGAGGCTTTCCACTGCTGCCTCTCCCAGCGATAGTACAGCTCGCGATAGCTGGGCAGGTGCACCAGACCCTCGTCGATAATACGCAGGACGTTGTCGATGGGCGTTTGCTGAAGTTGGAGCAAAGATGCCTGCTCTAATGGAAGATCAATTGCCATGTAGTTTCCTCAGTTCTTTTTTGTCTATCTTGCCGACCTGGTTGCGCGGCAAATACGAGATAAAGGCGATCTCGCTGGGCGTCTTGTAGTTCGCCAGCACTTCACGACAGTACGCTTTCAGAGTTTCAACTTCGACCTCTTCACGCGTGACTACAAAGGCTTTGACCTCTTCGCCCATACGTTCAGAGGGAATACCAACCACAGCCGACTCAAGCACAGCGGGATGCCGGTTGAGCACCTCTTCAACATCACGCGGGTAGATGTTAAAGCCGCCACGAATAATCAGGTCTTTCTTACGCTCAACGATGTAGACATACCCATCTTTATCAATATACCCCATATCGCCAGTGTGCAACCAGCCGCCGCGCAGTACACTCAGCGTCTCCTCTGGCATATGATAGTACTCGCGCATAATATTGGGGCCGCGTGCGAGCAGCTCGCCTATTTCACCCGTCGGCAATGGCTGGTCGTTGTCATCAACAATCAGCAACTCAACGTCCGCGATAGCCTTGCCAACTGAGCCAATTTTGCGCTCCATCTCAAGGGTATGGGCAGTCAGCACCGCGCTAGCCTCAGAGAGTCCATAGCCTTCGAGAATCTGGCAGTTGAACTTTTTCTCGAAGCCCTCTAACACAGCCAAGGGCAACGGAGCTGAGCCACTGACACAGTAGGTCAGGCTGCTGGTGTCGTATTGCTCCGTATCAGGCGTGTAGAGCAGAGCCACAAACATCGCGGGCACACCTGCAAAACCAGTAATCCGATGGCGTTGGATTGCTGAGAGTACGGCACTTGTATCGAAACGCGGGTGCATCACAACCATAGAATTGCTGAGATAGCTGACATTGAGGGCCACTAGACCAAACGAGTGGGCCAAAGGCAAAATAGCCAGTTGCCGTTGCTCTGGCTGCACGACTCCCTCTTGAGGAGCGACGCGGTTGCCTGTAGCGTTGGAGACGACGTTGCGATGGGTCAGCGTCACGCCCTTGGGTTTGCCGGTAGTGCCCGATGTATAGATAATCACCGCAAGATCATCCGGTGTAAGCGAAACATTGGGCAGAGTTTTTAGGTAGTCTTGAGCGAAGGCTGCGCCGCTGGCAACAACCTCGCTATAGCGATGGATTTGAAACGTCCCCTCAATCTCTGGCAGACCTTCCAAGCCGAAATCGGTGCCGATGAGATGTTGAATTGAAGGCGCGTCCTTCAACGCTTCCTGCAATAAAGGAAAGAGCAAGGGGCTGGCAATGACCGCTTTAGCCTTTGAGTTCGTGGCGATATGATGAATCTCCGGGGCTTTGAGCAGAGGCATGGCGGGGATAATTACGCCCCCGGCTCTAGCAATTGCTTGGTAGGCCACCATCACTTCCGGGCAGTTGAGCATACTCACAATCACGCGGTCCCCTTGCTGAATGCCCAGTGCTTGTAATCCTGCCGCCAGTTGGGTGGCCTCACGCGCAATCTCTACATTGGTGTATGTGCGTGTCGTCTCTTCGTATTCGTAGATCAGGGCAGTATACTCTTCCTGATTGAGACAATTGTAGAGTGCGAGATCGGACAATACGTGCAGATCAGTGATATCCATGCTGGTATGTTTCTGATTCATAAAGAAATCGCCTTCTTTCTGGCTATCTGGCCGGATACGTGTCTGCCAACCTGCGATCTTCCTAATGCACGAAGAGGGAAATCTCTCCGTGATTACATGGGTCGCGCAAGTCTTGCTTGGCTGGTTCTTCCCATGGATACATCTCGACCCAGGTGTGTACTAGTGTTGCGGTACGTGTACAACCGCCTCGCACAGTGTGACCTGCTCTCCGCGCTGGTTTTGCGCCCAACATTCAAAAGTTAACGCAACCTCTTGTGCGGCTTCGGCGCGAGCTTTGATGTTTCCCAAGCAGGTGAGGGTATCGCCGAGTCGCACCATGCCAACATAGCGCACTTTGAGCGTCTCGACATGTGCCCCAGGCACATCAGCAATTTGCTGATTGACGAACTGTCCCAGAAACGCCATACTCAACATGCCGTGCGCGATAATGCCGTCCAGCCCGACGCGCTGAGCTGCTGCATTGTCGAGGTGAATTGGGTTGTGGTCACCTGAGGCTACAGCGTAGCCATTCAATAGTTCTTGCTCAATCGGGGATTTGACCAGCGGAGCAAGTGCTTGGCCAACAGTTGCGTTTAAAATACTCATCTGACCTCCTGTTGAGGCAAAGAAAACTGTTTTTCTCTGCTCTTGCTAAAGTTGATGCTGTCGTTTAAAGAGAAGAAGTTGCCGTCCAATCAAGGGTAACATGCCGAGCGGCCTGCTGGCAAGGTCAACGCAGTTGAGTTTCCTCCGGGAACGGTGCTAAAATACGAGGTGCATACTGCGCCAATGACTGGGCGGAGCTTCAAGCACGGCTGGCTCCCAGCCTGGTTCACCAAATAAAACCGTGTTGTTCCATGTATGGTTCTTGCGGCAAAAATGGTAACGGACCTGCCAGCCGTACTCACTCTTCTGCTTTTCACGATAGGCCGTTTCTAGGCCCAGGTGAAAACTGAGCAACTGTGCGTAGTACGGTTGCAGACGATAAGCCATAGCATCCGTGTCCAGTTCATGCTCGCTAAACGACATCTGCAAATCGAAGTTGTAGGAATAGCGTTTCACTTCGGGATCACGCTCCTCTTCCTCTACCCGATGGATGAGGATAAACATACCTAACATTTCAAATTGGCAGTAGGGTTCGCCTGAAAACGAGGTTTCCTGAAACGGTGGCAAGCAGAGAAGTTTGCGTATCTCGGTGGCAAGCTGGTGTAGCGACTTGTCTGTATTAATACAGAGTTGAAACGACATGAGCGGTCTCTCCTTCTGCGGGTGGAGTTCGCGATCTGGATTCTATCTGAATGTATCTTACGCCGCATAAAAAACGCTGTCAAGCTTGCTACTTTTCACTTTTCACAGGCATCCAATTTTGCCTGACTTGCAAATACTCGACCTCATCTGCTATATTTAGGGCAGAGAAGCTTGTACTGACAAGCACATGTGTGAAAAGATTTGTGAATGAGGAGCGGTATGGTAGCCGTACGCAAATCGGCAAGGTCAGTTCCAGCGCCGCCGCCCCGGCAGGTAGGCGCGATTGTGCATGGCAGCGAGGCTGTGGTACACTGGCTGGACTATTATTGGCGCAAGCTGCAACTGCCAGCCAGGGAATTGAGTTGCCTAGCGATTACCCAGGATCGTCGCGAGTTTGCATGCTGGACCGGGAAACGTCTCAATAGTATGGCTCTGGGCTGCTATTGCTATCTGCCCGCCTCTGTTGCTGCCCGTCGTTCCCTACTCACCCATGTGCCCGGCCTGACTGAGCTAAAACTCGCGTCGCCAGATCATCGCCACTTGATCTTTATCGAGCCAGAGATGCAGCCACGCTCAATTGAGGTGACGGTAGCTCACGAGCTGATCCACCTAGCTGATCGCGTCAATGGCACACCACGCCGCCATCACCACCACGGCTACGATTCTATCGCCGCCGACGAGGCTGCGGTGACTGGCTATAGCCTGGAAGAGCTACGTCTGCTGCTGAGTGAAGAGAGCCTACATCGCGAGGCCCAGCGCCGCGCACGCCGTCCCATCCGCTATCTTTACGAGTGCCCCAACTGTAGCAAAGAATATCCACGCACACGCCGCTATTCGCAGGCAGTTTCGTGCAGCAGTTGCGATAAAAGCTATAACCCAAGTTTTCGTCTACGGATCAAAACGCAATAGCAGATTATGTCAAGCATATTC
>JBDTBU010000320.1:0-3744 GCA_039923935.1 Ktedonobacteraceae bacterium | reverse complement strand
AATAGCACGTTGTATCCATCGATGGTTCCACACTGATAGGCCTTATAAGAGAATGCGAATGCCTAGAATGAGCAAGGTAATACTCAGTAATCCAAGGATGATAGCTATCGCGATGGTATATAAGCAGCCTCCAATGCCTCCGAGTTCTGCTGATGGGTTAAATTGTCAGCTTGTGACATGAGTGCCCTTTGAGCCATGCCAGAAATAGATATCTGTTCCCGGTAGATAATTGGAAACTGGAGACAAAGAGTAGCCCGGAAGAGCACAACGACTTTTCGTCTCCTCTGCCGGGCTACGCTCTGAAAAACACGCACCAGGGGCTTTTCGAGCACATATTCTCTCCTTTAGAGAGGTTTGCTCACCTTGGCGGCCTTCTTATCACGGACCGCTTCCTTTTTCTGTTTATTCGATTTTGGTGCGGCCTTCAGTTCCTTCTTTTGTTTCTGATCTTTATTCGCCATAGAAATAAACCCTGCCTTTCAAATTGCATGTGAACATGCTGGCTACAAGGACCAATTCCAGATACCGTTTCCCTGAAAGGGCTGTGGCAACGGGATCTTTGCTCCTTCTGTACACTATTCTACCAGATTTGTGAAGCGAGAGATAGGTGCTGTTTTTTCTGTTTTCAGCCAGGGTTCATGACGACTGCTTTTCTACGAGCTGCTCTTCAAAGGTAACGAGCGCGTGAGTAATCATACGAATAACATTGCCGATTTCCATAGGCTTGCGCAAGGGGTAAATGCCGCGTTTGCGCAATTCCTCAGTAGGTAAAGTAGCACTCATCATAATCGCTGGCACGCCCTTGCTCTCTTCCATATTTTGCAGATGATCGTACAGTTCGACGCCGTTCATGCCGGGCAAACGGTAGTCCAGAAGAAAGAGACGGGGATGAATTTGCCGCGTCGCTTCCAATGCGCTGGGACCGTCAAAGACCACTGTTGAAGTATAGGGCGTTTCTTCTTCAATCAGTTGCTGTAAGAATGTGCCGATGGCTACATCATCTTCGACGATTAGAATTGTTGAGCTTTTTTGTATACGCCCGGCGGCTGGCGGGATGACGCTGTGTGGCATCCGCGCCTCCTTTCTACTACTCTGTCACAAAAGATCAGTTTTTTACATTTTATAAAAACACTATATTTTAGTTTAACGGTTAGCAAGAGGGATTGGTGACAGCGCAGAACTCGTGGCTAGCCACGCTGAGTTTTACTCCAAGATCTTGTTCCCTGGCTTTAGCCCTCGCTCAGTCTCTCAGTGAGCTAGAAAAATATGTTTGATTCTGCGAAAACGCATGTTCTTTGTTGACAACCCCACCGCTATTATAGCATCTCAAAAACGCAAGGTGTCGGGACCATTGCTCGCTCACCTCTCTCAAAAATAGGTATAGTCCACTTATCGTATAGGCTTGTATATCACTACATTTTTGTGTACTATTCATAAGGAGCAACGATAATATGCAGTGAGATCCTGCAAACGATTGATTAGGAGTAGCTATGAGCGTATTGAAGAGTATTTTTAAACAAATTCAGCTTTTCATACAGGCTAGTATACTGGCTGGTATGGTTGCCATGATGGTTATGCTGCCAAGTGCTTCCACTGTGAGAGCCGCAGGATATACCACAAATATGGTGAATGCTGTGAATAATGCAAATTGCACGATAACACCGGAAGAGACTCAGTTTCCTAAACGTCAGTTTCGCGCGGTATGGATTGCCAGCGTTGCGAACATTGATTGGCCGACACAGACTGGCCTTTTGGTGGCCGCGCAGGAACAGCAATTCATTACCATTCTCGATAAAGTGCAACAAATGCACATGAATGCGGTGATGGTGCAGATTCGCCCAACGGCTGATGCACTCTATCCCTCCAAGCTTTTTCCCTGGTCGCAATGGCTGACGGGTGTGCAGGGACAAGATCCTGGCTATAATCCATTGGCGTTTATGTTGCGGGAAACGCACAAACGCAACCTTCAGTTCCATGCTTGGTTCAATCCTTATCGTATCAGCTTGGGCACTGATCTCAGCAAACTTGCACCCAACAATCCGGCGATTGTGCATCCTGACTGGGTGATTAGCTACGGCGGCAAGCTGTATTTTAATCCGGGCATCCCGGCGGTTAGAGATTACGTCACCGCTGGTATTATGGAGGTCGTGAATACCTACGACATCGATGGCGTGCACTTCGATGACTATTTCTATCCCTACCCAGTTGCAGGTCAGACTTTTCCAGATCAGGCCACGTACCACCAATATGGCGCGGGCTTCTCGAATATTGGCGATTGGAGACGCGATAACGTCAACAAGCTCATTCAGGGTTTGTCGATTGCCATTAAAACAGCCAAACCTGCTGTACAGTTTGGTGTCAGTCCTTTCGGCGTCTGGCGCAATCAATCCACCGATCCCACTGGGTCCGCCACGCACGCGGGTGCCCAGGACTATGACGACCTCTACGCAGATACACGTGCGTGGATCAAAAACAACTGGATTGACTATATTGTGCCGCAAATCTACTGGAATATTGGTTTTCAACCTGCCGCATATGATGTACTTGTCGCTTGGTGGTCACACGAGGTAGATGGTACGAACGTCCAGCTTTATACTGGCATGGCGGTCTACAAGATTGGTTTGCCAGGAGCCTGGTCCGATCCTAATCAGATGCCCGCCCAGCTTGCTTTGAATCTCAAGTATTCTGAGGTGAAGGGTGCCGTCTTCTTTAGCATGAAAGAGTTGTTGGCTAACCCACTCGGCTTCACGGATAATCTGAGCAACAACATCTACAAATATCCGGCGCTTGTGCCAGTCACGTCATCTGCCCATAGCAAGGCTCCCCATCGTGTGAGTTTGCTGCCAGTGTATCAGACCTCCCAGGGTGCTGTGCTGAACTGGCTGGATTTCAATCGAAACGGGTTTGAGCGTGATAACCCTAACCAAGCAGGTGTAACCTCTTATGCTGTGTATCGCTTTAATGGCAAAGGCCAGCACAGTATATGCGATTTTAACGATGCACAGTATTTACTGACCACTGTGCGTCACACCAGTGGCGACGCTGGCGTACTGCAAACGTTTGTCGATTCCACCGCTCAAGCAGGCCAGACCTATACGTATTATGTAACCGCGCTCAACAGCTTCAATCAGGAGAGCCAGCCGAGCGATGGGCGGGCGCTTACGGTAGATTAATCCGTTTTCAGCCTCACTTTTTGCGTGATGGAAAGATGGTTAAAGAACGTGGTACACCTGCAACATTTGCAGGTGTACCACGTTCTTTGATACGTATTTGGAGGGATAGGGCGACTTAGGGAATATCGATATTAGGGAACATGCGACGCGCTATAACCAGACGCTGGATCTGCGCGGTACCCTCGAAGATATCAAACACCTTGGCGTCGCGAAACCACTTAGCGATCAGTTGTTTGCGCTCAGAATTTTCGCCGGGCGCGGTAAACTGAACAGCAGTCGCAGTGATTTTCATAACAAGGGCACCTGCATAGGCTTTGCTCATCGAGGCTTCTTTCGAGTTGGGGATGCGTTTGTCGGCCATCCAGGCGGCTCGCCAGACCAGTAGACGCGCCATCTCAAGCTCTTGCCCCAGTTCTTCCAGCGTTTCCACCATTGTGCGGCGTTTGTGTGCGGGGAAGCCTTTGGGTAGTTCCTCGTTGATCCACTCGACGGTTGCTTCGTGGGCGGCGCGGGCAATGCCCACGGCCAGCGAGCCGACCATAGGCCGTGTGGCGTCGAGCGTGCCCATAGC
>JBDTBU010000319.1:0-3441 GCA_039923935.1 Ktedonobacteraceae bacterium | reverse complement strand
TCAAGGCTACCACAACCGATGGTCTGGGTTTTACAGGCAGGGGCGAGGGCATCGCGTGCTCGGCTGTGGCGCTGATTGAAAAGTAGATGCGTTTTGGCATGAGCGGGCCAATCTAAAAGAGCTGGTTATTGGCCTAACGTCCCAGGCCCCAATGTATATATCAGGACAAGGTTGAGCGCAAAGACCAGCCCAAACCCGACGCCCAGGGTCCGCTGCCCAGTAGCGAAGAGTGCCACAGCGGCTGAGCCGAAGAAGATTATTTGCAGGATGAAAAACCAGGGTTCATGTAAGTGCCACGTTGCATTTGGTGCCCCAAACAAACTCCATACCACTATTGCCACCGCTGGAGCACCAATACCAAGTCCAATCTTCGCGATAATTCCCCGCCCGGTGTGTACTCCCCAATATCCCAGAGCAACCAGTACCCCTAATTCTAAAAAGAATGCCAACACTGCATTCGCGTTTTTAATAATTGCGAGCATTCTATTTTGTATTCCTTTTTATCGATATATGAGACGAAAAGAACGTTGCTATTTCTGCTCCTGAGACGGTTTTTCCGTTGTCTCTTGTGCAGATTGTGTCTCCTTCTCGTCAGGCATCAATGCCGAGCTAATCAACTTGCGTGCAGCCTGCTGGGGACTCAAGGGAATCTGTGAAACAGTCTTGCTGATTTTGGCGATATCTTCCAGGGGAAACTCGGCCAGCAGCTTATCTTTGGCATCTTTGGCCTGATTTAGCCCGTGCCCGGCGCTGCGTGCAATCGATTGTAACGTTTTAGGTCCAAAGATTACAAGCGCAATCCCAACGATTACAATTAAATCCAGTGCGTGAAAACCGCCCATGTGAGATCCCCCTTTTTACGGCTAGCTTGTTGAGCATACTCTGCGTACTTATACTGTACCACAATCGGCAAGGGTTGTTGGCTTGACAGCAAACAAATCGTCAACGCATCAGGAGCGAACTGCTTCGCCTTTGTCTACACTATGTGGCGCTCCAGTTTCCTGGTTGGCAGGAATGATCCCGTTTTTCGCCTGTATACGGGTGCGGTGACGTGTTTCGACTGCCTTGCGCCAGTGATCTCCTAACCTCATCCCTGTCTGCTCAATGAAAGCGTAGTAGAGCACACAAAAAGGGATAATCCCGACTACAAGCCAGACCCAGTAAAGGGTATATAGGAGATAAAAGTTCATAGGCGGAAAGAGAGAGACTATGTGTGCCTGAAAAAATAGAATCAATGGGAGATGCCAGATATACAGGCTGTAGGAGATCATGCCGATCCAGCGTAGAGGTTTCCAGGTAAAGAGTCGTTGCAACTCGTGTGGGCCAAAGAGGATCGCCATAATGCACATGCCATACGCAAAGGCCAGCAATATTTCGCCCAGCCAGTTGTAATAGGGCATGATGGGATTGAGAAACGGCCATGCTAGCGTTGTCTGGGACTGGAAATTCCACATGGCAGCGAAAACCAGGAGGAGTATCCCTATCCCCCAGAGTCGGAAACTGATCCTGTGCAGCGTTTGTACAAAGGGATGTTCTGGCGGCAAGCTTTGCGCATAGACATAACACAGGCTGGCTAGCATACCTACGGCAAAATCTTCAGTATACTTGCCGGTGATTCCAAATAAAAAAAAGGAAATAACGTTGAGTGCTGGCCTTGGTATGAGAAAGGTTATGGTTGGATTATCGCGGAAATAGAGGCCAAAGAAGCGTACACAAAGACCCCCAGCAATAAGGCCAAAGAGACAGAGGCTCACCGCACGTAGACGGCGCTGGCTAGGCACACGTTTGACTAGCACGAGGATACCCAAAGCAAGCAGAGGCAGGATCATATAGAATTGCCACTCAACTGCCAGGGTCCAGTAGGGTCCATTTAGCTCTCGGAACGTTTGCCGGGATGAATCCATCAAAAACGTCAGGAAAAGACCCAGGCTGTTCAGGTTCGGCGGTTGTTTTGTCTGCGACGAATCCATTAACACGTTCAGGGATTGACCTAGATTGTCTATGTGGGCGAGGTGCAAATACTGAGGAGCCATCCACAAGATCAGTACAATGAGTGAGATGTAGTAACCCGGCATAATTCGCATTGCCCGGCGCAGGTAGAATATTCTGGCTAACGGCCAACGACCAGTGAATAGCAACACTTTTGCATACGGCAAAAACAACAAAAATCCAGAGAGCACAAAAAAGAGCGTTACTCCGGCTCCGCCAGCAATTGCGACTGAGGAGGCTAAAGGGTTGGTATGCGAGTCCCAAAGTCTTGTATAGTTTTGGTTTGTCCAGTTGATGTGGAACGTAATGACAAAGAGAATGGCACACGCTCTAACGCCGTCTAGCACCAGTATCGTACTTTTCTGATTGCTGTGCTTTTGTTCCTCAAAGACTCTTTTCAACCAATCACCAATCAGATGGAAAAAGCTTTTCATGAAAAGTCTATCCTAACGCCTTGCTAGAAAATACGTGTAGCAACATACCTGTGAGAGCGCCCATTCTGGCTTAGTCTGACCATCAACACTAAGAGACGTATATAAAACTGAGAGACGTATATATGGAAGAATCCTAGAAGCTATCTACAAAATAGTGTAGCGTTTTATCAATTCGCAGTCAAGGATGTTGACACTATTGGTCTGGACCGCTAATATAAGAGTTACGCCGTAGAGAGATAGTTGCCCAATGTAACACCCGGTTGACGCTCGGCGCAGAGAAAGAGCGAAAAATGATCACCTTTGAAGATATTACCGATTACTTTCTGCGAGCTGCGGCCCCTCTTGGACTGACGACTCATCCCGAATTCTGGCTCAATTCCCGCACGATGGAACGCGAGTTTGCTTGTATCTGCCACACGCACAGTTGCGAGGATACTGACAGCGGCAGCGCCTGCACGCTTTCGTTCTCGTGGAGCACACTGGACACCGCACTTTCGATAGAAGGCCCGGTGGGAGTCTGCGATTTCTACCACGAGCCGGACGAGCACTGTCCACACCTGCACACCAGTGATATTCCGCCGCTAATGCTGGATCTCTCCTATAACTTGCCTTTTAAGGGAGTACGGCCCGATCTCAGCGATCCACAGTTGCTCTCGCTGATCCAGGTGCTCAAGCTGCGTGCCAGCGAGCACAGCAGCCGTGCCAGTGAGACACGTCCAGGCTTTGCGCTGACTTTGCATGAGAATCGTTTGCAGGCCGAGGCGCTCACGTTACAGCAGCATGTCGAACTGCCCATCTGGCATCCCGACGGTATGCGTGGTCTGCACAACGATCCCCAGGCCCGCTCGACGCACTCTATTCAACTCCATCGCCGCGTGAATGATGATGACGATGGTGACGAGCGTGATGAGGTTGAAGCTGCCGCCGATCATCCTCACCCGGAGGAATGGCTGCCCCAGGTAATGGAAGATATTGCCCACGATATTGTACGCGTGCTGGATGCGATGGAAACAGCGTA
>JBDTBU010000318.1:0-11779 GCA_039923935.1 Ktedonobacteraceae bacterium | reverse complement strand
AGACTTGCGACCAATCGCCAAAGTAGATCCCCATTGGGTTGAGGCTGATCCCGTGGATATGCGGCGGGATGACAGCGGACATTGTTTGGTGATCGATGGGCAGCCAACCCACATCGTTAATCGCTATCTGTTCGGCCTGAGCGTAGAGACTGAGGCGTGCCGCGCCGGTTGTCGCTTCTGCCTGCTGAACCAACGGGTCAAATGTGGCATTGGACCAGTTGCCAGCGTTGCCTGCTGTGGAGGTGACAAGATTCAGAGCCAGCGCGTCGTACGGATCGGGGAAGTCCGCGCTCCACTGCGTAAAACCGAACGGGATCTGGTGTTTGCCCACTGCAAGATTATATGCGTTGGTTTCTACTGAATTGAGCGTGATCGGAATACCCAACACCGTTTGCCACATTTTCTGCAAGGACGAGGCCGCATCAGATGAGAGCAATGCGCTTGGATAATAGAAGGTTATAGATGGTACTTGACTGATATCAGGATACACTGATTTTAGCATTGTTAATGCTTTTGTACGGTCAAACGAGAGCGGGGTCAGATTAGGTTGATAGCCGGGCATACCGTTCGGAATAATCGTAGGCGCTGGCACAACGGCATTATCGAAGGCAGATTGAGCCAGCACACTTTTATCGATGGCATAGGCAAAAGCTTGGCGCACTGCTGGTTGATCGAACGGTGGCACCTGCGGATTAAAAAAGAGCGCATCCGTTTCCAGCAAGGTGCGGTTGATGTAGCCAGGCAGGCCATGGGCAGCGGTTATATCGGTTGGCGTCAGGTTCCAAACAAACGAGTACTGGCCGCCCTGGTACTCCTGAAAGGCTGTGTGCTGATCGGGCACAAAGATCATATCCACTTCCGTAAGGCGCGTGTGAGGCCCGTAGTAATGTGGATTTGGCACCAGAACCATTTTCGTATTGCGTTCCCAGCGTGTCACTATAAATGGTCCAGTTCCCACGGCATTGCGGGCTACATGGTTGGACCAGTCAACCTCTCCGTAGCGTTGGATGACTGTCTGATTGAGGGGAAACGCTAGTGGGTTGGTCAGAGCTTGGAGAAAATAGTCGGCTGGTTGGGTCAGCGTAATCACTAGCGTTAAGGCATCAATAGCCTGCACACCGCTTAGTGTGGTGGTTTTGCCAGCATACACATTTCCAGCGCCAACGATATTGCCCAAAAAGAGCATGGTCTCATTAGGCTGTGCGGCGGGCAGTAGCGCACGCGTTAGGGTATAGACATACGTTTGCGCGGTGACGGGTGTGCCATCAGAGAAGGTGATATTTGGTTGTAAATGAAATGTATAGACTTTTCGATCATCAGAAATTGCCCAGGTAGCCTGATCTGCGACCACATTGAGATTCTGATCCAGGCGCACCAACCCGCTATAAATCATATTCATGGCTACAAGCGAGTTCTGGTCTGCTCCCTGAGCCGGATCAAGCGTATCGAAATCCTGAATACCCACATTGGGCAGCACCAGAACTTGGTGGAGTGTTGGTTTGGAAGTGGGAGTTGGACTGATTGTTTTACTACTGCCACAGGCCGCCAAAAGTACCAGACAGAGCCATATCAGAGCCAATGAGCGAGGCTGTAGAGCTTGAGAAGCGTGCCGTTTATGCATATTCTTGCCCGCCTTCACAAATGTTCGCATATATCAGCATAATAATGTCCATGTGCGCCCTATTTTCCAATCACCATTGTTTTAGTGTGTAGCGATACGCCAGTCGTCTCTGCTCCAGACGGGGCTGGCCGCACTCAGACAACATTTTTCTTCAGCCTACTGGGAAGGAATATATGGAAGAAGTTCTCTCGAAGTATAAGAACGAGCCAGCATTAGTGCTAGCTGCATTTTTACTCACCAGTATTACAGTATCCTCAAACGGATCAAAGAAAGGCAGACAACCTGATGCTAGCTCACACCACTGGAGACCGAGATTATTCTACCAGGGAAATCTCGCAGAGGTCAAGTGATTTTGCACGAGGAACAATTGGTTCCAACCGCTGACGCACCTTGCTCAAATCCTGAGAATCGTGTTAAGATAGCGGCCTGTGGAGGAAACTATGTGCAATCTCGATATTTCTCGTGTGATCCCGGTAGCTAGGCCAATTGTGGAGGCTGCGGCCACTATCTACCTACGGCATACAGAACCGTGGTTGCTCGGCCTGCTTGTGCATGGCTCGGCGCTGAAGGGCGGCTTTATTCCTGGATGTAGCGACATCGACCTGCAAATCTATCTCAAGCCAGAGGGGTTCACGGTCTACGGCCAACTTCCCCTGGCGATTTGTAGCGCCATCCAGCGCGATTTGGCGAGCATCGATCCCCATCCATTCCAATATATCCAGGGCTACGCTTTGCCATCAACGCCGCGTCCAGGCTACGTCGGGCCAATTCCCGGAGCCTATCACATGCTTACTGGCCAGCTTCCCGTACCAGAAGCGAGTGAGGACGTTTTACAAAGTTCGGCCACAAAAGGTTTAGCTACCATCAATAGGCGCATCGCCTACTATTGCCGAGGTCTACTTGACCATAGCTCTGGCAAGCTGGCGCGGCTTGTGCGTTTCATGTGTACCGATCTCTGGCCCACCCTCTGCCATATTCTGACCATCCAAGAGCAGAACGGCCTGCGCGTCTGGAGCTTGCCCAAACCCGCAGTGATGGCGCTGCTCCCCCAGCAGAGCCAGCTTGCCCAAACCGTCCACGCCTTCTATCAGGCATTGCACGTCTATTACCCACAAGAAACTTCGGTTGAGGATGCTATCCAGGTAATAGAGACTGGCATAGCCTTTTTCGAGTCTGCCAACGTGTGGTGGGCTGAGCAGAGCGAAGCACCTATGAGATGTTTATAGCCATTATGGCATTATTTGAAAGGAAACTTGTATGGAAAGCAATGATGGAGAGAAGCTCCACAAGATATCTGTTAATCGCTGGTTACAGGTGCAGGCTGATGCGCGGGCCTATGATGCTGGGTATGAGCGGCGTGCTCAGGCGGGAGAAAACGTTCACGGCGAAGTGGATTTTATCGGCTCACTGCTGCCACACACCTCTTTTAGTTTGCTTGATGCAGGATGCGGCACCGGGCGGATCGCCATTGAGGCTGCCCATCGAGGGGCGCATGTCGTAGGTGTTGACCTTGACCCGGTTATGTTGGCACGCGCCCGTGAGAAAGCTCCTCACCTCGATTGGCGTCTCTTAGACTTGGCAACGCTCTCTCTTGAACAGTCTTTTGATCTGATTGTTCTGGCTGGCAATGTCATGGTGTTTTTGACCCCAGATTCAGAAGCTACTGTACTACTTCGCCTCGTGACTGCTCTGGCCTCGCCGGGACTTCTCGTGGCAGGTTTTGCAACAGATCGGCAGCATTACACCCTGGCCCACTATGATGAAACACTCTCCGCACTTGGTCTTGTGTTGCAAGAACGCTGGGCAACATGGGATCGCAAACCGTGGACACCGGAGGCGTCATTCACCGTTTCTGTGCACCAGTCCCGCGTTTGAGTGTACCTAGTCGCGTTTTGCTTGCAACCACGCGTGCAAGCTATGGGTAAAAATCAACTGTGTGCAGTAGCCGCCCTATCCTGCAATTGTTCAACGATCTCGTGCAAGAGTTGTGCCATGCCCTCGACGCCCTGAACGACGAGATCTGTGTGTTCCAGCAACTCAGGGAGGGTATCGGCTGCTTGTACGGTGATTGATGCTACCTGCCATCCTTCTTGCCGCAAACGCTCGATTTCTAGCATTGCATCCAGATCGGTGCGATCATCGCCCGCGAAGAGCACGCCCTTAAGGTTGAATTGCTCGACAAATTTTCTCAGCGCTTGCCCTTTGTTTATCTTGAAGGCTGGTTTGATATCAATGACTCGTTTGCCTCGGCTCAAGAGAAAGTGACGGGCGTGGGCAGGCTCACGCAAGGTATCTAGGATGGCTTTACGCACTTGCTCAGGGTTACGTGCCTGGCGATAGTGTATGCTGCCGCCCAGGCGTTTGCGTTCGACCATGACCCCTGGCCAGTCTGCTAGCTTTTGTTCAGCTAGATCAAGCAACTGTTGGCTGGGTTCGATATAGGGCAGGGCTTCGGAACTGATATGCACAGGATGTTTGCCCGGCAAACCTTCGCACCATTCTACGCCATGTGTACCGATGTAGGTAAGCCCTTCAATATTCACCATAGCCGCACCATCTTCGATTTCCCGTCCGGTCATAATGGCGATATGCGCGTACCCTTTGGCTTGCTCCAATAATGTGGCTATACCGGGATACAGTTTGGCTGCGTCGGGGGTAGGCGCGATTGGGCTGAGCGTTCCGTCTATGTCGAAGACCAGCCCAAGCGGTTGGCTGGCGAGGATTGTGTGTACATTGTGCATAATTATCCTTTGCTATTACGATAGTATACTTCTATTGTATCAGATTAGGGAAGTGCTTGAGATTATCCAAAAATAAACGTCGTAACACGAAGCACGTCAGGCGGAAGGCGATATCGCCTGACGTGCTTCGTGTTACGACGTTTATTTTTTGTGACAATAAGCGCAACGTCTTTCGCTGACGCTGTACTCCAGGGCTTGTTCTGTTGTGCCCTGTTGTTCTGCGGCCTCACCCTCTGCCAGACGTTGCAAAAAGCTCAGCAAGCCATCGGTTGGGCAGATTTCGTAGGTCTCTCCATCTTGCCCAGTGACATAGACATAGTTCTCTACCATAAGAAAATCCTCCAGGTGTGGGATTATCGAATGTATATATATAGGCCTTATTTCAGTATACTTGTCCTTCCTAAAATATGCTTGAAGGAAGGCAAAAGTTTGCTGAGACTACATACTTTACGTAATTTCGCGTCTCTTTCTCCCACAACAGCCGTTGTATGTAGGACTTTTCTCCTAGTGTAATGTTTTATCAAAATGAGCAGAGAGATACTGGTCCTGATTCGTTGCCTACATGCTTCCAACTCTGGCATACTGGGAAAGAATAGCTCTCTAGACCACTTCAAGAAAAACATCTGCGAGGTCATCAGCGTGGAAATTCAGTTAACTAATGACCAGGTTCTGGCGATGGCACCTGATAGTAGTTCCGCCTCAGCCGGAAAGAAACTCGGCAACGCCAAACATTGGAAGAACCTCGGCGTGAGTGCGGAGGCGCTATGGGGCGAGTGTCAGGGCAGTGCACTCTATCAGGTGCGCGTCGAACTCGCGTCATTGACGAGCCAATGTAGTTGCCCAAGCCGCAAACTCCCATGCAAACATTGCCTGGGCTTGCTCTTGTTAGCAGCGGGATCGAGTGTGCCAGCAGCCGAGCCACCTGAATGGGTGACGAGTTGGCTGGCGAAACGCGAAGCCAGCAGTACGCGCAAGCAGGAGAAGGTTGAGAAGACTGCCAAGGCTGCCACTGAGGCTCCTTCAGCAGCTCAGCTCAAAAATGCTGAAAAGCGTCTGGCAACCGTAAAAAAAGGTGTGGAGACGCTGGATCTCTGGCTCAACGACCTGATGCGCCAGGGTCTAGCCAGTGTCGCTACACAACCAGCATCCTTCTGGAACCAGCAGGCGGCGCGTTTGCGCGATGCTCAGGCGGGTGCGCTCGATACACGCGTGCGTCGTCTGGCCGCAATCCCTAACGCCTCGCCTCTTTGGCCGGAGAAACTGCTGGCCGAACTGGGCAAGCTAGCCCTGCTCACCCATGCCTTTCAGCAGGAGGAGCAGCTTGAGCCAGGCTTGCGTGAGGAGGTGCGCCAGTTGATTGGCTGGAATTTGACCCAGGATGAGGTCAGTGTGCGTGGGGAAACCTTGCGCGACGATTGGCTGATCCTGGGTCAGGTGCTAGAGGAGGACGAGCGCAGCAAGGCACAACGCACTTGGCTCATCGGTGCGAGAAGCGGGCGCACAGCCATGATTCTGCAATTCTCGATAGCGGGTCAGCCTTTCCCTGAACATTTCGCGCTTGGCACGCATCAAGAGGCGGAACTGACCTTCTGGCCGGGTGCCTTGCCCCAACGCGTATTTATGCGGAGCCGCTTGGGCGAGATTGCGCCCCTCAAAGACGCTTTGCCTGGTACCAATAATATCGATGTATGTCTGAATGACATTGCTCAATCGCTGAGCCGTCAGCCCTGGCTAGAGCACTTTCTTTGTGTGCTGCGCGGTGTAACCCCTATATGCAGCGAGGAGGGCCAGACCTGGCATATACGCGACAACGATGGTCATGCACTACCCTTCGCCAGCAACGATGGCTGGTTATTGCTCGCGCTCTCCGGTGGACATCCTGTGGATTTGGCTGCCGAGTGGGATGGCACACTGTTGCGACCCCTGGGCGTACTGGTTGATGGTGGCGAATATGTACTACTTGGGAGGACAAACTGATGGACCCAATTGTTACCACCGCCTTAGTTGGCACCGCCCATCAGGAGCGTGTGAACCTCGCGACAGGTACGCCAGTGGACGCGCTGATTGACGGTCTGTCCACAAGTGAGGATGAACGCAAACTGTTGCTGAGCGCGGGTGCCTGGGCTGTCTATCGTCAAGCGGGTCAGCAGCCTCGCCAAATTGCTGCTGTGCCAGAACCTGCTGCGCCCGAAAAGTTGCGTACGTGCACACCAGAAGCCGCATTGTTACTCTCGCGTTTGTTGAACGGCGAACAAGCCGCGTTGTTGCCAGAAGCGTTGCAACGGCTGCGTGAGGTTGGGATGCATATCCCCCATCGCTTGTTGCCGTTAGCGCTGAGTAAGGCTACAAAGGCGCAATGTGCCGCACTCTTCCCAGTGTTGGGCGAGCGTGGACGTTGGCTCAGCCAGTTTAACTCGTCCTGGGATTGGGTGCGCGATTTCCTGTCCGCCGACGAAAGTGGTCTGCCCGCCGACGCCGAAACGCTCTGGCAAGAGGGCACAGCCGCACAACGCGTCGAGATTTTGCGCCGTTTGCGTGCAGTTGATCCGGCAACGGCCCGTACATGGTTAGAGGGCGTCTGGAAACAGGAGAAGGCTGACATACGTTGTGACCTGCTCAATACGCTGGAAACCGGCCTGGACGCTACCGACGAGGCATTGCTGGAACGCGCCTTGGATGATCGTGCGCCCAGTGTGCGTCTTGTGGCCGCGAGCCTGCTGGCGCACATTCCAACCTCAGCATATGTTGCACGCATGTGTGCACGAGGCAGTTCCATGCTCAAGCAGGCCAATGGAAAGTTGGGTCTTGAATTGCCAGCGACTTTTGGGAAAGATTGGCAACGCGACGGCATCGTGGAGAAGCCATCCAGTCATTTTGGCAAACGCGCTTGGTGGCTGATCCAGATCCTCGCTGCCATCCCTCCAACTTTCTGGGAGACCCATCTGGGAGCGGGACCGACTGAATTGCTTGCACTATTGCCTGACAACGAATGGAAAGGAAATGTCATTGATGGCTGGTCTAAAGCTGCCATAAGCTATAACGCCTCTGGTTGGGTCATGCCGCTTTGGAATTGGTGGCAGGAGCATTTCGAGCAGCAAGACAAAAAACATATGACTGACTCTAGCGTGCGAGAAAAACTCTTCCAGTTCATGTCTCAGCACGAGGCTGAAGGCATTGTTTTGGCACTGTTGAACGATCAGCAAAACATGCAAAAAAATGACTGGGAAATATTTCTACTTGAATTGCCCAGACCGTGGAGCGACATGTTTGGGCGGGCATACCTGCATTTTTCCTGTGAGTACTATCAAACGCGCAAGGCGCAAATAACGAATCCTAATCCCTATCACGATGCCTGGCTCAGTAGCTTATCAGGTGTGGCCCTGGCCCTGCCTAGCGCCTGCTTTGTTGAGGCGCAGCAAGACTGGGAGCCGCTAGAAGAGGGCAAATCCTGGCAAGTACAGTATATCAACGAAACTGTACGTGAATTTGTTGAAACGATCCACATACGTCAGAAAATACAGAAGGAGCTTATCTAAAATGACTACACCAAATGCTACCAATGCTACCCATACCGAAGCATCATCCATCAACGCCGTTCTGCGTGAGCACGCTGAGCAGCAATATGCCGAAGAGTTGGCCGAACTCAAGAAAATCGATGACCGTCAGCGTCCGCCCAACTGGGTGCTTTCGCCGTGGGCTGTGCGCACCTATGTGCTAGGCGGCAAGCTTGCCAACGGCTTCGAGATCACGCCCAAATATATTGGCAAAGAACGCCTCGTCGAGATCGCCGTGGCTACACTGGCTACTGATCGCGCATTGCTGTTGTACGGTGTGCCTGGTACAGCAAAATCGTGGATGAGCGAGCATCTCGCCGCCGCCATCGCTGGCGACTCCACGTTGCTCATTCAAGGTACTGCTGGCACTGACGAGAGCGCGATTCGCTATGGCTGGAACTATGCCCGTCTGCTCGTCGAAGGCCCCACAACTGCCGCCTTAGTTGTCAGTCCGATGATGAACGCTATGCAAAATGGCAAGTTGGCGCGTCTTGAAGAACTGACCCGTATCCCCTCAGAAGTACAGGATACACTGATTACCATCCTTTCAGAGAAAACACTGCCAGTGCCGGAACTGAATACAGAGGTACAGGCACGCAAGGGCTTCAATATCATTGCTACCGCCAATAACCGCGACAAGGGTGTGAACGAGCTTTCCAGCGCCCTGATGCGCCGTTTCAACACGGTGATCCTGCCAGTGCCGGATAGCATGGACGAGGAGATTGAGATCGTCGAGCGTCGTATCGTTAGCTTGGGCAAGGCGCTAGAATTGCCCGCCGAGAAGCCCGCGCTGGAAGAGATTCGTCGCGTTGTGACGATCTTCCGCGAGTTGCGTTCAGGCGTGACTACCGATGGCAAGACCAAGGTGAAGTCGCCCAGTGGCACGCTTTCTCCGGCTGAGGCTATTTCAGTGCTGAGCGCTGGTCTGGCTATGGCTGGCTACTATGGCGATGGGGTGTTGAAGGCTGGCGACTTGGCTGCGAGCCTGACAGGCGCAATTATCAAAGATCCCGTACAGGATCGCGTGGTCTGGTTGGAGTATCTACAGACAGTGGTGAAAGAAAGGGAAGGCTGGAAAGACTTGTATCGTGCGTGTCGGGAGCTTTGACATCTGTGAATAGGGGTGAATAGGTGATTTCTATGCTTTTGGGTGTAAAACCTTTTTTGCCAAATTTTCCATCGTCGGTTTTACGGATATAGACCTTAACACCGAGTATGTCGAGCGCATTACGTTTCTCTTGGAAAGTCGCGTCCTGGTACTTCCCGCGCATCACATTGACGAAATCGAGGAACTCCAGTACGCGGCTTTTATATATTTCAGTTGCGGCGAAGATAGTACGTGACGCCTGATGCTCCTCCTCGTAACGTTTTAACTCATTAGTTTTGGCCTGAATATCGTGCGTGATGAGATTGTAGTAGTAGCAGCCTTCCAGGTGTTTCATACGTTCCTGCAAAGCATAGTCAATCCCTGACTTAAGTGCCGAAATACGTTCGCTGCCTTTACTATCTTCGAGCAAGTTAAGAGCCGAGCGCTCTATCTCTTCTTCGATTTTTGCCTGTATAAAATCAATTTGCTCAAAAACGTGGCAACAGTCGTTCCAAACAAATTCATTAACGACTTCGGCTCTGATAGTTGTTATATCGGGGCATCGGTTGTATTTATTGCCGAACTTGCGACAGTAGTAGTATGCCCTTCCCTTGTGTTCTCTCGGTCCCATTTTATAGCCGCACGCCGCACAGTAAATATGACCTTTCAGCAAATATTCTTCAGCATCATAGGGCATGTGGCTTTTTTCTTCGCGGTTGGTCGCTAGTCGGCGCTGGGCACGCTCATATATGATCGGTGAAACAATAGCAGGTATACCGCCTAGTATTTCGCGCTTATTCGGGTTGGGGATGCGTTTTACCTTACCGCCTGTTCCGATAACGTTCTTCTGTTTGCAAATCGTCAGAACGCCAATATTCTCTTTATCTTTCAGAATGTCGAAGACGCTTGCGCTTGTCCAGGTTCGCCCTGTCTTTTTATCAGGGTTACGATGCATGGAGGCAGTTGGTACGCCATCATCAGTCAGCTTATGGGCAATGCCACGTATACTCATATTTAACTCTACAAACAGATGAAAAATGGAAAACCGTACTGCGGCTGTTTCGGGATTGAGCACATAGAAAGTCTTACTTTTGTCTCCCCATTCCCAACCATAGAGAGGAAAGCCAGTTCCTACTGGTAGCCCAAGCTCTATTCTGGTTTGCCAGCGCCGGTTAGCATATTCGAGGATCTTTTCGCGCTCGGACTCGGCGCTCCAGGCCAAGACTGAGCGGATCAGTTTACCAGTCAGGCTGTTGTCAATATTTTCACTGACGCTAACAATAACACCTCCAGCGTTTTCGATTTCCTCAAAGATCATCGCGGAATGGACGAAGTTGCGGGAGAAGCGGCACAAGTCCCAGACAATCACCGTATCTGCCAGGCCATCACGGATCATTTGACGAGCAAGCGTTAATTTTTCACGGTATGAGTAGTGGATGAAACCACTCTTTATTTCTCGTAAGACAATAATAACATCGATATCATGCATTTCCGCGTATCGGCGGCATTTTGCTTCCTGGTATTCAAGGCTCTCGCCGTCCTGTTCTTGATGATCTGTACTGACGCGGCAGTAGATGATTGCGCGTTTGCGCGGAGATTTTCCCTCTATGATTTGTTCTTTGGTCAACATGATTGACTCCTTCTTCGCAAAGGGGATGGGGAAAATGCCATCCTCAACAATGGTTCGGAAAAAAGGGGCGTCGTACGGGCTTCAATCGGGCGAGGCTCATTTTTCGCACCTACCTGGGGTAAGTGTAATCAAATAATACCTGTTAGAAACAAGTTTTGTCAAGCTCTATAAAGCTCTATCAAGAAAAAACAGCCATTGACCAGAAAAGGATGAGGGAATATAATAAACCAATCAAAAATGGATGGTGCAACTTTGGCTGACGAGTTATTAACCATAGAGCAGGTAGCTGCCGAGCTTCAGCTACATCCTGATACGGTGAGGCGGTACATACGCGAGAAGAAACTGACAGGGGTGCGTATCGCGCCAACTGTTGTGCGTGTGCGAAGGTCGGAGTTAGATAGGTTTCTTGAGGAAAGATCAACCAATCCAAAGAACAAAGATGATTTAACCACTGAGAACTGGAAAAACACATGAAGAATAAACTGCTTATAATGGTTATTACCAGCAATAGGTAAGCCGTATCTTTTAGGGTGACAGATTGGATGTGAGGAAACACTTGAGGATTTACAATGACAACTACTGTGAAGCCTGAAATAGTTCAGCTACTACATCGGATCAATGAAGGTGCTACAAACAGTCAAACATCGTTAGGCGAGGTGCTGCGTCTCTGTCTACGCCTGGGCAGACTACTTGATAATGAGAAGTTGAGTGACTGGGCAAAGGCTGAATCTGGAGGATATAGGTCCACAGACATTTTGCCCGACTATCGTATCTTCGATACTGAAGTACGAGCCACCTTTTTAGGCCCTTTCGGAAGTAGGATGAGCAATATATCTATACCGCAGGCCATTGTAGAGGAAGAACACCAAGAGACTTTGTTCAAAGTCTCTATGATGCAGCCCGTTGGAGAATTGGAGCGGCTTGTTAGTGGAAACTCGGACACCACTAGCTTAACCGTTCCTTGGTCGGGAAATACAATTATGTATTACCAACGGAAGGAGATCTACGGAGATTACGTATTAGCCAGTGCTGGGAAAGTATTGACTATAGCGACTATTGCCGGTGTCTTAGAGGTCATACGATCTAGGGTACTTGAATTCGTTTTAGTGATTGAAGTGGAGCTAGGCATCGACATTATGGACTACG
>JBDTBU010000317.1:0-7989 GCA_039923935.1 Ktedonobacteraceae bacterium | reverse complement strand
TAGGGCTACCGATTACACGACGTTTAATTGAGGATCACCACGGATTTATCCTGATCGAAAGCCAGTTGGGATATGGTACCACCGTCTCGGTGCGTTTGCCTCTGGGCAAGACGTAGCCGGACGCGAGAGCATTCCCGTGTGTAAAGCCGGCCCTCGCGTCTGGCTCTGGGGATATCCGTGTGTATGTGTGTGGAGGGGGAGTAAACACTGTGAGTTTGACAATTTTAATTGTTGATGATGAACCGAATTTACCGCACCAACTAGCCCGCTATCTGGGCAAGCATGGCTATGAGGTCTATACTGCATCCGATGGTGAGGCAGGTTTGTGCGAGTTGCAGAAAAACACACCAGATCTGCTCCTGCTCGATGTGCGCTTGCCAGGCATGAGCGGTTTGGAGATCCTGGCGGAGCTGCGCAAAACCGAACCTGATTTGCCTGTGATTATGCTGACCGCCTATGGCGATGTGCAAACAGCAGTTGCAGCGATGAAGCTGGGAGCCTCGGATTATCTGCTGAAAGGCTTTGATCTCACAGAATTGTTGCTAGTGGTGCGACGTGCCCTGGAAACCAGCGCTATGTATCGCGAACTGCGCCAGTTGCGGCGTGAGAAGAGCGACAACTACCATTTTCACCATATTGTTGGCTACAGCGCGGGTATGCGCGAAGTGTTTGACCTTGTGGCGCGAGTAGCACGCAGCGATACCGCATCAGTGCTGATTACCGGCGAAAGTGGCACCGGCAAAGAGGTTGTGGCGCACGCAATCCACGAGCAGAGTCCACGCGCCCAAGGTCCATTTCATCCACTTAATTGTGCTTCAATTGCGACAAATCTTCTGGAAAGTGAATTATTTGGTTACGAGCAATACGCCTTCACTGATGCAAAAAAACAGAAACGCGGTCTGCTCGAACTGGCCGATGGAGGAACACTGTTTCTGGATGAGGTTGGCGAAATGCCGCTGGATATGCAGGCAAAGTTGTTGCGTGTGTTGGAGACGCGTTCATTCTATCGTCTAGGTGGCAACAAGGAGGTCAAGATTAATGTGCGTGTGCTGGCAGCTACCAATCGCGACCTGGAAATGGCTTTAAAGCAGGGTATGTTTCGCAGCGACCTTTTCTATCGTCTAGCGGTTCTGAGTATCGAACTGCCGCCTTTGCGCAAGCGGCCAGATGATATTCTGCTGTTTGCCTCGCGTTTTCTTGAGGATTTTAATCGCTCGTTGGGGCGTGCGATCCGGCGTATCTCGCCAGAAGCACAGCATTTGTTGATGGCCTACCAGTGGCCGGGCAACGTACGCGAGTTGAAGAATGTGATCGAGCGTGCCATGATCCTGAGTAGTGGCGAGGAACTGTTACCCGCGCATCTGCCGCGTGAGATTGTGGGACGGGTAGATGTTACCAGTACACGCACGATCAACCCCTGGGAACAATGGCTCAATCTGCGACCAGCAGGCCAAGTTGCATTGGAGGAAGTGCTCAGTCAAGTAGAGCAACATCTGGTACGCTGGGCGTTGGAGACAGCCAAGCAGAACCGCACACGGGCCAGCGAGTTGCTTGGTCTGGCGAAAGTTGACCAGTTACGGTATTTGATCCGCAAACATGAAATCGACTAAAGCACTTCATCACTATACCGAAGCCGGAGGCTAGCTCCTGTGTGTAAAATCGGTGCTCACCTCCGGCTTTTTCGGGGTTTTATAAATGATGAAAAGCGGGACGAGAATAGTTTTTCTCATCCCACTTTTCATCATTCATAAACAGTTAGTCCGCAGTCACACCTACATCTTCGCCACCCAGCATAGGAGTATGGGCAGCGGCTTCGGCGGCGCTGATAGGACGCCAGGTACCAGAGAGGGCAAAGATGGTTGGTATGAAGAGAGCAGCGCCGATAGCGCAGACCCACCACCAAGCACCCCACTGTGCCCCATTGAGCGGATTGACCACCACAAACAAGAATCCCACAGTGGAGAGCACGACCACAACGCGTAGGATAGAACCCTGCACGGCGAGGCCCGTAGCGATCAGCGCCGGATTGATCTCCTCAAGATTTTCTGTGAAGAGTGCGAGCCAGGTCACGTATCCTACCGCCAGGGAGATGCCGAAGAGGCTGAGGAAAACAGCCATCAAGGGAGCACTCGTGGGTACGCCAATACGGCTGATAAAGAGGATCGTTGTAATGATCGTTGCCAAACCACCCAGCAACATGAAGAGTTTGCGTGTGTGCAAACGATCAGAAAAGAAGCCAAAGAGGATAGCTGCGAAGACGTTGACTGCCCAGAAAATGCTGACCAATCCATTAGCCTCAGCCAATTTAAAATGAAAGACACTCTCCAGGTAGAGCGGGAAGTATCCTACGGCTGCGAAGTACATGAGCAGGAAGATACTAATGCCGAACGAACTGACAATCAAGCGCAGCGTGAGCATCTGGCGCCAGGGGTGTTGCAGAGCGCTCTCCACATCGATGCTGGCGGCGCGACTCTCAACTGCGTCTTTCTCTTGCACCGTGTTCATCACCTGATCGCGCAGGCCAGGCGAGAGTTCGCGCAGGAAGAGAAAACAAAGTACAAAAATGATAACGCCAACGATTCCGCCAATGACGTACTGCGACTCCCAACTGCCGTATACTGGCAACGTTTGGCTAGCAACTGTCGTGGCGAGAAAACTTCCTCCAACAGGGCCAACCGTCCAAAAACCCATGGCCATAGCGCGTCCAAAACGTGGGGAGAAATCGCGCACCAACGCGGGGGTAGCGACCAGAATGATGCCTTCGATAAAGCCTACAATAAAGGTAACGACGAAGAAAACCACGAAGTTCTGCGTTAGCGAGACGGCCAGTGTGCCGATACCAGTCACCAGCAGGCCATAGACGATCAAATTGCTGCGCCCAATGCGGTCCGAGAGGCTACCGAGAATCGTCGAGGCCGCGCCAAGGATATTACTGACGATCAGGATCAGTACGTACTGCTGGAGCGTAATCTTGAACGCGGTTAAGATCAGGGGTGCCACTGAAGGAAGAATGTACGACTCGTAGTAGAGCATGATTGTGGCGATAACTGCCAAAGCAAGATACCAGATGCGCTGTCCATTGCTAGGATAGTGTGCGAGAAAACGGTGTTTGGCTCCAATTTGCATGCTGCTCATCAAAAACCTCCTTGATACCCGTTAGTTACTACAACACTATGCGAACGTGTACGCGGGACGAGCCAAAGAGAGACATCGTAATAGAAAATCGGTGAGATCGCCTTTCTCTAAAAAGGTACCATATTTTGACTAAATATGCAATTGGGTGTTTTGATGAAGAAAAAAGCTAACGTGCTCCTTCTTTTTCATGCATGCCCTGGAGCAACAACGCGTCTTCAATTTCTTGCCAGGCGATAGATTCCGCCTCATTGCTATCGATATACTGCCCGTCCAATCCCGCCTTCATCATCTGTTGGGTGACTCGTGGTCGAAATGTTTGGAGGATCTCCGTTTGTTTCTCAGGCAAGGGCATGTAACGCAATTGGACCAGGCGATGCTCGTAGAAATCGTCGGGATGCAGGACCAGCGCAAAAATGTTGGCGAAATCGGTGAGCAAATCCATCCGGGCCTGCGTAAAATGGTCAGTGTGTAAGCTGGCAGCCAGGAGGCAACCCGCAATTTTGCCTTCAAACCAGAGGGGAGAGGCTGCGGCACTATGCTCCAGGTCTTCTGGGTAGGCAAAAACTGGAATGTATGTCTCTTTACTGATATCTTGCACACTGCGTGCTCGCCCAGTTTGGGTCACGTATGCCGCCAGGCTCCTCAACCCAAGGAAGAGGGATTTATGTTCCAGATCAAATGTCCAGGGAAGGATGCCCCGTCCACCCTGCTCGCGCAAACTGCGAATAGTACCATTGACCGGAGGCATGCAGAAGGCGGGAGTAATCGACATACCCAATTGATGTGGATCGAGAAGCCTAATCGCCTCATCAAGGATAACGGTACAGACTTGCCAGGGCCGCTGCGTTCCGATAATCGCAGCTCGACTTCTCAAAATCTCGCGCATAAAGGAAGAAGGTACAAACGCAGAGATTTCTGCTTGCAGCTTTTCATAGATATCCGGGTACGTGGCTTGCAGAGCGGCCAGCAGGTCTGCCCGATCTTGTGGTTGCACAATTTTGATCAGCCGGACCAGATCATCGTGTTGAGGACGTGCACCTTTTTGGGACCAGCGTTCCAGCGTGATTTTATGAACGCCGAGTGCGGCAGCGATGCGCTGCCGTTCTTTCGGCGGCTTGATGATTTTCTGGAACACATCTTGCCAGCGTGGTTTCTCTTGATCCAAGTCGTCCGACATATACAGCCCCCTTTGTGCAACAGTGCCAACATACACTATTTTTCCGCATTCATGATAACAAAAGTGAGTGCATGGCGTCAAGGATTTTCGTACTTCCGTATGAAATTGACGCAAATCAGCTAGATAGGTTTGGCTTGAATCAACGTGTAAACTGAACAGCGACCAGTGAGCAAAAACCTACAATCTGGAAAATACCCAGTTGTACTCTCGTTCAAAAATGAGTATAGTATAGAAGAGCAACCTTTTTCAGAAACTCATGGCGAAGATAGGATAGCGAGAGCGGTTGATGCTAAAGCATATAGTTGTGGTTGATGACGATAAAGAGATCCGTGAGATCATTACATTTGCCCTGACACGCAATGGTTTTGACGTGGCTGGGGCTGGCAACGGCATACAATTGCAAGGTCTGCTGGATACCCAAATGCCTGACTTGATTCTTCTGGACGTGATGATGCCCGGCCAGGACGGCTATCACATTTTCTATCGTCTGCGTAACGATCCCTCAACCCAGCACATCCCAGTGATTATTATGACCGCGCATGCCGAAGATATTTATGCACGCATTAGCTTCGATCTGGGTGCCGAACATGTCACCAAGCCTTTTCATCCGATGGAGCTGGTTGAGAAGGTCAAAACGCTGCTGAAGTAGTCGTTTACCGAAACGCCATCTCCTATCCATTTGCGATGAACCCAACCAATCAGATAAGATGACCTTACAACAATTTTCGATGTTTTGCCAGTAAACGCATAGGCTCAGCAAGACAAAGCATCGCACATAACGACAAAGGGATCTTATTTTGATGAAACGACGAGGTTTATCTCTGCGGATTGTACATCTGCTGGTCGCGGTAATCGTGGCGGGCGGGGTGATCTATGCAGCCACAACTGGCGCGGGACCGCTGCCGCCATTAGGGCCGGTGCTCAATCCAGGCACTGGTGTGTGGACGGCGGCGAGTAGCGCTAGACCGCTACAGAGCGAAACGCTACACTTTGCTGGTTTGCAACAACCAGTGAAGGTAGTGTTTGAAGCGAATGGCACACCGCATATCCAGGCGGCAACTGACGACGATCTGTTCTGGACCATTGGTTATCTCCAGGCACGCTTTCGCCTGACTCAGATGGATCTGATGCGCCGCCAGGGCGAGGGACGCCTGTCAGAAATTCTTGGGAAAGAGGCGCTTTCATCCGATCAGTTTCAGGTGATGCTGGGCCTGGATCGCGCAGCCAAACTCGACTGGCAGACATTGCCAGTGGGCAGTCTTATTCGCCAGGAGCTACAGAAGTACGCGCTGGGAGTGAATACGCGTATTGGTGAGGCTGAGCAGAGCAACACGCTGCCCTTTATGTTCAAGCTGCTGAACTATCGGCCACAGCCCTGGACAGCTATCGATTCACTGGTCATTCAGGGTGAATTGACGCAAGAACTGGATTACTCAACGACACCACTCGACTATGCTATGATGGTCAAGTCGCTGGGCTATGATCGCACCATGCAGTGGTTCCCAGTCTTGCCACCCGATGTACAGCATCCCTACGATCCAGGCCCATACCAAGCGCCAACTGGCCTGACGCCGCTGCCTTCGCAACTTGCGCTGAGCGAGGGGACAATGCAGAGTGTGGCCAGCCTGGATCAGCAGATTCGAGCACTTCCCAGTTCGATGCGCTACGAATCTGCCAGCAACAACTGGGCGGTCAACGGACCCAAAACAATCTCCGGCAAAGCATTGATGGCGGGCGATCCACACCTACATCAGACGCTACCGGCCATCTGGTATCAGATCGATGCCGCTTCGCCAAGCTACAACTTCAGCGGTGTGACCGTTCCCGGCGTTCCGCTGGCACTGATTGGACGTAACCAGCATATCTCGTGGAGCATGACCGATGTGCAAAATGAATCAACGTTGTTTTACGTTGAGAAGACAGATAAAGAGCATCCCAACCAGTATTACTGGAACGGTGCTTGGCGAGACATGCAGCGTATCTCGTATGATATCCCGGTCAAAGGGCACGCAACAGTTCACCAGGATGTCTATACGACGGTGCATGGACCAATTTTTCCAGCGAATCAGGGGATTGCAGGTGAGACAATCTCAATAGACTGGATGGGCGCACTGCCTTCCACTGATAGTGAGGGGCTGCTGGCTATGCTGAAAGCCTCGAACTTCAGCCAGTTTCGCGACGCGCTGAGCATGTGGGATGCGCCTACGCTCAACTTTGTCTACGCCGACGATCAGGGCAATATTGGCATGATCTCACCAGGCTACTATCCAATCGTCAAAGCGGGCGCACCGTGGCTGCCGTTGCCCGGCACAGGTGAGGCGGATATTATAGGCACCATTCCCTACGCTGCTGTGCCGCAAGTCTACAATCCGCCCGATCACATCATCTTCACCGCCAATCAGCGACCAGTGGGCAACGACTATCCCTACTTCATCGGTACAACCTGGGGCGACTTCGACAATGGCTATCGCGCCAATGAGATCTATAACGAATTGAGCAGCAAGCCAACGCTGAACATGCAGGATATGGAACGCATGCAGAATAGCACACATGACTATCTGGCAGGTCTGATAGTTCCAAAGCTGCTCAATACGCTACAACAAAGCTCGCCCAGTGAAAGCACACAGCAGGCCGAGGCGCTCTTGCAAAGTTGGAATGGCAACATGGACATCAACTCGCCTGCGGCCTCGATCTGGTGGACCTTTTGGACCCACTATCTCACAGACACCTTCGAACCGTGGTGGCAAGCCGCACATGTGCCTGTTGCCGCTCATAGCGACCTAGCAGCCAATTCTGACCAAGCATCACTCAACGAAGATCTGGAAAACTGGACGCTGCACGATCCAACCAATGCAGCCTTCGCGCTGCCCAATGGCACCAAACGGGACGCGCAGACGGTCATGCTCCAGGCGTTTCAAGAGAGCATTGGGGAACTCAGCAAGAAACTGGGCAACGATCCCGCGCAATGGCAGTGGGGCAAGCTGCACACCCGCACAATTGCCTCGCTACTAGGTGCCGACGCGCTAAACTACGGTCCCCAGGCCAGTGGTGGCGATAAGTGGACGCTACTCGCGGCGGGAGGCAATGCAATCAGCGCGAATGATCCCACACAAACGTCGGCCACGCACGGACCAAGCTGGCGTATCATCGTGGATTGGAGCACCGGCCAGGCCGAAGGTACCTATCCAGGCGGCCAGGACGAGAATCCAGCCTCACCCTGGTACGAGAACCAGATTGCGTACTGGTGGAACGGACGATACTATCCCATGATCGATGGTTCAGCCGCGAGCCAGCAGGATGGCAGCGTCACCTGGACGCTCAGTAATTAAAGGGAGTTTGCGATGAAAAAGTTTGGTTTGATTATCCTGATTGTGCTGGTGAGTGTGGCAGTAAACTGGCTGGGTCTACTCGCTGGCTGGTGGTGGCTCACGCCCATTGTGGGGCTGCTGCTAGGGCTGGTGATGCGCGGAGCAGGCGCAGGTTTTCTGGCCTCGTTCTGCATTGGCGGCCTCAGTTGGGGTCTGCCCCTGGCTGTGCTGGCAACCAACGCGCCAGTAAAAAGCGTGGCCAACGCCGTTGAGAGCGTCGTCGGCCTATCGTCCACTGGCGGAGTGGCGATCATTGTGCTTACAGTTGTGCTGGGTTGTCTGCTGAGCATGGTAGGCACATGGGTAGGC
>JBDTBU010000316.1:0-10266 GCA_039923935.1 Ktedonobacteraceae bacterium | reverse complement strand
ATCTCCGTGGCAAGGATCACTCTGGGATCTCATGCGCATGGTCGCAAGTATTCGTCACTTACGCGCCTTTGGACGACTAACGCTGCGCAACAGTGATCGACTTGGTGTTGTCCATCTATATTTTCATGGTGGGAAGCTTGTGCATATTGTTAGCAGCAGAGGCGATGCTGAGGCCACATTGCGTGACTTACAAGGCTGGACACATGCGGTGCTGCGCTTTGAACGGGGCGCAACCGCAACCGGCGCGATCTTCACGGCTGAGCAAGAACACAACTTCGATAGAGTACTCTTGCATTTCCAGAAACTGGGATTGGTGGAAGCGTCCACAGCGCCGCGTGTCGTTGATGGGGACGTGGTTAGTAAAACACTGGGCGAACGGTTGCTCACTCCCCACGAATGGCGCATTCTCATCGAGGGCACACACCGCGTCTCGCTGGCTGTCGCGCATCTGATTGGGCCGCGTGAGGCACTGAGAGTGTTGCGCGATATGCTGAACAACTGCTCAGCCACCTTCCCAGCCTTCGCAACCCTGCGTATCGCCAGTAGCGGCCATTTGCAGATCACCGACACCGCTCACCTGGATCGTACGCCACGCACAGAATTGCTGGCAGGCTTTCACGCGCTATTCGCAACCTGCCAGCAGTTCTGCTCGCCCCTTATCGGTGAACGGGATGCACACCGCTTAATCATTCAAGCATTGGGTGATCTGAGCACGTCGCTGATCAGCCTTGGCGTGTTTCAAGTAGACAATAACTTGCTCGCTTCACGCAGACAATCGTGATACACATGCTGCTCTCACCTGCATCCTCTCTCAGCGATGATTACACGCTAAATTTCTCTTTTTGCCCTTGATGGAACGGCACTAAAGCCTGATTGGCAGCAACAGTCGTCTCCAAACGCGCAACCAGATTGGCAAACTCAACGGCTGGAAGAGTCAGAACCAGCTCACTAGCCGTCAGACCAATATACGTGCGAGCGCCCACACAGCCAAAGCTCATAGCAGTGGTGCCGCTGCTCAGTGCGCGGGGGATTACAGCGCAGGTGGGGCGCCCAAAGACCGACTGGCCGCCGAGCTGCAACCAGTTAGCATTGCCCATAGCCTCCGCAATCAGCATTGCCTGCTGCGTTTCCAGAATGCAGAGCACTACATCAGCCTGACCGGGAAACTGATCGAGCCGCCCATACACAATGCTCTGGTGCGGCTTCTTCACGACGGGCAGAGCACTCACCTCTGCTGGAGAAAAATACTCGACATCGGCCATAGTCTGTACGAGATTTTGAGCGCGTTGTTGGCTCTCTGCTGGCATGGAAAAACCCATCGTCATCATACCAATAGGACACTCCTGGTGATCCTCAGCAGTAGCGTAAAAAACACCCTGCTCGGCCAGACGCCAGAACGTACAAGCTGAGGGCACACGTCGCTGCATATGCTCTACGCCCTCAGGCAGGGTATCGACAAAAGCCAGCCCGACAGGTGGCTGTTTCAGTTGGAGTAGCGTGCTAAAATGTTGGGTCAAATCCTGATACAAAAGATGCTTCCCTCTCTTCACATCATGAAAAATAAACTGATGATTGATTGTACCACAGCATAGAGGGACGCCGGACGCGAGAGCCATAGAAGGCGCTGGCAAGATAGTACACAAATGTGAGTCGCACCCACCGAATAGTACAATCTTGCGCGTAAAACGACACTAAACACGATACTTTTTAGCTATTCCCTTGATCCAGTTGCCTTGCGCGGGCGAGGGCACAAACGTATTTTTGAGAAAGCTTTTGGTCATTTTGGCGATAAAATCGCGCTCGTTGGGGGCCACGCGCCCACTCTCTACCGCAACCGTCCCGAAATAGGCATTAAGCGCCTGAGCCTGCTGACGTAACGCGGCCATTTCAGCCGGGGGCAGCCCACTCCGCGCCTCTGGTGAACTCGACTCTTGCCATCTGCGATACGCATCGGCATTCCCATTCCAGGCACCCAGCCCAGCCAGTTCGTCGGCACGCTCGTTCTGGGCATGGCCGGAGTGACCACGTACCCACTCGAACTTTGGAGCCACGCTGCGTTTGCCCATGAGTACCTGATAAAGCGCCCACAGATCAGGGTTGGCCTTCATCTTGTACACTCCCTGAGCAACCTTGATCGTATATTCGCTATCGCTATAAATAAGCAAGGGACAATCGCGGGGTGCGATATTCAACGTCGCCAGCACGGCTGATATTTCGGCACGATTGTTGGTCGTGGCCGGAGAGACGGGAATATGCCCAAAGCACTCGATGCGTTCGGCTCCTGCCAGGATATTCCCTTCAACGACAGCACTGGCGGGAACGATGATGGTGCTCCAACCAGCCGGACCACCAGGATTTTTGATGCACGCGCCATCGGTATACGCGATAGCACCCTTGTCCCCCAAGATAGCACGAGCCTTTTCAACGGTGATCTCTTTGAGAGAGGTGAGTATTGATTGCCATTCAATCGAAGTATCGATCATCATAACTCCACATGTCCTTTCCACTTGCTGGTTGTTTTTAACACATTCATTCATCAACGCCTATTTTAGCTGATAAAAGGATGGGCGTCAACAAACAAGCAGTGTTTCTTGACGCATAGTGTGGTGCGTAGAGAGCACGGGCCAAGTGCCCGATTATGCTGATGATCCTCCCGACGACTCTACCTGAATACGCCGACTAACACCTGCGATATGCCGCCAACAATAGCAAAGCACGCAATAGCCCACGGCCAGGAACCACCGTGGCGTAGGCGAGCCTGGGCGCTGGTGACGCGTTGAAACCACTCCCTCGTAGCTGACCTGCTCAGCCGCCACGTAACCAGAGGCGAGAAAATAACCAGGATCACTGACGTTACCAGACCCCAATAATGACCAGCCATCAGCGCAGGCCAGAGCGACCAGAGTCCAACAAGGCCCACGAGAGAAAGCAGAGCATTGGCTACAAGCTGAACAGTGCCAGTCCACCGCCAGCCACGGCGCACACCTTCACCAAAGATGACCAACAATGCGGCAAAGGGCAGCGAGATCAAGAAATACAGCAATGCGGAGAGTAGCGGGTTTGTGCCAAGCTGCTTGAACATGCCAGTGCCCTTAAAGAATAGCGGCACAAAAGGTTGAACCAGGAGTTGAACTGCCAACCCCCAGTCAAAAGCTACCGCAATCCCAATCCCCTGCGGCGCGGGCAAGTTCTCATGAGTAATCTGTGTTTGTTCGCTTGGAGTAGGTGATACTGTTTTTGTATTGTTCATAGCACTTTTCTCGTAAATAGGGATGCACACGATGTTAGTTAAAACAGCATGTATATCTATTGCACATGTACAGAGGATGAGGGCAACGTCGTTGTTGCCCTCATCCTCTGTATCCGTATACATAGTTTGATACGACAGTTTTCTCTCAGTCCCTTTTTACTCCTGCACCAGGAGCAAACGTCCCAAGAGATACTAGACGCCACGCACTAGGGCGCGGACTGCCTGGACGATATGATGGGCGCTGATGCCAGCTTCTTCCATCAATTCGGCGGGTGTGCCAGAACCGGGCATTGACTGTACAGCTAGCTTGACGATCTCTGGCATCGCACCGTCACGCTCAGAGAAAGCCTCCATCACAGCCTCGCCCAGACCGCCCTCCGGCCAGTGGTCCTCAACAGTGAGAAACTTGTTCTCAGCGTTTTCAGCCGCCGCAAAGAGCGTCTCAGCGTCGATTGGCTTGACCGAGTAGGCATCGATCACGCGCACAGTGATACCCAAGTCTTTGAGTTGCTCGTACGCCTTCAAAGCTTCGTGCAGGGTGATACCAGCCGCGACAATCGTCGCCTCGTCGGTGGTTGATTGGTGCACCACTTTGCTGCCGCCAATGGTAAAGACCTCATCTGGGCTATAGAGAACAGGTAACTTCTCGCGGGTCGCACGCAGGTAAACAATGCCATTGTGCTCGGCCATTTGCGCGACCAATTGCGCAGTCTGGTTGGCATCAGAGGGATAGAGCACAGTGCTGCCATAAACGGCACGCATCATCGCCAGATCCTCCAGAGCCATCTGCGAAGGACCATCCTCACCAATCGAGACGCCCGCGTGTGAGCCGCACAGGCGAATATTTGCACGAGAAATCGCCGCCATGCGAATGAAGTCATAGGCGCGTGAGAAGAAAGCTGCGAACGTTGAGGCGAACGCGATCTTGTGGCGCACACTCATGCCAATGGCAGTCGCAACCATCTGCTGCTCAGCAATAAACTGCTCGAAGAAACGCTCAGGATACGCTTTACCGAACTCGTCCGCGTAGGTCGAGTTGCTGACCTCAGCATCTACGACGAGCACATCAGGATTGGAGGCACCCAACGCTTTCAGAGCGTCGCCATAGGCTTTGCGGACTGCCTGAGCATCACCAAGCTCGTACCTTGGTAGTTCGAGCGGCTTTTTCGCGGCCTCTGGCGCTGGCTCAGCCTTGGCTGGTTTCTGCACCGGGTAGGTCTGGCTACGCGCCTGCATATTCAGTTCTTGGTAGGCTTGTTCTGCCTGCTCTTGGCTCAAGGCTTTGCCATGCCAACCATCTTTGTTCTCAATAAAAGAGACGCCCTTGCCCTTCAAGGTTTTAGCGATGATAAGCGTCGGTTGACCCTTGGCCTCGACAGCGTGCGCAAAGGCATGGTCGATCTCTTCGTAGTTATGTCCATCAATGACGATGGGATTCCAACCAAAGGCTTTGGCACGTTCAGCATAGGCGGCAGTGTTCCAACCCAGATCGGTCTCACCACGCTGGCCTAGGCGATTGCAGTCGAGAATGCCCACCAGATTGTCTAAATTATAGTACCGCGCATGGTCGAGCGCCTCCCAGATCGAACCCTCGGCCATCTCGCTATCGCCCAACAGGACAAACACCTTATAGGGCAGCTTCTCAACGTGTTTCGCGACAAGCGCGACGCCCACACCAATCGGCAAACCTTGGCCCAGCGAGCCAGTTGCGACATCTACCCAGGGCAGCACTGGCGTGGGATGGCCCTCGATACGGCTACCAAACTTGCGCAGCGTCAGCAGTTCTTCGTCGGAGATCGCACCTGCCGCTTTATACATCGAATAGAGCAATGGCGCGGCGTGGCCCTTCGAAAAAATCAAGTGGTCGTTGTTGGGATTTTGAGGATTATCAAAATCGTAATGCAGATACGTAACCATCAGAACAGCCATCAGATCGGCTGCCGACATCGAAGAGGTAGGATGGCCGGAACCAGCAGTGGTAGTGCAACGAATGCTATCTACACGCAACTGTTGGGCCAGGTTTACCCAGTGTTGCACCTGGGGGGTGGTTTGCGTTGTGGTCATAAAAACTCCTAGTAGTTACTCAGGCGTTTGTGAGTGCGCCTGTTATATTATAGTACGTGCTCACCTTTTATGAAAGCAGAGATTATGGGCCTTGAGGACCGATCTGCTGAGTTATGTATCTTAAGTAACGGTCTTCTCTGTTAGATTGTAGGATGCATAGCAGAGAATGACAAGCTGAGGTGTGAAAACGAATGGAAGGTATCATTTTTTGTGGTCTACAAGCATCTGGGAAAAGCACATTCTATCGCGAACATTTCGCGACAACCCACCTGCTGATTAGTAAAGATCTGTTGCATGCGAATCGCCGACCAGAGCAGCGCCAGGCCGAGCTTATCCAGATGGCGCTTCAAGCACAGCACTCGATAGTCATTGACAATACCAATCCGACGCCGCTCGTACGCGCACCGCTGATCGAGCAAGCCCGCGCATACCATGCCAGCATCATCGGCTACTACTTCACCGCCACAGTTCAGCAGGCTATGGCACGCAATCAGCAGCGCAATGGCAAAGCTCGCGTGCCAGCAGTGGCGATTTATAGCACAGCAACCAGGATGATACCGCCTACTTACGCGGAAGGCTTCGATAGGCTATACTATGTACGCATCGCTGAAAACTCAACGCTAATGGCCCCTGCCTGGCAGATAGAGGAGATATTCCGTGGATAATAACGAGCAAACACACAGTCCAGAGGAATTTGATTATAATCGCGAACCGCCCCTGGATCATGCGACAACCCGTATGAACCTCAACCGTTCTAAATATGTCTTTACGACGCTCTGTTTCTTATTCGCCCTACTCCTGTTCTATTCCTACATCAACGGAGGGAACAGTGATTGGTTTCCACTGCTGGGTGCGATTGTCTTGGGCATCCTGGGCGTGGTTTTTCTGCGCTCGCCCAATAGTTTACCTCAACAGACCGCAGCATTCTCGCCTCTGCTTAGTAATTCGACAGAAGAGGAACCTGCCCAGAAACCACCACTCAGCGACTTTGAAAAACTGGTGCAAGAGGCTCTTACCTCTATTCCCGACGAGTTTCATGAGCAAATGGAAAATGTCTCGGTTCATGTGGTCTATGAGCCTGAGCAGGAAGTCTTAGCACGCGTGGGCGTTAACGAGGGGCATACGCTGCTCGGACTGTACGAAGGGGTGCCACTGACCAACTATGGACACCATTACTCTCCCTATCCCGAAGTGATTACCATTTACCAACGTTCGATTGAGGATTATTGTCGCCACAATCCGACGCGGATTCGCGAGCAGGTACGTGCCACCGTCCTGCACGAAGTAGCACATCATTTCGGGATGGGACATGAAGAAATGCCGATCTGGATACACTAAACAGGCAGCCAATCAACCCCTGTCGCTGCCGCGCACGTAGCAACAGAGAGAACGCATCTATCTTGTTTCTCGTGCCCAATTCGGCTTCCCTGTATATGGTACACTATGCCTGAACAGAGGAATTAGTCTGAGCAATAGAACAAACGATGAATCTATTAGCTCGAAAGGAAATCTCTTGCGAATCGTTTCTCTTCTTGCCAGTGCCACTGAGATGATCGCCGAACTGGGCTGCTTGGACCAGTTAGTTGGGCGCTCACATGAATGTGACTACCCAGCAGCGGTCACGTCTCTTCCAATGGTCAGCACTGTCACTATTGATACAACCACCAGCAGTTCCGAGATCGATAGCCAGATTAAGCACTTGGCTCATGCGCGTCTCGATCCTACAGATGCGGCGCTCCAAGCCTTGAGCATCTATGCTATAGATACGACGCTTCTCCAGCAGTTGCGTCCCGATGTTATCTTCACCCAGACCCAATGTGAAGTGTGCGCGGTCAGTGAACGCGATGTCGAGCGTGCTGTGACGGAGTTGACTGGCTTGCAGCCGCGCATCGTGGCCCTCACGCCCCATCGACTAGCCGATGTATGGGAGGATGTGCTCAGAGTTGGCGCGGCCATCGAACGCCCCGAACAAGCTCGCCAGCTTATCCACGGCTATCGAGCACGCCTAGAGCAACTCCGCAGACGCTGTAGTATGCTCGGCGGACAGTACAGACCACGCGTGGCCGTGCTGGAATGGCTCGACCCACTGATGGGAGCGGGCAACTGGACGCCCGAACTGGTCGCCTGCGCGGGTGCCGAATCGCTGTTTGGCGAGATTGGTCAGCACACGCCCTGGCTCAGTTGGGAGGAGCTACAAACCGCCGATCCCGACGCGCTGATCCTCGCGCCCTGTGGCTTCCCACTTGCACGCACCATGCAGGATCTCCCCCTGCTCCAACAGCATCCAGCCTGGGGACGCCTACGCGCCGTACAAGCGAGACAGGTTTATGCCATTGATGGCAATGCGTACTTCAATCGTTCGGGGCCGCGCCTGGTCGAGTCCGCCGAACTCCTAGCGTACGCCTTATGGGGAACGCGAGCAAATGTGGAGGTAGATCTGACAGCAGTGCAGCATATTTAAAAAATAGCTCATTGTCGAAAAGGTGGGTGGGATCAGGGCAGGTACGTCACGCACTTGCCCTGATCCCACCCACCTTTTTGACAAATATTATCCTCTAGCCTCACCCGGTTGTGGGGCCAGTGCCCAAAACACAATAGAGATAAAGACAAAGAACAGGATAACCATCAAGACTACGAGGTTATTCACAGCTAGCGAGAGATTCCACTGGAAAACAGCAGATCCCACGAAGAGTAGCAGCAGGAGAATGCCCAAAATGGGAAATATATACAGTATGCTCAGTCGCGACGCTGGAGTTGAGGGAACAGGAGCATTACTTACATATTCGATATCAGTATCGAGTGGCTCCATGTGAGAACCTTTCTACACGGTCATGCACTGGGCTTACTGCCCATATGCAATCAACATAATGAAAAACAAAGCCAGAGGCGGCACTGGAACATTCCAGTACATAACCTCTGGCTCATATTATAGTCCTAAGCCGCTAGCAGTGCAACCATCTCCAGCGACTTGTCAGGCGAAAAACGCACAAAAAAAACGGCCATCATGGCCTGTTTCTAGTGCCTCTGAACCGACTTCGAGGTCTGAGGATAGCTAGCGTCTCCGCCTTCTTGGGACGGATCTTGCTCCATGGACGCGATGCCGGGCAAAATACTAGCTTTATGGAAATAGCGACGCAACTCAAAAGCGTTCACTTCATACATCGAGCCATCCAGGGTCGCAAGCACGCCCCCATCAGCTATCGCGCTACAAAGTTCGGCAAACGTCGGCGTATAGTCAGGCATCTGATACCTCCTATAAAATACGGTGACTATCTATCGCATCGGTTGTGACCCAGTTGGCTGTGACCGAGTTGATTTTCGAGTCTGTACTTCTATTACGATTGAAATCACCAAAGGTTGCATCATCTATAGTGTAACAACACGAAAGGTGCGGTCTTTATTCCCGATTGATGCGTATTATGTCTGTCACTTACAGTATCCTCAAACGGATCGAAGCGATGGAGAAGCCCTGAAGCTACCCTTCGTGCCTGGATACCGAGATCATTTTACCAGGAGAACTCCGAGTAGGTCAAGTGGTTTTGCACTAGACAAAATCGTCCTCCCCTACTGGCTCAGTGTTGGTCGTGCCCATCTCGCCCTCTGCATCTTCGCGGGTAGGCGGTTCCAGCAGCCCTGGCAGTGGGTCAATATCCATTGTGTGGCGTATGAGATCGATCTGTTTGATGACAGCTTTAATCGCAGGGATAAGTGACTGTTTACCATCAGACCCTTGCACGACATAGACATCGTTACTACTGGTCTCGATGATATCCACAATAGACCCCAGTTCGCGGTTGTCGAGCGTAAAGACGTTCAGACCCAAGATATCATGCTGGTAATAGCTGCCAGCAGGCAGTTTAGCCAGTTGGCTGAGCGGGATTTGGAGGCTCTGTTGGCACAAAGGCTCAGCAGCATTGGCATTGTCGATACCAGCGAATTTCAGAACGATGATATCACCCTTATGAGGCCGAACCCGCTCGATTTTGTACGACTGATGCCCAGAGCCGAGATAGATCTTCTCAAGTTGTTGAAAGCGTTCGGGAATATCAGTGAGGCGGCGCACCTTCACTTCGCCTCGAACGCCAAAAAGGGCCACTACCTGTCCAATAGTAGCCCATTCGGTTTCTGGTTGTGTTGGCATAGAGTAGCCTATTCAGCCTTCTGTTGCATTGGCATGGAGCCGATTTCCTGAGAGCCAGAGCGTTAACGCGTACAAAACGCCAGACGGGCTAGTTGATTTCCAGCGACGTATGGCGACCTTCGCGAGTACCCCCGGCACGCAAGAGAGTGCGCATAGCCTTGGCTACGCGTCCCTGGCGACCAATCACCTTGCCAAAATCATCTGCCGCGACGTGCAGTTCCAGGGCCAGGACGTTGCGATCATTCCGCACCTCACGCACCTGGACGGCGGACGGATCGTCAACCAACGACATCGCGACATATTCAATCAGTCTACGCATAGTTGTATCCTGCTCAGGAATTACTTAGCGACCTGTTTCGTCTGCTCAAAGCGACCCAGAATGCCGGTGCGTTTGAGCAAAGATTCCACAGATTCCGTAGGCTGAGCGCCATTTTTCAGCCAACCAAGAGCCTTCTCTTCGTCGATATGAATGGCGGAAGGCTCAACCATAGGATTGTACCAGCCAATATTTTCAATAATGCGGCCATCGCGGGGCGAACGAGAGTCGGCAATCACGACGCGATAGCTGGGGGCTTTTTTCTTCCCCACACGTTTCAAGCGAATCTTCACAGACATGTGTTTGTTTCTCTCACATCTACACCCCCGTGTGCAGTGTATGTAGTCCTACGCAGGGGTTGTTGTACTTCATTCAGAAAAGGTACCAGGTCAGAGTGAAATAGTTCTGCCAACTCTTTTCCCGGTTTACAGCTTGACTAGGATAGCATGAGCATGGAAAAAAGTCAAATTTTTCCGCCAGCGGCAATAAACACAC
>JBDTBU010000315.1:0-21545 GCA_039923935.1 Ktedonobacteraceae bacterium | reverse complement strand
GGGCTACGGCTTGATCCATTGCGGCGGTGAAGTTATCGCATACGTCGCGCAAGGGATTGGGTCGGTCCTGTGCGTGTGCTTCTTCTTCCAAATGTGGTAATAATTCATCGGTGCCGCTACCCTTGAGTAGAATCACGTCGCGGCAGCGCTGCATAATCGCGGCGGGCCAATCGGCGAGGGGCAGGTATTTGGTGTTGCCCCCAGCGACGAGCACGATGGGACTCTCAAACGCGTGTAGCGCGGCCAGACCAGCAATGGGCGTGGTGCTGGTGGTATCGTTGATGTAGGAGACGCCGTTAATAACTGCAATCTCTTGCAGGCGATGGGCCACACCGCGAAATTCACGTACTACACGGGCGATGGTGGCGTCGTCGATGCCGAGCAGCCGCGCCATGGTTGTGGCGAGCAAGATATTTTCCAGGTTGTGCGCCCCACGCATCGGCGTTTCGCGAAAGGTGAAGGGTACAAACTGTTCGTCGTGGTTGCGTAGGAAGCTGCCGCCGCGTGCCAGGCTGGTGAACCAAGTGTGCTTGGCTGGTGCTTCTTCACCCATCTGCCGTGTCCATGCGTTGTCGTAATTGAACACAGCCAGGTCGTCGGGTTGTTGGTGGCGGAAAATATTGGCCTTCGCTGCGGCATAGTCCTCCATGCCGTCGTAGGTATCCAGGTGGTCGGGGTAGATATTGGTCAACACTGCTGCTGTGGGACTCATTCGATGCGGCTCCAGGGCTTCTAGTTGCCAGCTCGAAAGTTCCAGCACTACCTGCGTTTGCGGTGTGATCGTCGGGAGCAGCGAGAGCGTCTCTACGCCCGACACATTGCCGCCCAGCACGGTGGGCTGGCCCGTTGCTTTGAGCAGTTCGTAGAGCAGTGTCGAGGTCGTTGTTTTGCCGCGTGTGCCGGTCACGCCGATAATACGGCCAGGGCAAGCACTGAAGAAGAGCGCGATCTCCTGCTCGATCTGTGCTCCATGTTCGCGGGCAATGCGTAGATAAGGCGAGGTGCGCTTCACGCCGGGTACGCGCAGGACGATCTCAGCCCAACGAAAATCCTCCTCGCGGTGCTGGCCCAGGATATACTCTATCGGTAGACCCTCTAACGTTGCGATGCTGGGGGCCAGCACTTCTGCCTGGCGCAGATCGGTGACACGCACTTGTGCGCCCTGTTGCGCTGCATAACGCGCTGAGGCGATGCCAGAGCCGTGCAGGCCCAGACCCATAATTACGACACGCTTCCCACGTAGTTCCATGTTTATTATCCCATCTTTGCTACTATACTGGTGGTATGCCGCAGCCATAATAGCAGTTGGAGCATGGTTCAGGCAAGCACAACTATACGCATCCCCTTGTTGTATGGCTCACGTCCGCAATTCCTGGTACCTCGGTCCCCTATCTACGCGATATCTTGAATTTTTCGTCTTCTGATTCTATACTCTTCATGGCACAGGAGATGAGACAGACCTTGCGTCCGTCTCTGAGGCTGATAAAGAGGAAACATACATGAAACTGTGGCGCTACGGACATCCCATTGAGCACCTGGGCCAGCGCTATCGCCTGGATGGTATGCTGGGCAGTGGCGGCATGGCCGAGGTTTGTTTGGCATGGGACGAGCGGGATCAACGCGAGGTTGCGCTCAAAATCTTGAAGTCCGACGATCTGGATCAGGATACCTTGAATCGCTTTATGAAGGAGGCAGGCCAGATCGTCGATTGGCAGCATCCGCATATCCTGCGTATCTATGAACAGATGCAGATCGAACTGATCGATGTCACGCAGGGTTCGGTGCTGTTCTATATCGCGATGGAGTATGCACGCGGTGGGGACTTGCAGAAGCGCCTCACGCCCGGCAAACCGTTCCCGCTCTCGGCTGGTTTCGCGCTTTTTCGCCAACTTTGTGATGCTGTCGAGTACGCGCATACGCATGGGGTCATTCATCGCGACCTCAAGCCGCTCAACATCCTCTTTCGACGGCCTACAACTGGACCAGAAGAGGTGGTGCTCAGCGATTTCGGTTTGGCTGTGCAGGCGGATGCCTCGCACCATACCTTTGCACGCGGTGGCACCCTGGCCTATATGGCCCCGGAACAGTTGCAAGGCCATGCCCAGCCTGCTAGCGATCTGTTCGCGCTTGGTGTGATCCTCTACCAGTTGTGTACTGGCCGACTGCCTTTTCGGCGCACGCTACTGGACCTCGCGCGGGCGGGTGATCTGCTCACGCCGACGCGGCCCAGCCTGTTGAATGTCGATCTGCCTCCTGGCCTGGATGAGCCGATCCTGCGTGCCCTGCAAGAATTGCCGATAGAACGCTACCACAGTGCCCGCGAGTTCTGGGACACCGTACACCTGGCCTTGCTGAGCAATGCGCGGACCTTTCCCGTGCTCGCAGACGAACTTTGGAGCCAGACTGGTACAACCTGGCCCTTCAATGGCTCGGAACAATCGTTTGTGTTAGGTCCGGTTTCTGCTGTGTCGGAGTCGATGCAGGAAGGGCCGGAGTCCTCACCAGGTTCCTTGAGAGAGAAACAGAAAGCGTTTCCTGAGAGAAGCTTCGGTTTATCCCTTCCTTCCTACAGTGTACCGCGTCCACCAAACCCAGCCCGCCATTTCGCCAGCGAGCCAGCAGCGCCGCAGCCCCTTCGGCCCGCAGAGAACCCTGTTCAAGCGCCAATGAACTTGCCTCTTCACTACCTGCATGGAGAGCCGGAACTTGCCTCCGACTTGCAGCCCTCCGGCTTACAATCCGGTTCCACCCTGGACTTGGAGTCCTTGGGATCTACTCTGGACGTAGAGTCTACCCTGGACCCTGGGCAGCCCAACACGCGTCGCCGTAACGATCCCCAGACCGCTCGTTCGCAGCGTGGCGGCGATTCCGAAGCTGCAAGCAGCTCTTTCACCCAGGCCCGTTTCGTATCCGGCGACTCTTCCCAGCATCGTACGCGCTCACCTGAACACACTCAGCGTTCGCTTGGTAACAACCAGACTGAGCACACGCAATCTCGCAGTTCACGCCAGCCCGACAATACATTTACGCGCCCGCCAACTAGTTCGCGTCCGCCTAGCCCGTCCGACGCGGGGGCACGTTCGACCCGCGATCTCGCCGCCAGTAGTCAGGCGCGTCCGCCGCATTCGACGTTCGCAGCGAGCAATACGTCAGTGCGTCGTCAGCTTGCTTTGCCGTTGCTCAAGGTGCCGCATGGTCGTGGGTCGCGTGCTCGTAAATGGCCGCTTGTGCCCGTCGTTACCACCCTTGCACTGTTAGCGCTGATTGGGGCAATCTTGCTGGCCGCTGGTGCGCAGGGCAGCCTGCTCCATCTGTTCGGAGCGCCAACAGTCACCGTCACGCTGACCCCGCAGGCTCACACTGCGCAAGACAACTACGCCCTCACCGCCATCCCCGGCGCACCCACCGATAGCGTCCAGCACCAAGTCGCAGCTCGTCTCATCACCGCGACCTCACCCAACCAATCCGTCACCGCCAACGCCTCCGGCTCTACCCCTGGTCAACGCGCAACCGGACAGTTGACGTTTATTAATAATACAGCTAATACGATAACAATTCAGAGTATCACTATTACAGGTAATAGTGGTGTGCAAATTTCATTTACTGGTCCTATTTCGGTTCCTGCTAATCCTCCCACAATTACCGTCCCAGGTTTCGCTGTTAATCCTGGTATTGCGGGTAATATTCCAACACTTGATATTAGTAAAGCTTGTTGTGTGCCAAATGGTGATATTTTCGTCAAGAATACAGCTTTCACCGGAGGCCAGGATGCGCAGGCGAACAGTATGATTCAGCAGAAGGACATCGATGGTGCGGCAGGTGGCTTGGCGAGCCAGCTTACACAGGGTGCACAGATCGCGTTGGGCAAGCAAGTTGGCAGTGGCGAACGCGTCGTAGATGGTACGCTGCTGTGTCAGTCGAAGGTCAGCGCTAACCAACGTGCTGGCGATCTCGCGAAAAGCGTCACGGTGCAGGTTGTTGAGACGTGCCGCGAGGAGGTCTACGACGATGCGGCTGCACGCCAGGTGGCTGGCAGTCTGCTCAATGCGAGCGTCACAGGCAACCCCAACCTTGGCGCGGCCTATCATCAAGTCGGACAGCCTGTCGTCACCATGCTCAGTGTCAGCGTTACCGGCAATGCGGGCAACGTCGCGCTCAGCGTGCAGGTGCGAGGCGTGTGGGCCTATGCCTTCTCAGCAGCGCGTCTGCACCAACTCGCGATGTTGGTTGCAGGCAAGAGTCAGAGCGAGGCGCGGGCATTGTTGCTGCAACAGGTGGGCATTATGGACGCGCAATTCCGTTCCACGGGCAACTTGCCGGGTAATGTGGACGAGATCGAGATGCGTGTGCTGGTGAATACTTCCCCTTAGGCAGGTTGTCGGCTGGACTTCCCCAGAGTTTGAGCGTTACGAAGCCTCATTGCTGATAAAGGCAATTATGAAAAACCATACTATTTTAGTCTAGTCACAAATCACATAAAATATTATTCTAAAACAATGGATGAGAAAGTTGATTTGCCACAGGCTAAAAACTATCTTTCAGTGGGCGAAGCTGCTGAAGCGCTTGGCCTTGCAGCCTCGACCCTGTATCAATACATCAGGGAAGGGAATATCAACGCTGAAAAGATAGGCAGTACCATTGTTCTTCTACGCGACGAAGTTGCTAGCTACAGACGCGGTATGGCTGGTCGTCCGCGTACCAGCGTGCCCCGTTGGCGCTTTTCACCAGAGGAGAACCAACTGATTGTTACCAGCGTCGAAGCTGAATTGCGCCAGGGCGTGACGGAAGAAGATTTCGTGCACATCCTGGAACAGATCAAACGTGGGGACATGCACCTCTTTCCCGGTACCATCGCACGTTACATTCTCAGCGACCCCCGCCAGCCGCGCCGAGTGCGTTTTCTCTTTTTCTGGCGGCAAACGGTCATGCCCAACGCGTCAACCATTGAAGAAGCCCTAGCGGCTCTCCGGCAAGCCCTGGCTGATGTTCTCGACTGGAACGGCGTGGGCTATGAAACCAGTCGCGTGTGGATGCACAGTTAACGTACTTTTATGTTCTGCGTACGACATAAACGGGCCAAGCTGGAACGTCGGAAATATCCAGTCTGGCCCGTTTGTATGACAAAAATATGTTAGACGTGCAAACCTTGCACTGCCTCGACATTCAGCGTGATGTGTGTCACATCGCCCGGCACGGTTGTGACGCCTACGCCGCTCAGCGTGATCGCGACATCGTGTACGCCGGGTTGTTGGAGCAGTTTGGCACGAGCATTCTGGCTGCTTTGTCCGGCAATCAAGCGAGCCATAGACGTGCGTTGGGTGTTGCTGAACTGATAGGCCCACATGCCCAGCGCGTTGACTGTTAGCAGCACATCACCGCGTTCGGCGGGTGTAGCTTTCGCCACTTGTGCCACAACATTGCCCACTGGCGCGTACGCTGGACCTGGGTTAACACTGGCGTCCTGCATCAGTTTGCGTGCGGTTAGGATCTGCACTGCTTGCATATCGTAGACCTCGCCTAGGCAGTTCATCGTTACCATGACCGTGACTGTGTTAGCCGTAGTACCAGCCATGTTGGTACTTTGCACCTGCGGCGCACATCTTGGCTGGCCCACGGGCCGCTCGTTTGAGCGCGTTTGCCCCTGCAAAATCTGCGTGGTTTGTCCATTGAGCGTGGCCTCTAAACCTTGGGCTGCGCTATCGATATCGCTCTGCTGTACATAGGCGAAGGTTTGTGGGTCCAGTCCACCACTAAACGCTGTCAGATTGCTCACATACACTGTGCCGCCGCAACAGAGAGCCGTGGTGATGTCGTTGCCCGGAATATTCTGGTTGCTACCGACATTGAGCGTATGCGCGTTATCCGTTATGCCCTTGCGCTGGGATGGATCAAAGCCCGGTAGGGTCAGGGCATCGTCGTTGACCACCACGACATTGCTATTGTGAGGGTCAAAGATCACTGTGCCCGCCGGGATCGCCTGGGGAGATGTGCTTATGTTGTAGAAGGTTAGCACACCACGCGCTTGTTGGCCCGGTATGGTACCCTGGCCCGTTGCCCTGGCTGTCGAGCTTTGTGGCTGCGAACTGGCATAGATCGCGCGTGCATCCACCTGATCCTTCGAGGGATCGGGTAGACCCAGCACTGCTGTGATCTGGTAGGTATGCTGGAGCCGCTGGCTATTTGGGATAATCGTCACCGTCGCTGTTGGCGGAAAGAAGAGGTCAAGGATGGGACGATTGAAGGCCACACCCATGACGATCAAGAGCAGCACAACCGCCGCCGTGATGATCAGATTTCGCCATGAACGGCGGCGCGGCGGCTCTGGCTGCTGTTCATAATAGAAGGTTGGCGGTAAAGAGCCGGCTGGCACCAATGCGCCCGTGCCAGAAGCCAGGGTTGCTGGTACGGTGCCGCCCAGTGCACCAGTTGCATCAATTGTTGCGGCTTGCGGCTGAGTGTTGTCCAACGTGTCGTCAGCATCGTCCGCCGGATGTTGCGCTTCAACCTGCCCTGCAGTTTGTGCGGAGACAGCGGCCAGGCCTGGATTGGTTGGCGCTTCATCATCCTCTACCAAGGGGGCTGTATGCTTCTCGTCTGCCACATCTTCCGTGGGTGTTTCTGGCACGTCAGGCAAAGGTTGGTTCTGAGCCACGACCAGTGTTTCATTTGTCGCGGTTGATGTAGTGGCAAGTACGTCAGCTTGCCCGACAGGCGTTTCTAGTGGCGTGATTGGGAAAGTGATCGCGTGATCTGCTGTGTCATCTTCCACAGGTGCGGCCTGCTCTGTGCCGTCTGGTTGGAGCGGTGGAAATTCAGCAGTAGTTAGTTCATCGAGAGAAGAGTACAGTACAAAACGTTCTTTTTTTGCGTATGTCGCAATTTTCGAACGCGCTGGTACTACCAGCACCAAGGTGGCCTCAATTTCGCCCGCCATTTGGCGCAGTCCCTCGAAATCCACCGCATTTTTAAACGCTTTATTCTGCGCTGGGAGTTCGAGTACGATCTGATCGCGCCCCAGTTTCTCTTGCGTGGAGATCGCGGTCAGTACGCTCTGGCGGTCATCGCCGGGCGTCACATGGATAATGCCAATGACAATCGTGCGCGGATCGTTGGGTCCAAGAATCTCGCTGCCGTCGCTTTGTCTCATGAGTACCTCGTGATTACAGTTCTGAGAGAGATCATTCAGAGAAATATGCAAATAAAGTTGTAGAAACGCTAGGAATTATCTCATACACTCGCAAAACAGGCAAGCGGTGTAGAAATAGTCCTGGTAGTTTTGTGCGCCGGCGCTAGCCTCCGGCGCACGATACATCAATCTTCCCGCGTGCTATAATGCAAAAAACACACGCCAGAAAATATCTACAGACCTGGTAGAGCCAGCCAGGCTTGTTGAGAGTATAGGTAACTATGTTAGAACTGCTAGAACAACTTTTTCGTCAGGTGCGGGCCTACATGCACTCTGAGCATTTTAATCGTCAACAGATTTTCGAGCAGTCGTCCGAGCATACGACCATGCAGTTTGACCGTGAGGCCGAAGATCTGATTATCGAGGGATTGACCGCCAGTGGGCACGGCTTTGAGGTCATCACCGAGGAGCGTCCGCTGATCTGCACATCTGAGCAGCCCGCCTATCGGATCGTTGTCGATCCTGTGGACGGCTCGACCAATGTGGCGCGGGGCATCTTGAGTGCTGGCGTCTCCTTAGCTGTTCTGCCCATCGACGCGCCTGTCACCCCAGAATATGTGCAGTGGGCGCTGGTTGGCGAACTCTACAGTGGTACCGTCTACCAGGCCGAGTGTGAACGTGGGGCGTATTGCAATGGGCGGCGTTGCCAAGTAAGCGAGATCACACGCTACCAGGACTGTCTGGCGGGCATCAACCTGGACCGGCGCGATGCGAGCGCCGTCCAACGCTTGCTCTGTACGGATACACTGCCAGCCGGTACGCGACGTAGTGGTTCCTCAGCTATGGATCTGGTTTACGTAGCCAGTGGTGCCTACGATGCCTATGTGGACATTGGCGAGATCCTCACTGGTGAGTCGTTTCTGGCTGCCGCTATGATCGTGCGTGAGGCTGGTGGGCTTGTGACCGATGCCCAGGGCCAGCCGCTTGTGCCGATTAAAGATCTGCGTCAAGGCTTCTCACTGGTCGCTGCCGCCACACCTGTACTGCATAACGCGATTTTGCAGTTGCTTGCTATTCGAGATTGAAGTATGCTATAAAACGGTATGCGGTGTGAAAAATACATTTTCCACACCGCATATCATTACAGTACTTATGAGACTGTGAAATTCACTACTTGGGCCAGAGCCGCGTCGCTACAATCGGCTTGTGTGCACCAGTAGATACCTGCCACATATGGACCAGCGGTGCTGGGTGTGAATGGGAAAGCGCCATTCGTGTAGCCAGACTTCACGGTTAGCGGTGTAGGACTTTGCACATGGAACTGACCATTTAGATAGATCTTCGCTATAGCATAGCCTGCGTTACCTGCTAGCGTGAAGGTGATATCTATTGTATCTCCAGTGTTAAAGTTCGATTTAGTGTCTGTTGGCAGGAAATTTGAGTCCATCGACCCAGAGGTCTGGGCACTAGGGATATTCGCGGCAGCGGTAGCGTCGATCTGGCTGGCATCGGGCGCATTGCTGGTATTCGTTGTGTTTGGTGTTGCAGACAACGATGCGTCAATTGTCGGCACTGCTGTCTGAACATTTGAACCGACTGTAGCAACTGCATTGCTGGCTTGACGGTAAACATAGTAGCCAGCAGCAGAAACTCCACCAACAATGAGTACAAAGAGTACGAGCACAATCACCACGGCGATGAGACAGCCGCGATTGCCCTTCGGCTTCTGTGGCTGTACATACATCGGTTGTGGTACGCCATCTCCCCTATAGGGGACTTGTGGCGCACCATACTGGCCCTGTTGAGGAGCGCCATAGGGGACTTGTGGCTGTGGTGCACTGTACTGGCCCTGTTGAGGAGCGCCATAGGGTGCTGGTGGCACCGTATAGGGATTGAGCGGTGGTGGTGGTGGTGCACTCTCACCGTAGTTCGTCGAAGGATACGGTGTATAGGGTTGCGGCTCAGATGGCAGTGTAGGGTATGACGCGGGTACTCCCTGGTTGGGCGTTGGCGCGAACATCGTGGGAGCGATGCCTTGCTGTGGTGGTGCGGCAAACATTGTGGGAGCGATGCCCTGGTTGGGTGACGATGGTGATCCGACTGATGCGCCGCAGTTGGTGCAGAACGTCGTATTTGGTGGCAAATCGGACTGGCAAGTTTGACATTGCATGAGTAAATAGGTTCCTCTCGGTAATATTATCACGGTAAAGTACGTACGAAAAATTTCTCTTTATCAAAATATATCTTACCATACCTGTTCAATTAACACTATGCTCTGGCTCACAAACCAAGTGGTAATTTGGCACACAGAGAGGGAGCCGGGAGCTTGCCTCCACGTCCCTCTTACATGTAGAGTCGGCGCTAGCCTTCGGCTCCCTCTCTGTGTAGCAAAGTTGACCTACAAAAACTCAATATATACTCGAACCTATAGTATCCGCTTTATAATGTACGTTATATGTTTTCTCACAAACTTGTTGTGCTTAACGCCTCTATGCTTCCCTATACCTCCATTGACCCAGCTTGGCATCGAATTCTAGCGTGAGGCGGCGCTCTTCCACTTCTGTGCCTGCTATGTGTAGCGTGCAGGTTCCGGCTTCGCGTGCGGGTGTGAGAAGCAGATTGCAGGCACTGGCAGCAGTCAGGCCATTGGAACTCATCCCTGCCAGAGGATCGCGACGGTTTGTGGGCCAATCGTCGGGCAGGTGGTGCAGCAGTAGAATGCCCAGCTTATAGCGCATAGCCAATTCGCGCAAGGGGATAAAGAAATGCAGATCTTGCAACGGCACGTTTGACTGGCGTACCCGATAGTTTTGTGGTTGATTGGTCTGCAACGGTAACACAAACTCTAGAGGATCAATGACGATCAAGCGTGGGTTCGTCAGTAGGGCAATCGTGTCCTCCAGATCGGCCAGCCCATTTTGGCGCAACGGCGACCATTGCATGGCGAGATCGAAGGTGGCCGGTTGCTCCTGTTCGTGCAACAGGCGTGCGGCCCGGCTGCGCACATTCAGCAATCCTTCCCCCAAGGCCAGGTAGAGCACATGGCCCTGACACACCGGAAAATGCTCCAGAAACGGTGTCCCGCTAGCTACGCTCAACCCAAGCTGGTTCGCGAGTAGCGCCTTATCGATGTGTGGGGGCGCGGCCAACAACGAGACGCCGGTGGGTAATAGACCAGGAATAACCCAATCGCGTTCAGCAGGTAGTTGCTGAAGCAGAGTTTGCAGACTGAAAATTTCAGGCAGGAGCACAGTATCCAGGTTGGTAGAAGATGTCGAGGCAGTCGAGGTGGTGTGGGGCTTGGAACCTTTGGGCTTCATAAAGCTTCGCTTTCTACTTTTAGAGGGACGTTACCGTCCTGGTACACTACAATGTGACAGTATTTCCATACTACAATGATACGTTTTTCTCGCTTCCGCTACAAAACGCGGTACCGTTTCTAGTATACACAATGGATGCAAGTCCTGTGTCTATGCCAGAAATTTTTGCTCTATATATGAAATGGGCCGAAAACAGCTTCGCCGTTTTTAGCTTATTCCATAGACAGTAATCTGACATAAGATGCAGGTTGGATGTGTGCGAATGTAGGAAAAATGCAAGTGGGTATAAAAGATAAAAAAGAGTAGCAGGTACAATAATACACCTGCTACTCTGCGAACCGACACATCATATGTATATTACTTCGCATAAGTGATATACGTCTCACTTCTCAGTATAGGAACGGAGACAAGCGGGTTATCTGTATGTGTTGCATTACCGTTGCGGCATGATTGCATATGTGCCTGTTCACATTTTTGACGATATGCTTCTTAGCAGCCCTGCAATACATACGGCTTGTCTCCGGTGCTGAGTGTGGCTATGTGTGCCGGATGGTTATGGCTATGCTACTTCCGTTTTTCCGCGTCCGCGCAACCAGCGGTACAGCGTATTGCCGTCGTTGTCCAACAGCTTGCCTAAGGGGATAAAAAGCTGGACTGTAAAGATCAGATTTTCGATGAAGAGCAGAATTGCGACCCACCAGAAAGGTTTCGGCACAAGTAGCACACAGACGCCAAAAATAAGTGTAAAGAGCAGGCTGGCGATGGGGCCACCTACGGCGCGGCGTATATGAAGCGAATCTGGTAGCTTTGGCTCGTCTGCCGGGTAGGATGAAAGCGCTAGGTAGCCCTGGATACCGCCGAGGACGATGGACTGCATCGGGTAGCCTGTGCGTTTTGCTGCGATAGCGTGCCCAAGATGGTGCACCACCTCAGATAACCAGTGCAGCAGCATCGCGACCAGCCCGACTATCACGGCCAAGCCAAGCGACATATGCAGGGCTGCGAAGGCAATGGCGCTAAAGAGAATCCAGAGCAGCAGAGCCGCGAGAAATGCCACTGGCAGGACGATAATTTTTGCGCCTGCGAGTGACCCAAGATGGAGTTGCTTCATGCAATGTTCTCCTATTGATCCCTAACGCCCAACTGGAACTGTTTCTTAGAAGCGAGTTCCAGTTGGGCATGTGACGCATTACGCGATTTACACGTATTTTCTGAACCATGCGATGGTTCTGCGTAAGCGGTCTACGCGTTGTTTGGGCGAGCCATAGCCGGGGAAGTCCAGCAGGTGACTTACGCCTGGATAGATCGCTAGCTCAACCGTATGCTGGCGATGGCGCAGCGTGTTGAAAAGCTGCTTCGACTCATTGGTCGGGCAGCGCAGATCTTCGGCGGAATGGATCAGTAGTAACGGCGTGGTGATCGCGTCGGCGAAGGTCATCGGCGAGCAACTGCGGCGTAGCGTCTCAGGGTCTTGATCCGCATCCTTGGTGCCGATCATCAGGTCGAACCAGATCCATTGGTCCGAGAGCAGGCCGCAGGTTAGCAGAGAAGTCACCGAATTGCGTGCTACGGCTGCTTTGAAGCGGCGCGTTTGGGTGATGGCCCAGCAGGTCATATAGCCGCCATAGCTCATGCCAGTGATGGCTAGGCGTGCCCCGTCAACTGGTTCAGTGGCGATGACATGATCCACGCCAGCCATCAGGTCGCGGAAATCGTCGCCGCCCCAATCGTTGATAATCTTGCGACAGAACTCCTCGCCATAACCTGCGCTACCACGCGGGTTCGCAGCCAGCACGGCATAGCCCATGCCCGCTAGAACCTGGAAATCGTGCACATAGCTCTCGCCCCAGGCCAACGTGGGACCGCCATGCACATCCAATACCAGTGGCACACGTTCGCCCGGTTGTAGCGGTGGTAGATAGAGCCAGCCCTCGATTTCGAGATTATCGAAGCTGCGCCAGCTCACCTTCTTGGGGCGAATCACCTGACGAGTGCGTAATAATGCGTCGTTGACAGCACTCATACGGCGGCGGTTCGCGCCATTGCCGGCCATGGCCCAGATATCGCCAGGTGTAAACCAGTCTGTGCGCAGTGCAGCAATCGTGCGTCCATTCGCGCTCATATGTGGGCTGAGATAGCAGCCATTGCCAGTGGTTAACGGCTCCTCGTGATTCGTGTTGATATACAAGCGGTTGAGATGGACCTGACCGCGTGTCTGAGCTGTCACCAGCAACGAAGTGTTGTCGGGATACCAGCAAGGGCGGCTGAGTGAAGAGAAATGCAGATTATCAACGATGAATTCAAGGCTGGTGGAGTTCTGTGAACCCGCTGTAGCTGGGCGCGGGGCACTCTGCCCATCTGCGTTGACAATCCAGGGTACGATATTTGCCGTCTCGGTCTGGTTGGTGGCGTAGTAGAAAGCCAACACATGTCCATCGGGCGACCACGCTGGCTGCATGGCTAGTCCTTCACTGGGAGTCAGACGACGCATGCGGCCAGAACTGAGCGTGAGCACCCATAGAGCCGCGCTTACGCTGAGATCGGGTGCTGTACGGCGATTCACGCAGAGGGCGATTTCCTTGCTATCGGGCGACCAACAGGCTTGCGTATGATCTATCGGCTCGAAGGTCAGGCGTGTGGCTGGTTGAGCGTTCTCCAGATCAAGCAACCAGAGTTGTTGGTGGCGACCCTGCTTATAGCCAAGACCATCCCACGTTTCGTCCAAGCGCGTCCACACCTGCACGACATTCTCATCTTCCGCTTCGTCCTGCTCATCCTCGATTTTCCAGGCGCTTTGAGCCAGCAACGCTTTACTATCGGGTCGCCAACTAAAGTCCGCCACAGGTTGTGCCAGGGAGCTGACTTGGCGAGCCTCACCGCCGTTGAGGGGCAACAGATAGATCTGTGGTGAGCCAGCTCGGTCACTCACAAAGGCCAGTGTGCGCCCATCTGGCGACCAGCGTGGCATCGTCGCGTTGAACTCATCGACTGTCACTTGGCGCGGCTGTTGGCCCTTGCCGTTCGTCGCTGGAACCGTTGGCACCAGCCAGATACTCGTGCGGGCTGTTGCGCTCTGCATCACCGTATACGCGATCAGCAGACCGTCCGGAGAAACCTGTGGCTCTCCCGCCAGTTGCAGTTCCACAAGATCCTCAAGCGAAATAAACGGCTTGGGCGTCGCCTGTTGAGCCGCTGGAACTTGACTAGCGGCGACCTGTGCAGGAGGTGTACCCGTTGGAACGTGCGTTGGCGTAGGAGCATGTCCTGACGCGGCTGAGGAAGCCGCAGTTGCTGTAGACGCGGCGGCTGCAACGAGGGTGGCCTCTTCTTCAGCAGGGTGCAGAGCGGGCACCTGGATCGTCTCGGCGGTAACTATAATAGGAATAGCCACAGTGGTCTCACCGACCTCGATTTCCTGCACCAGCTCATCTTGCTGTGCTGGTTGGTTGACCTGCTCGATGGGGGGCGCACTGCTCTCTGGTGCTGGCTGGTTGGCTGGCTCGATTGGGGCCGCCGTGTGCTCCTCTGCGGGTTGATGCGGCGCTGGCGCATGGTCGATAGATTGTTGGCTGGTAATCTCCTCGCCGGGTAGCGAGTTAGCGTTTCGGTCATCCTGAGCAGGATGCGGTGTCTGTGCTGAATGTTCGGTTTGTTCACTCATAATGACAAAATCCTCCGCTTCACTAAATGGTTTCTCTGATATTGATAGATTTTTATCTATATTATACGTACAACGTCTGGCGTATGTTGCTTACAGGACACTATGTAATACTACTTAGCGTGCTGATTCCCAATGTTTTAGAGAGTGTACCATATCAGTCAGTCTTTTTGCTCACATTTGAAAGAACAACTTTTTATAATTATGAACTGTTTGAAGATAAGAATCTCCTGAGAAGATTAAGAATCTCCTGAGAAATTCCTCAGTTCTCACCACCTTTGTTTAGTTTCTGCTTAGAGTCGCTTACAGCAGAGTTTATAACTGTTGTAATTCACATCTGAGCAGGTTACGCTGAGTGCAGAAACAAAAGAGGAGAGAAAAATATGCAATTACGAGAACGTGTCAAAGACCAGCCTATCGAAGCCACTGATGGCGTGCTGGCCCAACAAACCTTGGCAGGAGATCAGGTGGCTTTTGAAAAACTCGTCCAGCGTTACAGCACTTCGCTGTTCAACTTCATCTCGCGTTTTCTGAATGATTACGATGCAGCCTCAGATATTCTGCAACAGGTATTTACCCAGCTTTATATCTCGCTGCCCAATCTGCGCACTGGCGAGCCGTTGAAGGCCTGGCTCTTCCAGGTAGCACGCAATCGCTGTTTGGACGAACTGCGTCGCAAGCGCGTCATCCATTTTTCTGAGCTTCAATCATTTAATGAGGACGAAGACCTTTCGCCATTGGCGATTATCCCCGATAACAGTCCACTGCCCGAAGATGTGGCGGAACACCATGATTTGCAGCATATCCTACAAGAGGCCATCGCGGCCTTGCCACCCAAGTTCCGCGCTGTCGTGCTTTTGCGTTACTCAGCGCAGCTCAGCTTTTCAGAGATTGGCCATACGCTGCATATGCCCGAAGCCACTGCGAAAACCTACTTCCAGCGTGCTAAGCCGCTGTTACGTACTATGCTGACACAGCAACTCCAACCATCTGCTGCGTGCTAGTCCCTGCTGAATGAAACTTCCCTTTTGTCCTGTCCGTACTCTTAACTAAGCAGAGTCACAGAAACAGAACAAGAGGGATTTTCTTATGCAGCAGTCGTTATCATGCAACCGCGTCCGGGTATCTTCCCAGCCAGAAGACGACATTGATACACTCTTCAATTGTTTAGGCGAGCTTAAGCCACCAGACGAGTTGGTCGCGCGTATCCTCACGCAGATTGGGCGCTTGCCCAGACCATCCATGTGCCCTCCGCCCTTGTCGAATCCGATTTCAGGGGGAGAGCATGAGATGCTTCTTGTGCGTAACGAATGGTGCGACCCCTCGTAGTATGTATCCTCAAAGGTGTACGTCCTCAAGCCATCGTCAGACTGCCTATGCCTTGAGGATGTACACCTTTGAGGAAAGTCAAAAAGGTCAAGAGACTTTCCATTTAAGAAGCAATCTGTTCAGAAAGCTTACCGTTTGTTACGAGCCAACGAACGAATTCCAGACGACGGTGATCGGCGAGTGCCTGGCTCTTTTCCCGCTCAGTATAATCCTGGCGGAGTTTACTCAGGCGCTGCATTTCCCCTTCCGCGAATCCACCTTTACGCAAAATTTCACGATCATCCTTATGGTCCATAGTTGTGCCTCCTTTTATAGCCCTTCGGGTGTCATGCCTAACATGCGCTCAATACGCTTAAGCAGTGTTTGAATGGGATAAGGTTTGGGTAAGTGATCTAACGTTGATCGGGTTTCGCCACGAGTGCGAAGACGCTTGTGCACCGTTGCTTCAGAGCTGGTGAGCAGGACTGGTGTCAGAGATGTGTCAGTGTGAGCGCGTAAAGCTCTCAACACATCCCAACCATTCACCGCGCCAGGGAGATCAAGGTCCAGTAGGACCAGGTCGAGGATCGTCTCGTGTAAAGCGTTGAGTGCCAGCTCTCCGCTTTCTACGCGTGTCACCGTATAGCCATGAGCCGTGAGGATGCCAGACTCCAACCGGGCCAGCGAGGTATCATCCTCCACCAGGAGAATGTGCCTGCGCGAGGTTTTTGCCTCGCCTTGCATTGGCTGTGTCCGCTCGCGTGTCACGTTGGCTGCTTGCATATCATCCTTAACATTCAAATGCTCATCGACCTCCTCTTTTGCATGCATGCACGCAACTTTTGGAGGTTGTTGCGGCTCTCGTTCCGATGATGTTACGAGAACGATGTCTCAAGAATAATGATAGCAGAGATTCGGTGAGGATAACGTGAAGATTTTGTCATTTTTGTGAAATCTATGTGAATATTCATGGATATCTTTATAGAATAGTCCGTCTTTAGATCGGCATGTCTGATAGATCATCTGGCGGGGGCACGAAATAGCCAACGCCCAGTTCGTTGCGCAAAAATCGCGGCTGCGCCGGGTCAGGCTCCAATTTACGGCGCAGGTGGCGGATAAACGTACGCAGGTAGGTGTTCTCGCCGCTGTAATCTGGCCCCCAGACACGTTGTAGCAGATCTTTATGGGTGAGCACTTTGCCAGCGTTGCGCGTCAGTTCACAGAGAAGATCGTACTCTGTTGGCGTGAGATGGACCTCTTTGCCGCTGCTGCGCGTGATGCGATGGGCGTAATCGACGACGAGACCATCCTCACCACCGCAGCGATAGAAGGGACGCTGCGTCTCGCTGCCAGTCAGTCCACTCCGTAAGCGGGCTGTCTCGTCGGCCCGTCGCAATGCTACCCGCACCCGCGCCAGCAGTTCATTTAGGCTAAATGGCTTGGTCAGATAGTCGTCGGCCCCTGCGTCCAGTGCCTTGATCTTGACACGTTCTTCGTCGTGAGCCGAGAGAATAATTACGGGCGCACTGCACCATTCGCGCAGACGACGCAGAAATTCCAGGCCGTCCAGAGAGGGCAACGAAAGATCGAGCAGGATCAACTGCGGCTCGAAGTAGGCAGCCTGATCGATAGCCTGTGCACCATCGCGCACTGACTGAACCAGGAACCCGCGTGCGCGTAGTTGCGTTTGCAGAAAATTACGCATTTGCGCGTCATCTTCTACGCAGAGAATCCGCACTTTTTTCTCTGTGATGACCATAATGGGTGTCTCCTCTATACAATCTCTGATCTGACCGGATTAGCCAGTGTGAGCGTGAATGTAAATGTTGTGCCTGCGCCGGGGCTACTCCGCAGTTCGAGCTGACTCCCATGCGCCTCAATAATCCCTTTGCTGATGTACAGACCCAGCCCAGTGGCCGGACTCCAACGTCCTCCACCGCGTCGTGGCTCAGGTACCTCGGCCATTTGACCTGGTCGGTCTGCGTCGGGCCTACGGGCTGCCGCAAAGGTACTAAAGCGTGTGAATAGCTCCGCTTGCCGTTCCTGGCTTATGCCTGGACCGTGATCGCTCACGCGTAACATGACCCCCTGTGGCCGTTGATCCACTAGCTTGATCGCAGCCTCCAGCCGCACAATATCCCCTACAGGTGCATAGCGAAAGGCATTGCTCAGCAGATTTGTCAGCACGCTCATAATCAGTTCATAATCAGCCTGCACTGCGGGTAGGGTCGCGGGCACTGAGATCTCCAGGCGACGTTGCGATGAGGCAATCAGCGCCTCCAGTCGATCTTGCAGATCCTCGAACATCTCTGGCAACAAAATTGGCTCCAGTTCCAGGTGCAGCGCTCCTGCCTCGACGCGTGAGGCATCTAGGAAATGATTAATCATCCCTACCAGCCGTTCAACCTGTTCATCTGCTGTATACAGGAAATGCAGTTGCTCTTCGGCTGACCAGACCATATCGTGGGCCTGCAACGCGCTTAAATGGGCACGAATGTTGGCGAGTGGCGTCTTCAGTTCATGCGCCATCGTCGTAAAGAAATCTTCGCGAGCACGCTCTAGAGCCTTGATCCAGGTGATATCTTGCCAGACCAGGACAATGTTGGTCGCTGCACCTTTGCCCGCTAGTAGAGGTGCAGCATTAATGAGCAGGTTAAGGATTTGCCCATCAGTTTGCAACGTATGTAGTTCCGCTTCGCTGGCCTCACCCTGGTAAAGTGCTTGGTAAAGCGGTTGCTCTTCGACAGGCACAATCGTGCCTGTGGCATTGTACATTGTCACGTTGCTCAACACCTCCTCGATCTTCAGGCCCACTGCGTCCGGCAGCGGCTTATTGAAATCCACATCGCCACTGTTCGGCAGCGGCAATTGCACGCCCATACGTTGGAGAAGCTGGATGGCTTGGTTGTTCATCAACGCCACTCGCTGATCCTCCAGCGAGATGAGCATCACCCCAGCTGGTAGGCGTTCCAGTAGTAGTTGTAAGCGGTCATTATACAGGCGTAATGCAGTCTGTGTCTCTTGCAGATCCCTATTGCGCTGGGCTAACTCGGCTGTGCGCGTTCGCACTTCTTTTTCAATATGCCGACGTGCGGCGGCCTGTTCGGTCACATCGTGATAGACCACCACATAGGCGAAGGTTTGCCCTAACTCATCCTGGATCGGAGCTTTCGAGCGGCGCATAGTATACATCTGGCTATCTGCTCCAATCATCTCAAACTCATCTGCTTGTTGATAGTCAGCATGTCGCTCCAGATCAGCCATCAGATCGGAGATCAGCGGTGAATGTTCGGGGAAGTGCGCTTTGCCATGCCCGATGGCCTCGCTAATGTGCATACCAATATCATCGTTCGACCAGCCCAGTAAGAGTCGCGCCGTATGATTGATCTCCAACAAGTGCCAGCCCGCGTCATAGATAATCACCCCATCGGGGATCGCCCGCATCACATTTTCTAACTGGTGGGCTTGCTGACTCGCCACGCGTGCCAGGAGCTTGATGCGCTGAAAAAGTCGTGCGTTTTGCATCGCCAGACCTGCCTGGGATGCAAAGCGTTCTAGCAATTCCACTTCCTCTTTCGGCAGACCGCGTGCTCGTCGATGATACAACTCGATTGTCCCCAACAATGTGCCGGGCACGCCCTCTGGCAGCGTCTCCAAAATGGGCACGCATATTACCGAGCCTGGGCGGCGGGGCTGACCATTGTCGTCGAGAATGGGAAAATCGATCTCTGGCATGGTGCTGGTGTCTGGCACGACAAGCGCCTGACGTGTTTGCAACACCTTGTGCAAGAGCAGACGTTCGTTCACGCGTGGATGCCAGTCTTTCGCGCCCGCGTAGAGACCTTGTTGCGCTACAATCGTGACTGTGGGTATGGGCTGGTTGATTGCGCTCGTTGGATCGTGTGTGTCCGCATCTGTTGGGGAAACGCTCTCCTCTTCTTCATCGATCAACAGGACCGCGCAGCGTTTCGAGCCAACCAGATCCTGCATCGCTAGCAGAATGCGATCCAGCACATCGCGCAAAGGCGATTGCCCTGCGATAGCCGCCGAAATATGATGAATGGCCTCTAGTTGCAGACGTGCACGCACACTGCTGGTCACATCCTCAACCATTACCAACAAGACACGCCCATCCTGAGCATCTTCAGCCGAGGGAGCCAACTCCAGTGAGATATGCCAGTATGTGCGCCCACGTGTCTCCAGAAAACCTTCATAGGGGATCTCAGCGAGGCTGATTTTTTCTTGCTTGGCGCAGACCTGCTGGAAAAGCGGTTCAGCCAATTGATAGATGTCAGCCGGTAGAATCTCATGCACACAATCTCCCACTGGTCCTCGCGAGCGCCATGGTTCAGGACAGAACGAGGCCAGGTAGGCATTGGCATACCGCACACGGAGCGTAGCACAGTCGAGGATCGCTACCCCCACAGTCATACGTTCCAGGATATGTTGCAGTTGCGTCGTGTCTTCCAGTTCCATCTTTTTCTGGTGCTTTCCAGGCCATGCGCAGCCTTCGATGTCCACAGCCTCCTTTTATTATAGCGCGTTTTTGCGGAAATTTCTGGAAAACGGTTGCTCTTCTCCATTTTGGCTCAGGGAATTTCACATACTCTGGGCAATTGGGGTTTCAGGTTGGGGTAGGGGGCTGATGAAAGACCATCTTTGCCCTTTCATCCACCTGTGAGAGTCTCTTTTCTCCTGTGTGTTATACTAATCGCGTCAACGCCACACGCGGCAGCGTCGCCGTACAGACATATAGCAAATTAGAGGGACAGAGTGTAATGGACAAAGCAATAGAAGCCACGCATGAGGGCATGCATTATTATGATTCGGTGCTCCAATTGATGGGCAATACGCCGTTGGTGCGCTTGAACCACATCGCCAGGGACGTGCCCGCGTTGGTCCTGGCGAAAATGGAGATGTTTAATCCTGGTGGCAGCGTCAAAGATCGGATTGGGCCTGCGCTGATCGAGCGTTGCGAGAAACTTGGTCTGCTGCGTCCGGGCGGCACGATTATCGAGCCAACCAGCGGTAACACTGGTCATGGGCTGGCTCTGGCTGCCGTGCTCAAAGGGTATCATTGTATTTTTGTGATGACCGACAAGGTCAGCGAAGAGAAACGCAGCCTCTTGCGTGCCTATGGTGCTGAGGTTATCATTTGCCCCAGTAGCGTCACCCACGAATCACCAGAACACTACAAAAATGTCGCGCATCGGCTCGCCGAGGAGATACCGGGTGCCTGTTGTCCCGACCAGTACTCGAATCCGGCGAACCCTGAGACGCATTATCGCACCACTGGCCCGGAAATTTGGCGCGATACCGCCGGACGCATCACCGCCTTTGTCGCGGGTATCGGTACCGGAGGGACGATTTCGGGCATCGGGCGTTACTTAAAAGAGCAAAACCCCAATGTCAAGATCATCGGTGCCGACCCGCCAGGCTCCGTCTATTCCGGGGATACTCCTGGCCCCTACAAGGTCGAGGGCATTGGGATGGAACTGTTCCCGCAGAACTACGATCCCACCATTGTGGATGAATTTATTCGTATTGATGACCGCACTTCGTTTAGCCTCGCTCGTCGTCTGGCTCGCGAGGAAGGTATTCTGACTGGCGGTTCCGCTGGCACCGCTCTGGGAGCCGCCCTGCAATATGCACGCGGCCTGACACCCAAAGATGTTGTTGTCGTGCTGCTGCCAGACACTGGACGCGGCTACCTCACCAAGCAGTTTAATGACACATGGATGCGTGAGAATAACCTCTTCGTTGTCAGCGAGAGCGAGCAGCCGACCTTGAGCGCTGTGCTCACCTATCGCCGTACCCACGCTGGTACCATGCCCCTCGTCGTCAGCGTTGCACCAGAAGACCGCGTGGCCGACGCTGTAGAGTTGCTGCGCCGCTACGGTATCAGCCAGATGCCTATCATGGAAGACGGGCATATGATCGGTAGCCTCAACGAGAACCTGCTCCTGCGCTACCTGGCTAGCGGCGAATCGCTTGCCCACGCCACTGTCAGCGACCTGGAAGGCCCGCCTTTTAGTACTATCGCGGCAGACGCGCTGGCCCAAGAAGCCTACACGCTTTTCAGCGCAGGCCAAACTGCTGTCGCTGTCATGCAGGGCGACATTCTGGAAGGCAT
>JBDTBU010000314.1:0-4556 GCA_039923935.1 Ktedonobacteraceae bacterium | reverse complement strand
CACAACTCAAAAAACAGGTCTTACGCACCTTTACCTATGGTCTCTACGCCGTTTCGTGTGCGAATGAGGACGAGGTTAATGCTTGTACTGTCAATTGGCTCAGCCAGGTTTCGTTTGATCCGCCACTGGTCGCGGTTTCCATCGAGAACAATACGAGATCGTTGCCGATGATTTTGCGCAGCCGAGCCTTTCTCATCAACGTCTTCCGCAGCGGGGACCGCGAGTTAGCGGCCAAACTGGGAAAGTCCGCCCTCAAATTCCCTGAGAAGCTGAAGGGCATCGTGTATAGTGCTGGACCGGGTGGTGCGCCCATCCTACAGGACGCGCTGGCCTGGGTGGCGTGCGAGGTTAAACACACCGTCGAGGCGGGCGATTCAACCTTGATAGTCGCAGAGGTGGTTGAGGTTGGTATGCAGGGCGAGGGACAGCCGCTGAGCATGAACGAAACCGGATTCAAGCACGCAGGCTAATGAAGTGTGGCAAGGATTCCTTCAATGTCTGACGTGGCCTGCTCAACAAGAAGCTGAGCAGGCCAATCGCTCCGTTGAGGTTGTTTTACGCGATCTCTTTTCCACAATAGCTGCAAAAATGCCGATTGCTTTGTGAACGTTGGCAGTGCGGACACACGACCAGTTGAGCTTCGGCTGCTTGGTTGCTCCCGCTGGATACTGAGCCATTGCTTGGGGGCACAGTTGCGCCACCTTTGCGGGCGTAGCGACCTGCTATGATATCGTGATACTCGTTGCCAGCGCCCCATTTGACGATCTCGCTCGCCCGGACGATCAGCATGGGATGCGTGGTTGGAGCAACGAGCAGGGACTTGTACAGTCGGTCAAGCACATTCACATCCACCGCGCGATACAGTTCTGCCTGTTGTAAAAACTCCGCAGCATTCATCTGGTCGCGCTGGAAAAGGGTGCCGCCAGCCAGCTTCATCATCAGCGAGAGTATGACCTGTGGATCTTGTACTACGAGCAGAGAAGCGCGATCAGCCGAGAATTCCGCCATGCGATCCCACTCCAGCAGGGCGGCTTCCAGTGAAAGCCCGATCAGGCGTCCAATACCCAGGGTAAGATTACCAATCAGTTGCAGCAGTAAACTGATACCACGCGCCATCGTCTTATATAGCACATGCCCGGACTTAATATGCCCCAATTCGTGCGCGATAACCGCCTGGATCTCAGCCGCGCTTAAAAGATCGACCAGCCCCGAATGGATGATGATATAGGGATGGTCGTGCCCACTGGTCATAGCGTTGACAAGAGGCGTCTGGGCAATATAGAGTTCCGGTTCAGGCATATCGAGAATGGCGCAGGCTTCACACAACGAGGCATAGAGCTGCGGACACTGGGTCGGCGAGACACGCACAGACTGCGCCACGTTCATGATATACGCGACCCTCTCAGGGAAGAGTTCGATAAATTTGCGCACAGCAATATCAAGGCCAGGAATCTTCTGTAAAGCGGCCAGAGCCTTGCGATCAAAGGGATGCTGAAGCGCAGCCGGGTCCAGTTGGGGGAAGTATCGCCGTGCCCCTGGCTGAGCGGATGACATGGAATGCTCCTTTTCGGCCCTGCGCTACATCTCGAATTTCACGGTGACTGGCGGCAAATCGAATTGTGCCGCCGAACGTGCCCATGAGCGGATGGCGTGGGCCACTATTTCATTATCACGAGGCTGACGCAGCTTCTCAGGCTGGGCCATCCTCCTGATAACAATCTGGATCTGCCAGCCTCCCTTGACGCGTTTCATGCCAGCAGGACTGGAAATACGCAAGACACCCGCCAGACGGGGAGATTGCCGATTGAGAACGAGAATAATATCTGACCAGTACTCATACAAGATCGCGTTAAACTGTTCAGTAAAATTTTCAGTTGCAACACGCGGTGGCTGTTCCATGATATCTCCTCCTTGGTGGGTAAAGACCAGCGTATCCCAAGTATACCATATTGCATGCCCTTTTTCCCGCTCAGAATATGCCCTGATTTAGCACACACCATTGTTCACACCGCATAAAAATCCCTACATTTTCCACCACTGTTGATGCCAGTTCCGCGCATCTGCCAGCGCCTCGCGGGTAGCGTGGGTGAAGATAGTTGCGCTACGCTCAAGCTCAGGTGCACCATCGTAGAGATCGACGATGCCCAGGTCTACTCCCAGTAGCGGCTCGACAGCCCCAACAGTGCAATAGGGCACGTAAGCCACGCTATACCCACCTTCCTGCAACATCACCAAACGCCCGTCGCACACTTGGTGGGCCAATTCAAGCATGAGGGTGGACATGGTACGGAAACCAGCCATCGTAACCATCATCTGGGCTAGCGGGTCTAACCAATTGGGATCTTGCCCGGCGGAGATGACAATCAGTTGCGGACGGTATTGCAGGCCAATCGGCAGGACCAGTTGCTCGAAAGCGGCCCGATAGCCACGATCTCCGGTGCCAGCAGGCAGAGGTATATTAACCGTGTAGCCTGCGCCTGCATCAATGCCCACCTGATCCAGTTCACCGGCTCGCTTAGGGTACCAATTCTCCTGGTGCAATGAGACAAACAGCACACCCGGATCGGCGTAGAAGGCGTCCTGAGTGCCGTTGCCATGATGTACATCCCAGTCCACAATCATCACCCGTTCCAGGCCATAGACGTTGCGTGCATAATGGGCAGCGAGTGCCGCATTATTGAACATGCAATAGCCCATACAACAATTACTCAACGCGTGATGACCGGGCGGACGCAGCAGCGCGTAAGCATTGCGCACCTCGCCCTCAAGCACAGATCGGACAGCTTCCATCGCGCCACCAGCCGCGTAGAGAGCCGCCTCGAACGAACTAGGACTGAGCGGCATATTGTCGTCCTCAATCTCGCCCCAGGCTCCGCGCATTGGCCCACCCTGCACATGGGCTTGCAGACCGGCAATATACGCACGGGTATGGTACGCCATTAACTCGTCCTCACTCGCCGCACGGGCCGCAATGGGCTGCATACGCGCCGTCAACCCCGTGCCGTCGAGAAACTGCTTGATACGCCGCGTGATCTGCACAGAGGATGGATGCGCTTCGGGGTCGATCTCGAACGAGCCAGCGCGTGTCACCACGGTTGATTTCGTACCAGTATCGTGGCTCAAAAAACGCTCGTCAAAGACCAGGCCAGTGGAGTGGGCAAGCATAGGGATCGTGGTCCTTTCCAAAAAAGCTTTTGTTGTGTATACTAGCACTATACGATAAAAAGCCCTGCCAATTCTAGTAACCAGGAGCAACAACAAACTGATGCATAGATATTGACGCTGACACACACCTCAGTCTACTATTTGTTTGTGTCTGCAACTCATCTGCCTCGCTGCACATGAGAAGGTTGTTTGTTGCGCCTTTAGCCATCGTGCCCGTGCACCGCCATGTCTCCTCACAGCATTTACTGCATTCCTTCCATTGGTAACATTTCTGGAACGTAAAGAGGAGATTTTTTCGATGATGTTTATTCCTGAGAATTTCAAACAAGACATGCTTATAGTACATGGCGAGGAAAAAGCGAGCGCCTGGCTGGCAAGTCTACCAGCTATCCTGGCGCACTGTGCTGAGCGCTGGCAACTGACCATCTTCCCGCCCTTTCCAAATCTCTCCTTCCACTATGTAGCTCCGGCAGAACGTGCGGATGGCACACCAGTAGTAGTGAAGGTTGTTTCGCCCACAGGAGAGTTTGCAGAAGAGGTAGAGGCGCTACACCTTTTTCAGGATGGTGGCATGGTTCGCTTGTTGGAGGTCGATTTTGAACGTGAGGTCATGCTGCTCGAACGTCTGCTGCCTGGCACACTCCTCTCACAACTGGTGCCGGAGCAAGACGAGCGTGCTATCTCGATTCTCATCTCGGTGATGAAACGTATCTGGCGGCCCGCGCCAGCCCAGCACGTTTTTCCCACGGTGGAAAACTGGGGCAAGGGTCTGGAACGCTTACGTACCCAGTATGATGGCGGCTACGGCCCCTTCCCGCCGCGTCTGGTCCAGGAAGCAGAGGATCTGTTCAGTGTATTGAATGCCTCAGCACCCCAACATATGCTGTTGCACGGCGATCTGCATCACGAGAATATCTTGCTCGCTGGAAATGAGTGGCGTGCCATCGATCCCAAGGGTGTGGTTGGCGACCCTGGGTATGAGACAGGTGTGTTGTTCTATAACCCGATGCCTGTACTTTTCCATGTGCCCGATGTACGCACATTGCTGGCTAGACGTGTCGATCAACTGGCCGAAGAGTTAGGAATGGAGCGTGCACGTATTCGTGGTTGGGGACTGGCGCAATCCGTGTTGTCTGCTTGGTGGCATATGGAGGACGATCCCACTGCTGAGTTGCCACACGATGTATTGGCTTGCGCAGAGATTCTCGCAGGCATGAAAATCGAGTAAGAACAGCAGTAATTTTTATAGAATGTTCATTCCACCGGAGCAGGTGCACATTCAACGCAGGATGGTCTAGAGCCGTTTTGCGTGATAGGCACATCCGGTGGGATATGCTATACTGTTAGCAAAAATGTGTAGGAGAAAACAAACCATGTCAAATATGACCAGC
>JBDTBU010000313.1:0-4020 GCA_039923935.1 Ktedonobacteraceae bacterium | reverse complement strand
GAAGATACAGGGAGCCTGCTATGAAGTCATTAACTGGTCAATATGAATGCGCAAATAAGTCAGGGCTTGGGCTGGATTACTTTACCGCCAAACTGCATCGCCTGACCATCTATGGCACTGGTCGCTTCGCGCTGGTTACGCAGGAGAAAAGCCGGATCATGCACGCGGCGAAGTCGCTAGCGGCAGGTGAGCAGGCAAGCATGGAAGCCCCGGAGACACGCCGCGAGGGTCGCTATAGCGAGCAGGGCGATGTCGTCCTTTTCCATTTCGACGACGGTGCTGAGGAGCGAGGCCAGATCCAGGCTGATGGTATAGATATCGGCAGAGACTACTATGAAAAGGTCGCGGAATCAACGTTCATGCCGCCCCCACAGCGCCTAAAGAGCAATATGGAGGATATCGCCAAAGGGTTGAAGATTGCCGGTGCAATTGGCGGCACCGTGCTCAAAGCCGCACGCACTATCCAGGACTCGCTGCAAACACAGCCTCCCCAAAGTCAGTCCGGGAGCGCCCAGAATGTTCAGCACGCTGCACCGCCGTCCTCAGCGGCACCATCGTCGCAGGGTTGGCAAGCTTCATCTCCACCGCCAGTCTCAAACTATGCACCTCCACAGGCAGATGAAACGCTGTTCTGCGACCAGTGCGGTACGCCAGTGCGTGCAGGCAAACGTTTCTGTAACAAATGTGGGGCTAGTTTGCCATAACATTTGTTACATCATGCATCTATAACAAGCTGAGAACCTATTGACCAGGGTTTCAGCTTGTTATAGATGCATGAATGCTTTAACGTGCTGCGTGAGGCTGTTAGTCCTTCGATAGAAACTCATAGGCTGCGACTAAGCGCTGCATCTGCTGTGGATCGCCACCCAGGTCGGGATGGTACCTCTTTGCCAATCTGCGATAGCGCTGCTTGATTTGTTGTGGCGTCGCGCTCAGTGGCAGACCAAGCACGGCTAGAGCCTGCTGACGCTGGAGCATGGGGCGTACAGGGTTGGTCGTGCTTTTCCAGAACAAACGCACACTCAAGCGCAGGGTGTCCCAAAGGAGACTGGTGAAGCTCTGTTTTGGCGGCTGACGCGTGCTCATGGTATATACTCACTTTTGCTGATGGGATCGTATCTCTATTCTAGCATACCTCACGCTTACCAGGAGCGTACATTGCAGGGAAGCATATAAAAAGATCAGCTATTTTGTTTCCAAGAGTGGCGCTTCCTGGTTGGCATAGAGGAGCCTTTGGAGCGCACTCAGGCAGATTTGGCGCATCTGCTCAGGGCTGAGTGTAGGATTTTGCAGCGTTGTCTGAATAGCCAATCCATCGATCAGTGCCGCCAGTTGTGTGGCGGTGATATCTGGGTCAACCATAGCAAATTCACCGGAAGCACTGCCCTCGGCAATGATACGCGCCAGAAAACGTGTCCAACGCTGATGCTGCCGTTCGCTCACCGCACGTAGCCGTTCATTGCGCGTGACTTCCCCCCAAAAAGTGAGCCACAAACGCCACTCGTCGCGCACCTCATCAGTTTCAGGTAGGCTTGCCGCCACCAAGCGTTCCAGACGTTCCCAGGCGGTCTGAGCACCAGTGAGCGCCGCACGGAACGCAATGCCAGTGTCCTGCACTTTCGCGAGTAAAGCTGCCTCTAGCATGGTGTCTTTGTCCCCAAAATAATGCACAATGGTTCCAGTGCTAACCCCGGCTGTTTTGGCTACGTCCCGCACCGTGACGCGCTCATAGCCAAGTCCCACGATACATGTTCGTACCGCTTGCAAGATTTGAGCGCGACGTTCAGCCTCATGTATTCCTACGCGTGGTGGCATAACGAGAAGTCTCCCCTTTGATATTTTTCTTTTCCTATGATATCATAAGGATGTCACGTTTATAAAACGAACATTCGATTTATAAATATCTGGAAAAGATTGTTTCTCGGTTGTTTTCAAGCAAAGGAATGAACCATGATACGCACAACGACACTAGGGTATCCGCGTATTGGGCGCGAACGCGAGTTGAAACATGCATGTGAGGCTTATTGGAGCGGTAAAATAGAGGCAGAGGATCTGCACAGGGTGGGTGCAACATTGCGTCGTACACACTGGCAGGCTCAACGCGATGCAGGTATCGACCTTATTCCAGTCAATGATTTCTCCTTCTACGATCACGTTCTTGATGCGATCTCCTTGATCGGGGCAGTGCCAGAGCGGTATCAGTGGGAAGGGGGATTGGTTGATCTCGCTACCTACTTTGCGATGGCGCGTGGCGTGCAACGTGCTGGTCTCGATGCTACTGCTATGGAGATGACGAAATGGTTTGACACCAATTACCACTATATCGTGCCTGAATGGTATAGCGGGCAACGCTTTCAGTTAGCCTCGACCAAGCTCTTTGACGAGTTCGCTGAGGCGCAAGCGCAAAACATTCTCGCCAAGCCTGTACTGATTGGCCCATTCAGTCTGGTATTGTTGGGCAAAGCTCACACCAACGACCTGGATGTTCTGGGCGAGACGCTAGCTGGGATCAGCGCAGTCTATGCTGAGGTTATTTCTCGGCTAGCCGCTATGGGTGCTAATTGGATTCAACTCGATGAACCGTGTCTTGTCCAGGATCGCACGCCAGCCGAGCTAGCTGCCTTGCGCCAGACCTACGAGTCGCTCGCAGCACAGAAAGGCAACGCGAAACTGCTCATATCTACGTCGTTCGGCTCTGTCGGAGAAAGCTATGAGACGCTGCTAACGTTGCCTGTTGATGGGATCGGGTTGGACTTTGTACGCGGCCCTGAAAACCGTGCGCTCTTGCATCGGCATGGCCTGCCATCTGATAAACTGCTGGTTGCTGGTGTTGTGGATGGACGCAACATCTGGCGTACTAATCTGTCAGCCACGCTCGATTTGCTTGACGATGTGACGACGGTTGTTCCGCCTGAACGCCTCATCGTGGCTCCCTCTTGCTCGCTGATCCATGTCCCCTATGATGCCAGGCGTGAGAGTGAGATCACGGGCGAGGTGCGTCAATGGCTCGCGTTTGCCGAGCAAAAGTTGGCAGAAGTCGTGACCCTGGGCCGTGCTGTGCACGAGGGGCGCGGTGCTGTAGCCTTGGCACTTGCAGAGAGCGTGGCCGTGACGCAGAGCCGCGCTACTTCACTCCTGGCGCACGATGCTGCTGTACAGGAAAAGCTAGCGACCCAGCATACTGCCCATCGGCTCCCCTACGCTGAACGCCGCCAGATCCAATCCGAGCGTCTCGGCTTGCCCTGTTTGCCAACAACAACCATTGGTTCATTCCCACAGACCGCCGAAGTTCGCCAGATGCGTCGCCGCTTCGAGACAGGACAGACCTCGGCGCAGGAGTATGAGCACTTCATTGAGCAGAGCATTGCTGAGATCATTGCGAAACAAGAACAATTAGGGATCGATGTGCTGGTGCATGGTGAGTTCGAGCGGAATGATATGGTGCAATACTTTGGCGAGCAACTGTCCGGTTTTGCCTTCACGCATTATGGCTGGGTGCAGAGCTATGGTTCACGGTATGTACGCCCACCGATCATCTATGGGGATGTCGCTCGTCCCGCGCCGATGACGGTTCGCTGGAGTGTCTATGCGCAGTCGTTGACCGATAAACCAGTCAAAGGGATGTTGACTGGTCCAGTCACCATGCTCCACTGGTCCTTTGTGCGCGACGATCAGCCACGCGAGACGACGTGTCGCCAGCTTGCCCTGGCACTCAGCGAGGAGGTAGCTGACCTTGAACGCGCTGGACTGCGTGTGATCCAAATCGATGAACCAGCCTTGCGCGAGGGATTGCCGCTCCGTTACAGCCAGTGGTCTGCCTACCTGACCTGGGCCGTAGCCTGTTTTCGCTTGGCGACCTCTAGCGCGGGACCGGCGACGCAGATCCATACCCACATGTGCTATAGCGCCTTCAATGATATCATCGAGGCTATTGCTGCGCTAGACGCCGATGTAATCTCTATCGAGAATTCCCGTTCAGGAGGAGAATTGCTTGAGGTATTCCGCCAAAGCAGCTATGAC
>JBDTBU010000312.1:0-8707 GCA_039923935.1 Ktedonobacteraceae bacterium | reverse complement strand
TTGCGCAGCGAGATGGGACCGGTCTGCACAGGTGGATGTAGTGTGTGACGCTCACCGGAGAGTATGCCATGCACAGGCGGCAGGGGCGTCGGCAGTTGGCCAGTAGAAAGCATTCTGTACGCGGAATAGCTGCGTTTCCTGGAGAAATACGCACGGGCATCGAACTTGCCATGCAACAGTTCCTTGGTAATCTCACCCACCGAGAGACCCTCATCGATGATACGCTTGATAGCTAGGCTATCGGGTTGCGCCGCACCAAGCGAGAGATAGCCAACCAGGCGATCATCGACAAGCGAGAGGCGATAGTAACTATTTTTGCGTTGAGCTGTCAGTGGCTCCACGCTCTCAGGCCAAGCTAGAGGACTCCCAACCGTGAGCAGCGAAAGATCGCCCAGGCGGGTCGCGTGCCAGGAGACACCGAAGCGTTCCTGTTTGCCTGCGCCTGTGATTGCCGCTGCAGCCGTGCGACCCTGCAAAACGGCGGCGTGCCACTGGGCACGCGGCGCATATTTGCCCGTCAACGGATCGCGCAACGCCGCCACATCGCCAGCCGCGTAGATATCGCGCACACTTGTACGCAATTGGTCATCGACCAGAATACCCTGTCGGTGCTTCATGGGTAGATCGCAGTGCTGAGCCAGTTCTGTTACCGAGGCCGTGCCCGTACAGACTAAGACCAGTTGGCAAGGCAACATCTGTTGTTGTGTTGTCACTACGCCCGCCACCACACCCACACGCCCCACAATCCCCTGCACCTCCGTCTCAGTGTAGATCTTCGCCCCCGCGTGCCGCATGCCCTCAAGGACCATTTCAGAGGCGGCGCGATCCAACATACGTGGCAGGAACGTTTCGCTGCGGATCAACCAGTGGACCTGGATACCCCAATACAGCAGGCCCGCCACTGTCTCAACCGCGTGTGGCCCTCCGCCGATCACCACAGCCTCCTCCACTTCGGGCAGGCGGCGGCGCAGATCGAGATAATCACGCAGATGATGTAGGGTCAGCACGCCATCGAAATCCTGGCCTGGCAGATCAGACGGCAGGCCCGTTGGTCGGCTGCCCGTCGCTAAGAGTAGCGAGCCGTAGCCGAAGCTGTGGCCGCCAGTCAGGCAGAGATATTTCTCCTGTGCACGAATTTCCTCCACATGTGCGGTGACAATATGAATACGTTGGGCGCGTTCAGTTCCGGCAGGATAGGCCAACAACTGTTCGCGAGTCACTTTACCAATGGCGAACTGTTTTAATGCGGGCGTGTTGATCGTCGGGTGGCTCTGGCGAGTCAGTACCACAATACTCTGCTCAGGTTCTAAACGCCGAGCTTCCACAGCCGCCGTCAGACCCGCAATACCGTTCCCTACAATCACCAAATCCGCGCTATCAAGTGTCCCTACAGATTTCTCGCTACTCATGCAACATTATCTCTAATCTACATCCAGGGCCGTCAAACTCGTATCTGGCCCTTCGATATAATACACATCAGTATGAGCATGCTCGCCCATATGGCGCTGCATATGTCCCAGCGAGGCGCGACACTCCGATCCGCATTGGAAGGAGAGACGCTGACCCGTCGCTGTCAGCAGGATAAAATCTTTGCCCGGTCCAAGCGCGACAATCTCCCCAGCGGCATGCTCAACATGTCCGCCATGACTCAGAACCGGCCCCCCCCACGCGATCCCTACGACACAGATCAACGAGATCCCGCCGATCAGCAGCACAACGCAGAGAGCAGCAAGCAAACGAGGAAAGAAGGTCGCTAAAAACGAACCGTGAGCGTCTTTCAAGGCTTCCCTCCCAGCAAAACGTGTGGCATAATCCAAATAATCGTGAACACCACTACCTATTGACATTGTATATCGATTCGTTTCTTTTTGTGTATTCTTGGGGCAGCAGTAGCCAGAATGTCTTAGGCGTTGCTACGCGGTGAGCGTGCCCCAAAAGAGAAAAGGGTGAATTTATGTATCTGGACAAAGCAAAAAAGAGAGCAGAGGATTTATATCGCCTTAATAGTGGGCAACCATATCCTTGCACGATTGAAGAAGTTGAAGAGATTGAACGATGGAGTGGACATCGTTTTCCTGAAGCTCATCGAGAGTTTCTTCTGTGGATGGGTCGTGGTGGTGGCTTTCTTCAAGGATTCGATGGTTTTTATCGCCATTTAAAAGACCTGCCTTCATTTGCACAGGAACTATTGGAGGAAGATCAATTTATAGGCCAACTCCCAGAGAATGCTTTTATCTTCCTAATGTATCAAAGATTCCAGTTTAATTGTTTTTATCTTGATGATAGCGATGATCCACCTATTTACTGGTACTCAGAAGAGATACCTACAACGACATCCTTTACTCTGCTCTACTCATGTTTTAGCGAGTTCATTCTTACGGAAATTGAGGGACATATCAAATCATACGAATCTTTAGCCGCAACTAAAAGAATCCACACAAAAACGAAATCCAATGAAATTGGTAAGAGCCAAAAAGAGGAGATCTAGATTAATTAGGCATGGTTCAGGTACTCGTGTGGCTATGCAAGCCACCGTAGGTAGTACCAATGGCTCTTTCCGAAGTCCCGCAGGCACTTCGTCGAATTCATAAGTGGTAGTATATTTTACAAGCTATATCCCGCAAAACATACTACCACCTACAAAAACGTTGCCGTTACAAACAGCAAACAGTTTCGAATAGCTAACTCGATTGAGCAGAGCAGTCATAGCGCTTGCTGGGAGTGAGCACAATCGGTTGCGCGTAGTGCGCTGGAAGGGGATGCGACCAATGGAACTGATAATCGCCTCCATTTGTGCGGGTGGCAACTCCTGACCGAACTCGCCATCTGCCGCACGCGTGATGCTCTCGTTCATCAAGGTGCCGCCGAGGTTGTTGGCACCTGCTTGCAGACATGCTTTTACTCCGTCCGCACGCCTGAGAGGGAAGCGTTAATAATCTTTGCAGCCAACTGCGGAGATCAGGTAGGCATAGCCGCAGGAATCGGACTGATAGAGTTCCACTTTTGACTGTTCGATCAGGCTATCGAATGTCTCGCCATTGGTCAGGCCGAGATTCAGGAGATATGGCTTGAAGCCCATCATACCGACAACCAGATCATCCAAAAATTGCTTTGTACCAGGACGGCTGTTGACACCATAATCTACAGCGTGTACAGTGTAGGACACGTCGATCAGTCCGGCATCGACCAGGAAACCATACAGGCGGGCGGCCACCCCTTGCGTAGGAGAGGCAGGGGCAATGCTGCCGCCAAGGGCACGCACTCCCTGCATACCCATGCCCGCCAAGCGATTAAATGCCCCACTCGATGTCGAGCCATGTTCATAATCCACCACATTCAGCCAGCCGCCTATTTTGAGCAGGCGCAGCATCTCTTCCAAAATTCTGGACCACATAGCCGTCGAGATAAAAGAGGCCAGCGAGTGCACATGCACAATATCAAAGCTCTCGCTCGGAAAACTCAAGTCTTGGGCGGTATTAAACTGATAAAAGGAAACACTCTTCAGATCTTCCACCAGGGCCATGCGTGCTGCTTCATGTATCAAAGTGGGCGATGTATCGATCCCGATGACATGGATATCCGGCCTCTCTTTCGCCAAACGGCGCGTCCATTCCCCCTTGCCGCAACCAATATCCAAGACCTTCTGCGCACGCTCCATATGAATAGCCGACGGCAAAACGCTTCCTAGCGCCTCCATCATATAGGAGCCGCCAAAAAAGATGCGTGCTACTTCTGACGCGGCTGTTTCCTGCCAGTACTCTGGCAGGTTTTTTTCTTGCTGATCCATTACTCACTACTACCTTTCTTTCCGAAAAATACGACGCTTTACATTGCTGCTTCCGTCAGCAGTTTACGCCCAAATGTCGAGAGCAACATACCAACTCCACAAAAACCAATTTGGTGCAGTTCCCGTTGCATTTCACGCAACAGGGGCCGCAATTCTTCCGGTGTGCTAATTCCTGTTCTCTCAGCAAGATAAAAGATCATCTCTGGCCGAACCACGCTCCAGACCAGATAGGCACGACCTACAGGGTTATTCCAGCCACCCAGGTCCACCGGATAGAGCTGATAGGCGATCTCCGTAAAAAACTGCTGAGACATACGTTGCGGCCCCAGCGTGCAGCCATTAAACGGGGCCATACCATTGGGTGAGATGCTGCGATCCAACTTTGCGAGAATCTGCCCAAGAAAGGTCAACACACGATCTAGAGCAGGTTGGGACGCCGGTCCCATCTCAAAATCCACGAGATTCAGCCAGCCACCGGGCTTGAGGAGACGATAAAGCTCGGCCATCACTGTCGGCCATTGGGCTAAGGTAAATAAACTGGCACCGTTCTGGAGACGAATCAGGTCGAACGTTGCATCAGGAAAGGGCAAAGGATGGTTTCTATCCACAACCATGAATTCAATCTGGCTCGACTTCGCCTGGAAGGCGTTCTCTCGCGCCATGGTAATGATGGGGCGATTAATATCCACCCCATACACGCGTTTCTCAGGGTAGAGTTTGCTGAAATCCATGCACCAACTGCCTGGACCGCAAATAAAATCCATGACGGTTTCTACACCATCCAGAGAGATTTGGGTAGGGAGAAGCATACCCCCCATTTCACGTACGAACAGCCGATGCTGAAATTGTAACGCCGACATGATTCCAGTCACATGTCCATCGCCAATATCACGCATGTCCACGTACTCTAGCGGGAGATCGTCTCTCTCTACGGCTTTTTGCACCACGCGATCCCCTTCCCTGGTTCCATATAAAAGCACAACATGGGCATAACACAGATGTTTTTCTTTATAGGAGAAGAGTACCCGTTATCTGTCGCGCTGTCAAGCACGTAGAGTAATCAGACCTTTTTGAGCCGCCAGGACAACTGCCTTTGCATGGTTGCTGCGCCTAGCCTGCCCATGCTCGAATTGACGTGAAATTTCACTGATCGCCAAGAGTAATCAGACCTTTTTGAACCGCCAGGACAACCGCCTCTGTGCGGTTGGCCGCGCCAAGTTTGCCCATAATCGAATTGACATGAAACTTCACGGTGCGCTCACTAATCACCAAATGAGTAGCGATCTCTTTGTTTTGCATACCCTGAGCCAGTTGCGCGAGAACTTCCAGTTCGCGTTCGGTCAAGGCTTCATAGAGCGTCTGATGCGTGAGACGCATGCCCTCGCGCTGTCCCATGTGGCGCAGCAACTTGGAAGCCACGATAGGTTGCAGTAACGAGCCGCCCTGCATGGTCACGCGGATGGCGTGAAAAATATCTTCGCGTGGAACACCTTTGAGCAGGTAGCCATTCGCGCCCGCCGCCAGGGCAGCGATAATCCGTTCATCATTATCAAACGCTGTAAAAACGATGATGCGGGGACAATGTTGCTCCTCTGAACGTGGGCTGGAAGCTGGTTGGTGTAACCAACGAATGGTGTCTACCCCATCCATAATCGGCATCTCTAGGTCTAGCAGCAAAATATCTGGTTTGAGTTCCAGAGCCAGACGCAAAGCCTCATCGCCATTGGCCGCCTGCTGAGGGGTGCCTACAACCTCGAAGTCGGGCTGCGTTTCCAGAACGGCACGCAAGCCCTCGCGTACAATCGGATGGTCATCGGCTAGCAAAATGCGAATCATCGCTCTTTCCGTCTTTCTCTAAAGGGACACACACCGCAAAGCAGGTGCCCGTACCGGGTGTGCTCTCAATACACAGCGTTCCACCGAGCAGCTTGACTCGCTCGCTCACACCTGTTAAGCCGAAATGGCCTGTTTGACCGCCAAAACGTGCTTGCGCTCCCATTGCCTCTTCAACCAGAAAACCACAGCCATCGTCATCCACATACAAGCAGAGTTCATGCTCCTCTAGCACGAGCGCAAGCTGCACATGGCTGGCCTGAGCATGTTTTTTGACGTTGGTCAGAGCCTCTTGTGCTAGCCGATATATGCCCGTTTCCAGACGTGGGGATACGAGCGGAAATTCAGCGGGCGTCGAGCGATAATTGACCGTGAGGCCATCGCACTGCATCTCTTGGGCCAGTTCTTGTAAGGCTTCAGTGAGGGTATGGTTGTGCAAAGGGGCGGCGCGTAGATCGATGACCGAACGCCGCGCTTCCTCTAGATTCGCACGCGCCAGGGCAAGTGCACGTCGGATAGCTTCACTGGCCCGCTCTGACTTCTGTTCCGTCAGCACATCGGCGGTCTCCAGTTGCAGAGCAATCGCTGCTAGACCCTGGGCCAGCGTATCGTGGATCTCGCGGGCTAAGCGGTTGCGCTCCTCGATGGTCGCTAGGCGCGTTGCAGCCCGCATATGTTCCGCTGCCAGACGCGCCCGCTGAATCGCTAGGCCGATCTGATCACCCACAATATGCAACAGTTGCAACTCATCCTCAGCCAGTTCGCGCCAATCCTCGCTCGCGACATTCAAGACCCCCAGCGGAGTCTCGCCAGCATAGATTGGTACGCTAGCGTGGAAGCGCAGCCCCCATGAGCTTGGGTCGCCCTCGCTCTCAGCATTTTTCAGGCGGCTGCACCGAAGCACATCAATATTGGCGGCACCAGCCAGACTGCCCGCTAAAAACGTATCCAGGCACAGACACGAGCCGGCCATACGCTCATGATGATCGGCCAGATACGGCGGTAAGGCCAATGCTGCGGCCACGTACGGCCTACGTTCTTCGTCCAGCAGCCAGACCCAGCCGGTCTGCAAGCCAAAAAGCTGCGTCACCTGAGCCAGCACCCCCTGCAACATCTCCCGCACATCAACCTTGCGATTGAGCTGGCTAGCAATCGCATACAACACCGCCAAATCACGATTGCCACGCAACAGTGATGTAGTTTCCTCGCTCGTAGGTAAGTGTGGCTGCTGTTCAATTGAAGATTTTTGTGCGTCTCTCTCCATTGTCTTATTGTACAACACGAGGCTTGGCTGGATCAGTAGTGATCCGCTTTTTGTGTTATAAGCAAAGCCATGTGCTACCAGCAGCGTGCCGCTGGTAGCACATGGCTTCTAGGTTTGCAGAATTTGTCTATCTCAGGAGAAGTTTTTATTTTCGTCGCGGTGATAGGCCCAGATTGCCAGTATGCCAAACACCAGCCCGTAGCCAAGCAGCACAAGCAAATGAAACCAGAGTGGTTTATCATCCTCGCTGAATGTGGCCCCCACCGCGATCCAAGCGAGCTGTCCCAGTTGATACGTGGGCAGGTACGGAGCGACATTCTTCACTACCGGCGGCATAATTGCCAGTGGTACAAAGAGTCCCGAACCAAACGAGAATAGCAAACCTAGGAGTGTCGCAAGTACATTGGTCAGGTTGGGCGAGCCAATGAAGCCCAAAAAGATCCCTGTCAAACTCAAGGGAATCATCCCAACAACCATCAGGCCTAGCAGTTCTGCCCAGGTTGCCAGGTTCAGGTGCACATTCCCGTTGAGATCCGCAACAACGAAGAGCAGCAGTAAGGAGAGCACTCCAGTGATAATGATTACCAGGAACTTGGTTCCCAAGTAGAGCACAGGTGTCATGGGCGTTGAACGCAGGAGCTTGTTCCAGCCTAAAGAGCGTTCATTGGCTAGTGATATGCTAAACGTCTGAAAAGAGACGACAAAAGCACCATAGGCGGCTAATCCCGCCAGTACACTGGCTGCTGCTGAAGGGAAAGTATTGCCAAAGATCAGAAAGAACAGCGTGGGAAAGCCTATACCGAAGAGAATTACAGGCGGATTACGCAGGCTCTTCACTAACTCACAGTAGAAGAAGTATCCCCAGGGAGCCGCTTTCCGCCCTGTGCCGGCCACAGTTACCGTGTTTTCCGGTTCCTGCTCGATAGATGTGATGGTCATACTTTTACCTCCTCTATTGCTTGATGGCCATTGCCAGTGAGTGCGAGAAACGCCTCTTCGAGTCCGGCTCCGACAACTTCGAGATCGCTCAGTTCTGTTCCTTGTTTGAAGAGAGTGGAGAGAATTGCTTCTGGCTGCTTGGTATAGAACTCAAATTTCTGGTCCAGTAGCCGTACAGACTGCACGCCGGGAGTTGCGCTTAGATCCTCGATGCTCAGGTTGGGTGCGTAAAAACGCACATGCTTGCCGCCAACATGTCCCTTGATCTCGTCAGGTGTCCCATCGACGACGATCTGGCCCTGGTTGATAACCACAATCCGCTTTGCTAACGCATCAGCTTCTTCCAGGTTGTGCGTGGTCAGGATAATCGTTTTGCCACGCTGAATCTGCATATTGATCTGATCCCAGAAGTTGCGTCGGGATTCTACGTCGAGTCCAGTAGTGGGTTCGTCGAGGAAGAGCACATCGGGATTGCCAACCAAGGCGAGCGCGAAATAGACGCGCTGTTTCTGCCCACCTGAGAGCCGACCCAGGCGCATATTGGCCTTATCAGCTAGCCCGGCGACTTGTATGGCTTCCTGAGTTACCATCGGGTTATCATGAAAACGCCCGAACAATTCAACCAATTCACGTACTTTGAGCGTTTCGGGCACGCCAGATTCTTGCAACATAACCCCGATGCGCTTGCGGTGGTTAGCTAAACGTGGATTTTCGCCAAAAAGGGAGATACTGCCACTGGTCGGGCGGCGCATACCGAGCATTAACGAGATTGCAGTGGATTTACCAGCCCCGTTAGGACCAAGGAAAGCTACAACTTCGCCAGGCTGAACTGTTAAGCTGATACCTTTCAGGGCTTGGACGCTGCCATAATTCTTGGTAACATT
>JBDTBU010000311.1:0-2711 GCA_039923935.1 Ktedonobacteraceae bacterium | reverse complement strand
TTGAGAACCGGTATTCTTACAACAATTTTTTAGCAACTTCCGCTCGAAAAAAATGTGTAAGAAAAGCCGCACTCAAGTGATAAGATAGCAAATGAGAAGAGAGGAAAGAACTATGCAAAAGATCGTTGATCCTCCGGTCCAGCAGTGCTTACCTGGGGAGCGACAATGGCTCCGGTCAGCTTTGCTGGCGGATCAAGATGGCATCCTGACAGCAACACGTCTACGCCTCGCTCGTATTGCGCAGGCACGAGGTGTCGAGTCGTATGTCATCGACGATGTGGTACAGGAAACGCTACTCGAAGCCTGGAGCCACCTGGACCGTCTCCATTCCCCGGCAGGCTTCCACTTCTGGGTTGACGAGATTTGCCGCAATATCTGTCGTCGCGCAGCCCGTAGACGTGAACTGGATATGCTCCGGCATGTGCCATTGTTGCAGCCATCTGCTGTGACAGAAGATGGAGAAGGCATCGCGGAGACAGATCGGCTTGTTGCCGACGTGCCTGATCCACTCGAAGAACTCAGCCGCCAAGACCTAGTATTGCTGCTTGACCGAGCACTCAGCGTGTTATCTCCAGCCACGCGCCAGATTGTAGAGATGTGTTACCTACTCGAACTGCCGCGCTCCGAGGTGGCTGCACGCCTGAGTCTATCAAACAGTGCCCTGGATGTTCGGCTGCATAGAGCACGCCGCGACCTACGCCAAATGCTCCACGGCCCTTTACGTCAGGATGCAGAAGCATTGGGATTGGTGTTGGATGAAGCACTGGCCGAGGGTTGGCAGCAAACCCGCTTGTGGTGTCCCCTCTGTGCGCACCATCGGCTTGAGGGTTTTTTCCTGGCACGCGAAGTTGAGGATGGTCCCAACCTGCATCTCCGCTGCCCTGACTGTTCGCGGCGCTACCATCAGGATACCGTTCACAGTATGGGCCTAGTCCAACTCTCTGGCCTCCGCTCATTCCGGCCTGCCTGGAAGCGCACAATGCAGGAGTTGTCAGATCGTGTGACACAAGCACTCCTTCAAGGCCAGCATCCCTGCTTGTATTGTGGGAAATCGGCTAATATCCAGGTCAAAAACGGAAATACAGAAACAGATGTATCTCGCAGTTGTCTAGATATGTCTTCAGATCTAGGCGACTACCAGGGGAAGCCTTACCCCTTCTGGGTCTCTTTGCACTGTACCCATTGCGGCAAAAACATGGATGCAAGCGGTGACATACCTTCTGTTGACCAACTGGTCTACTGGTCACATCCGCTGACCCGACACTTCCTACAGCAGTATCCACATTGGAACAGCGAGCCAGGAAAACTGGTAGAGTATGCTGGTGAGCCTGCCATCCACTTCCAGATCGCTGACGTAGAGAGCAGCAATTGCCTGACTGTGCTGGCCCATCGTCAGACATTGCGGGTTATGATGGTCTCTTGAAAAAAACGGCCTGATAAGGTGTGAAAATTGTATGGAACGCAAAATAGATAACGAAGTACAGCCGGAGCAAGATGGCACGACGCATCTTATGCCTCATTCCCAGGCTATCGCGCTCAGAGAGATTGCTCTGCTGTTCCTGCGTTTAGGATTCACTGCTTTTGGTGGACCGGCGGCGCATATTGCGATGATGCGCGAAGAGGTGGTGCGGCGGCGTCAGTGGGTCAGCGAGGAGCGCTTCGCCGATCTGATGGGCATTACTAACCTGATCCCTGGCCCATCGTCAACGGAACTGGCGATCTATTTGGGCTATCTGCGGGCTGGCTGGCTGGGGTTACTTGTCGCTGGCCTGTGCTTTATCGGACCAGCCATGGGCATGGTGCTTGCTATCGCGTGGGCCTATGTGACCTATGGAACGCTGCCCCAGGTGAACTGGCTCTTCTATGGCATTCAACCCGTCGTGGTCGCGATTATTGCCCACGCTATCTGGAATTTGGGACGCACTATCTTTAAAGGATTACTCGCAGCGTTGGTGGCTCTGCTGGTCTTCGTGCTCTATCTGTTTGGTGTCAATGTCCTGGTGTTGCTGTTTGGAGGTGTGGCGCTCTTTGGCGTGCTCAGCCTGCTGCAAAAGCGCTGGCGTGGCACATCAACTGTGTCAATCGTGCCGTTGCCTGTTGTGTCTCTTAGCCTGCGCGGCCTCTGGAAAGGGACACTGCCCACACTTGGAGCGGCTCTTGTGGCGGGCGGTACCTCATTCAGCCTGCTCATGCTCTTTCTCGCGTTTCTCAAGTTGGGAGCAGTTGTCTATGGCAGTGGCTATACGCTTCTGGCATTCTTGCGCACAGATTTGGTGCAAAACCTGCACTGGCTTACTGACAAGCAATTGCTCGATGCCGTCTCCATTGGTCAGTTCACGCCTGGGCCAGTTTTTACGACGGCCACCTTTATCGGGTACGTCCTTGGCGGCTGGCCTGGGGCGCTACTAGCCACGCTGGGTATCTTCCTACCCTCGTTTTTCTTTGTCGCACTGATCCACCCAATCGCGACCCGCCTGCGCCGATCTGCCTGGACCGCGACCCTCTTGAATGGGGTCAATGCCGCTGCCCTCGCCCTGATGGCTGGAGTACTGATCCAGCTTGGTCAGCAAGCGCTCGTGGACGTGCTCACCTGGGTTGTGGCCCTCGTCTCTTTCGTGATCCTCTGGCGTTTCAAGCCCAATTCGGTCTGGCTGCTGCTAGCTGGTGCGCTACTAGGATTGCTGCGTTTCTGGTTGCTTAAAGCATAAGGT
>JBDTBU010000310.1:0-23341 GCA_039923935.1 Ktedonobacteraceae bacterium | reverse complement strand
TTGCCAGATCCCGGCGCTGAGATCACCGTACAATCGGGCGCGACAAAAATTCCCTACGTGGAGATCTTCGGCAATCGGCTCTACCTGGGGCGCACCATATTGCTACTGGTGGTCTGGTTCTTGAGCTATGCCACAGTTTACGCGATTGCTCAGGGTCTTACCTCACTGCTGGATGGCCTGCACTATCCACCGCCTGAATCGGGCATGATCGCGGCTTTCGGCACTTTTGGTTTTATCCTCACTGCCGTCTTCGCCTACTTCTTTGGCGAGCGTTTGGAGCGTAAACGTTGGCTGCCCATTTCGGCTCTGCTCACCCTTGTTGGCGGTATCCTGATCGCGGTGGCCGGACCAGGCAACTTTGCTTTTGCCGCATTTGGATCGATAGTCATCTTCTTCGGCTTTAACCTCTGGATACCCATGACCTATACATGGTCAACGGAGAACTATCCCACGCGTGCGCGTGCGACTGGTTTCGCTCTGGTGGATGGCATAGGCCACCTGGGCGGCGGTATTGGTATCCTGGTTATCGCGCCGCTTATTCCCTCGCTGCTGACCTCGTTCGGCCTGACCACTGGTCCAATCGTCATTTTTGTGATTATTGCCGCTTTCCTGATTGTAGCGGCCATCATCGCACAATTTGGCACTGCAACCAGGAATAAGCGCCTGGATGAAGTTTCGCCGTAGCTCAGTGTTTCTTTTTAAACGATAGAGACGATGGTTTTGCAACGTTTTCAACGTTGCAAAACCATCGTCTCTATCATTTTTATATCTTATCGTGACCATGTGATGGTGATACTGCTTGAGTTTGTTAGTATAGCTCCACCGATATTCCCAAGAAACGCTCTAAAGGTGTGTGTCCCCTTGGTGTAGTCTGTGTTCTCACTCGAAGAGTAGGCAACAACGTAGGAACAGGTGGCAGTTTTAGGATACTGGCAATATTGTAATTCACTAAAACCATACGGGTCTGTCGCATAGATCCCCATGGTAAAAGTCTGGAAGGGGAGAAGTGGATGATTAGGGACAATAGTGAGCGTTACTCTCGTCCCAGAAGGGATGGTTATTGCGCTTTGGGTTGTCGGAGGAATCCCTAAAGCACTCACTTTTACCATTACAGAAGTTGGAGGTTCTGATGATAGGGCTGTTGTAGACGCTGGCGTCGCTGTAGACGTTGGTATCGACGCGCCGATGGTACTAGTCGAAGGGTGAGTTACATTCAATATCCTAACTAGGCCGCCAACCAACACAACCATGACGAGCACAGCAACCAGCAAGCTCGCGCGTCTACCAAATTTCTCCATGTTAAAATTCGAGGACTTTCTCTTTTCCATACGATTGAGCCTTCCTTGTGGCATTTGTTGCAATAAAAAGGGGGCTTGCTGTTGTTCCTGCAAATCAGCAGGACAGTGCTCAACATGTGTCAAAGAGCGTTGCTTGAGACGAGCTTCAACACGCTCTAATGAGGGTCCGTGCTCTGCGCGGATCTGCTGGGCGACTCGCTGCATCTCCGAGAGAAACCGGGTCTCAGGCGTGACCTGCCAGTCGCTGATGCGCTGTTCGATTTGCTCATCGATATGCTCCGGTGTAAAAAAATGATCGTGTTTCTCCATGATTTTTATCCCAGCCGTTTCTCGAAGGCTTTGCGTAACAAGTTCAGGGTACGTGAGAGCATCATACGTACAGCTGCATCGCGTTTCCCCAGAAGATGCGCGATTTCCGGTGCGTGTAGACCATCAACAAAGCGCAGCAGCAGTATTTCTTTTTGTAAGGGTGGCAGTTCTTCAATAGCCGCCCTTAAATCGTACTGCTCCTCATTGCGCAGCGCCACCCATTCCGGCACGAGTTCACCATCGTGGTAGGCTGTTTGGCTCACCCCTTCCAATGGCAGATGCTGACGCAGAGAACGCTTACGGTAATAGTCCACCAGTTTATTACGTGCCACACGCCAGAGCCAGAAACGCTGCTCGTCTAAAGAAAGTGTGCAGAAGGAAGCGCGTTCGAGGGCCGCGACAAAGACATCCAGCAGCAGATCTTCCGCGTCCTCTTTCGATTGCATGTTGACCCGCAGATGTGTCAGAAGCGCCGGAGCATGGAGGCGATAGAGTTCTGCAAATGCTTTATCTCCTCCATTGTCCACGTAATGTAAAGGCTGCATGTATCACCCTGTTTGAAAAATTCATTTCGCTAGCGAATTGCTCAGTGAACCAATCGTATGAGGAGCTAAAGTGTAACAAAATTCAGGAGAAAGAGGCAGGCTTTCTCAAAAAAGACCCTTTTCTTCCATCTCCAGATTAAAGAAGTGTAAATGCAAACGTTAAACTGGTCGGTTTTACCACAAGTATCCTAGTGAGTTCGCTCCCTCATCGTGCCGTTCGCCAGGATAATTATGTGTTTTTCGCCAGGATAAAGTTTGCATTCGATTTTGGAAGGTATAGATGTTAGCGTTGTTTATTTCCCGTTCTGCTAATACTCGACCCCTGTGACCCTTCCCTTGCTAATTCAACAATCGAGATGCAACGTGTAGCGCCCGCTCTAACTCGTCGTCGTGTGTGAAGCCGTGCGGGGCCAAGCGCACGCCACGACCACGCGCGGCGACGATTATCCCCTGCTGGCGCAACTGATCCTCTAGTTCGTGGGCGCGTTCGGGTGAGCCTGCATCCAGCGCCGTGGTTGCGCCTTTGGCTGTGCCCTGCTGTGGACCAAGGATGCGCAGACCCAGGCGCGGAGCCAGTTCGTAGACCAGCCCTGAGAGATGCTCGACTCGCTTCCAGATGCGTTCCACGCCAGTATGTAGCACGAGTTCCATGCCAGCGCGAGCGGCATAGGCGTTGATAATAGGAGGCGTGCCTAGATCGAAACGTGCCGCACTTGATGCGTAGTCAAGTTGGGTCGAATCGAAGGCGTGGGGATTGATGCGCCCAAACCAGCCAGTCACCGAGGGTTCGAGCCTGTCCAACAGCGTGGGGTTTACATAGAGAAATGCAATACCAGCAGTGCCGAGCAAATACTTGAGCGTGCCTGCTACCAGAAAGTCCACACCGCTGGCTTTGACATCGATAGGCACCGTCCCGATAGATTGATAGGCGTCCGCCAGCACCAGCGTGCCCTGAGCATGAGCAGCCGCAACTACTGTTTTCAGGTCCGTCAGTGCGCCGTGGGCATAGCAGACATGTGGTACGGAGATCAGCGCCGTCGCCTCATCCACAGCTTCGGCAAATCTGTGCGTGCTGACCAACCCCTGCTCATCGGTGGGCAAAATCTCAACATCCCAGCCATACTTACGCAGTGCCAGCCATGCATGTGCCACACCCGGAAACTCAACCGCACTGCTGACTACCCGGCGGCGCGTGTTCTGGGGATCTGTAGCCAGGGCGCTAGCCAGCGATGAAACCAGTTGGGAGACCGAGGTTCCAACAGCGATCTCTTCAGGCGCGGCTCCAATCAGCGTGGCAAAGGCGACACGAGCACGCTCAACCTCCTCAACCCACACGTTCCAGTGCATACCCAAACTAGCCCAACCGTCCAAAAATGTCTCGATGGCCGCACGTACCGGCTGAGCCAGTGGCCCCTGCGAGCAGTTGGCTAGATAGATGTTTGTTTGCAACAGTGGGCAAGCTGTGCGTAGAGCCTGCAATGGGTCCACAATGGATGGATCAAGTTGGGAATGATGGTTGGTGTGCATATGCATCCTTTCGAGTGTTATAGCACTCTGGCACTATGACGCGCCTCTCTGACCAGAGGAGGCACTGACCTTCTGCAAAGATCTGCTCTATTGTACGACATTCCTTTTCTGACACGCCAGAAAAAACCCGTAGCGCTCGTGTGATACAATATCCACCAGAACAAGGCCATTCTTATGGCGCGACGCTACAGCTTGCCCTGGCTATCGCCACATAGCCAGGATTGCGGAAAATTCACCATATCCCACGTTGAATTTTTTTTGGAGGAAATGAGAAATTGCAGACACAAACCAAACGGAGTGAGATTGCTCAAGAATATACTTGGAACCTGGAAAGTATTTTTACTACAGACGCAGATTGGGAGCGCGAGTACCAGGTTCTTGCCAAACGCATCCCAGAGCTAGAGGCGCTGAAGGGCACGCTGGAACAGGGCGGCAAGGCACTCTTCACGGTCTTACAAGCACGCGATGAGATCTTTGAAAAGCTGGAGGTGCTGTATGTTTACTCCTCTATGCGCAAGGACGAGGACACTACGGATAGCACCCACCAGGGCATGCAGGACCAAGCCCAGCAGCTTTATGTACGCGCGAGCACTGCAATCTCTTTTATCGAGCCGGAAATTCTGGCCTTGCCCCAAGCGAAGTTGGACCAGTTTGTGCAGGATTACCCGGAATTGAAACTCTACGAGCACCAGTTGCACGATATCAGCCGCAATCGCTCCCATGTGCGTTCAGCCGAGGTTGAAGCAGTGCTGGCTGCGGCGGGCGAGGTGACAGAAGCGCCAGATTCGATCTTCTCGATGATCGATAATGCCGATCTGAAACTACCCACAATCACCGACGAAGCGGGCAAAGAGGTCGAGTTGACCAAGGGCAACTATCTGGTCTACATTCGCAGTACTGACCAGCGGGTGCGTAAAGAGGCGTTTGAGGCTCTGCACAAGACCTTTTTGAAGCAGCGCAATACCATAGCCACGACCCTATCATCGCAGGTCAAAAGTGGCTTGTTTTATACTCGTCAGCGCGGCTTTACCTCTACACGCGAACGTGCGCTCTTCCGCAACAACATCCCAGTCAGTGTCTACGACAACCTTGTGGCTACAGTCACCGAGCATATCCCGTTGCTGAACCGCTACATGAAGTTGCGCAAACGCATGTTGCAGTTGGACGAGCTACATCTGTACGATCTCTACGTGCCTATTGTCGAAGAGACCACTGACGAGGTTGCTTACGAGCTGGCCCGCGATACCGTGATCGCGGCTCTGGCTCCTCTGGGTGAGAACTATACAACCATCCTGAAAAGCGCCTTTAGCAAGCGTTGGATTGATGTCTACGAAACGCCGGGCAAACGTGGTGGAGCCTATAGTGGTGGCGCGTACGCAACTCAGCCGTTTATTCTGCTCAACTATCAGAATAAGCGTGACAGTATGTATACACTGGCGCACGAATTGGGCCACTCTATGCACTCATACTTTACACGCCACAACCAGCCCTTTCAGTATGGTGACTACACCATTTTCGTGGCCGAGGTGGCCTCGACGCTCAACGAAGGCCTGTTGACCGAGCACTTGCTCAAAACGACCACGGATCGCGCAGTACGCTTGGCTATCCTCAACTATTCGCTCGAAGCTCTGCGTGGCACGCTCTTCCGCCAGACCATGTTTGCAGAATTTGAGCAGTTGATTCATCAGTGTGGAGAAGAGAGCCAACCGTTGACCGCAGATACGTTGAGCGCGGCGTATCGTGAGATCAATATCAAGTACTACGGTGGTGAGGCCGTGATTGATGAGCTGATCGATATCGAATGGGCGCGTATTCCGCACTTCTACTACAACTTCTACGTCTATCAGTACGCCACTGGTATCTCGGCGGCTTCCGCCTTGGTTCAGCGAATTTTGAGCGAGGGACAGCCCGCAGTCGAACGTTATCTGAACTTCCTACGTTCTGGCTCTTCTGAATACAGCATTGAGCTGTTGAAGAAGGCTGGCGTTGATATGAACACGCCAGAGCCAATTCGTTTGGCGCTCAAACTCTTCGATGACCATCTGACCCAGATGGAAAAGTTGATTGGCTAAATCAGTCATCCGCAAAAGCGAGCAACCAAGCCATTGGGCCTGCCTACTGGTCTGGTTGCTCGCTTTTTGCGCAAAACGCCCTTGCCGAGTATCCAGATTTGCTATTTGCGAGTGAGTATAGTATGAATCTGGAAGCGCTGCTTGCTTCCTTAAAGTTGACTTTGTAACAAACTATTGAGGAGCATAAACGCATGGCAGAACATGAGAAGAAAAACCTTGGTGCTGAGGCCAGAGGGATGGCCGATAAAATCAAGGATAAAGCAGGCGAGGTTGTCGGTAAAGCTCGGAAAGATACGGACAAAGTGGCTGAGGGAGCCAAGGGCAAGGCTCGCGATGTGAAAGACGCGGCTCAGGCGAAAAAAGGCGACATGAAAGACGCGGCTCAGGCGAAAAAAGGCGATGTCGAGCATACCATTGATAAACACCTCGATCACTAAACATCCTTGCAGTGAGGTAGAAAGAGGCCGCCGGGCAATGCTCGGCGGCCTCTTTCTACCTTTTCAACAGCGAACATCAAATATCAACATTCCGATATGTCGTTTGGAAGTCAGTATAGTATGAACAAGGAAGCAGTCAGTGCTTCCCTATTTGGGAAACCAAAGTTGAAAACAACACTATTAGAAGGAGCGAACGATATGTCGAATTACGACGAAAAGAACCAAGCTGACAAGGCCAAAGCGAAACAGGGCCAGCAGGGTCAACCGAATCTGCAAAACAAGCAGACCGGCAACACCAACCAGGCTGGGCAGCCTGGGCAGGTCGGACAGCCTGGGCAGGTCGGACAGTCTGGCCAAGTTGGGCAGCGCGAGCAGGATATGCATGGCAAAGTGCGCGAACAGGGCAGCCAGAGCAACCAGGGCCAGGCTCGTGCCAACGAAAACGAGCGTGGCAGCAGCAGTTCTGAGCGCAGCAACTCCGAGCGCAGTGGCAGCACCGAGCGCGGCAACTTCGAGCGCTAAGCTTCTTGGTCTATGCAGATAGTCAAAGTGGCAGGAAACATTGTTGTTTCCTGCCACTTTGACTATCTTGCAGCCTGGAAATCTTTTGTCATCTAGCAGACTCTCTCAGCGTCAATGCTCAGCAGAAGGATATAATACAACGACTCACCACGGCTCGTACGAGCCGTATTGTAGAGTAGAGAGAGATAACGAGCATGAAGCGAGAGCAAAAAACGGGTGGTGCGCACTACGATGTGACTATCATTGGCGGCGGCTCAGGTGGCTTGATTGCGGCACGCCTAGCGATGACGCTGGGTGCGAAAGTGTTGCTGATTGATAGAGAGCGCCTAGGGGGCGACTGTTTGTACTATGGCTGTGTGCCCAGCAAAAGCCTAATCCATGTCGCCCGCATGGCTCATCAGGCTAGAAATATGGCCGATCTGGGCCTGGCCAGTCTGGCACCCCAGGTTGAGATGGGACGCGTTTCTGAGTATATTCAAGGCGTTATCAAGCGAGTGGAGACCAACGAAGAGGCGTTAACTGAGGGCGTGGATGTGCGCTTTGGTCGTGTGGAATTTCAAACAGCCACCACGCTTGTGTTAAACGGCGAGCTGATTCATAGCCGCAATACGATCATTGCCACCGGCTCGCATCCAGCTATTCCGCCCATTGAGGGTCTGGCCGAAACGGGCTATCTAACCAATGAGGGCGTGTTTGATCTGACTCATTTGCCAACCTCACTGGTGGTTGTCGGAGGTGGACCCATCGGTGTGGAGTTGAGCCAGGCGTTCGCGAGATTGGGCACACAGGTGACGCTGATCCAGGGGCCGGAGCGTCTCCTGCCGAGAGAAGACCCTGAAGTGTCAGAGGCTATTACCAGCGTCTTGCAGAACGATGGCGTGAAGATTCTCACTAATACACGCCTGATACGTGCGCGACGGCAGGGAACGGGCAGGGTCGTTACCGTACGTTGTGGTGCAGAAGAGCGAGAGATTGAGGCTGACGAGCTTCTCCTGGCTGTTGGTCGCCAACCGAACGTCGCTGGCCTGAATCTGGAGGCAGCCGGAATCAAGTATGATAGCAAAGGCATTGCTGTGGACGCCTATCTCCAGACCAGCGCGTCTCCTATCCTGGCTGTTGGTGATGTGCTTGGTGGTTATCTCTTTACGCATGTGGCCGCCTACCAAGCTGGGATAGCGGTTCGCAACGCCCTCGTGACCATCGCGAAGAAGCGGGTCGATTACCGCGTTGTCCCCTGGTGCACGTTTACTGATCCCGAAGCTGCACGCGTTGGTCTGACCCTCGCTGAGGCGCAACGTGAGCATACACAGGTGCGCGTGGCGAAGTTTCCCTACGCGGCAATAGACCGGGCGCAAACCGAGCACGCGACCATCGGCTTTATCAAACTGATACTGGCAGGCAAAAAGGACGAGATCGTAGGTGTACATATCGTGGGCGTGCAAGGAGGTGAGCTGCTCGGCGAACTTGCGCTAGCCATGAGCAAACGCCTGACCCTCAACCATATTGTAGGGACCATCCATGCCTATCCCACAATTGCCAGTGGCCTGCAACAAGCAACCTTCGAAGCATACCTGGGCAGCGCGGGAATGCACAGTAACCGCAAACTGGTGCGTATGTTGTTAGCTCTGCGTCACTAACGTCTATCGCCTTATAGGAGCTTTTGCCTGCTGTGGCGCGGGTTGCATTGGTTTCGCTGGCGGCTTCTGCGACTGGCTTTTCATTTGTACATCGATACGCCCGGATGTATGTAGATGCGCAAATACATAACTCAACACGAGACAGATGCACAGAGGTACGAATAATGCGATGTAGCGTACAACGTTCAGGCTATACAAGATCAGTTCAAGCGCGACCATCAGCGAAAATAGGAACATGGAGACTGCCGTTAGCCCGGCAGTCCAGCGCCCCTGTAGACGCGCTCGCTCCAGTTGGTATCGCTGCCGAGCTTGTGCACTGATGTTTGCTTCGTGCTGACGCACATACTCACGCTCGGTTGCCAGTTCCGCCCGCTCGTGTGCTACTTCCTGCTCTAGCAGTTCCGCTTTATATTGGGCTTGACGCATTACTGCCAGTAGCTCTGTGTTTCGCTGATTCTCGCTTTGCCTGAGTTGCCCTTCTAGCGTTTGCACCACATCGTTCAAAAGCGCGGGCGTGTGTTCGGGTGCGAGCACTAGCGTTTGCGCAGCTTCTTTGACCATCTTATTGGCCTCTTCCTCAACGGCGTTCTGGAAATCATGGTAGAGTTCCTGGTAACGGCGCTCCCACTGCTGGCTGGTTTCCTGCATATGGTTGTGCTCGTCCATCATTTCGCGAATCTGCTGCTGATGTTGCTCGATCTCCTGTTGATGCGTATAGTGGATCGTCTCAACCTCGTTATCCAGCAGGTCCATGCCGCTTTGGTAGGCTTCCAATTGTGTTTGGAGTGTTTCTAACTCCCGACGTAAAAGGAGATTCTCCTCGTGCAGATGGCCGACAGATTGCCGTTGCCCCTGCTTGCTGCGTGTTTCTTCCTGATTGATATCTGGCAGCATATCGGTATGGCGTGTCCGTTTGCTCTGAATTAGCTCACGTCGGCTAGCCGCTCGCGCAGTACGCATGATCGACCCACTCGTATCGTAGCTTGCATCATCTGATGATAACATTGGTGTGTTCCTTCAACCTTTCGACCTTTCGGCCTCGTGGCAACAGACACATTGCCTGCCTGCAATTCTAGCAACAAGGATACAAAGCTCTCCCTCCTGTAATTATGCGCAATGCAACGGGAAATTGCAAGTGCTTTGGAGAAGGCCAATAAAAGAGAGGGTCACATAACATGACCCTCTCTCATTGTGCAAATCAGATGCTCTTAGCGGCCTGTGGGCGTTTGCGTTTGCTTTGGTCCTGGTGTTTTACACGGATTGAGGAAATTAGGTACGCCCGTAGGGCAAGGGGGAGGTGTGAGACCCGGAGGAGGTGTAAAACCCGGAGGGAGTGTGACTGTCGGCGAGACCTCGATAGCGGTAAAGAAGGCCGCGTTATTGTCCTTGCGTGTGACGCTACAGCCATGCGCATTATCAGCCGAAGTAAAGTTCACTTCTACCAGTACAACATGATTTACCGCGCTTGGTAGTATCGGCGTTGAGAAAACTGCTAGTCCGTCGGAGGTTGTTGTTGCTGAAACATTTGTTTGTGGATCAGAAGGCCAGAAGAATGTCGCATTGGCGTGCGCACTAGCCATGCCCACGGGATTGCCGTTGACGTTTTGCACAAACTTGGCGTACACCTGGATCGTGCTGCCTGGGTTATATGTAGGTGTGCTCTCAGTGGCCCAGGCACCGCAAGAATAAGGAGCCTGCGTAGGAGTGGGCGAGGCAAATGTTTGGTTGAGATTGATCGTCACGGTGACTGGAGGGTCGTTGGGAGCAGCAGCCGTGTTGTTGGCACCACATGCTACGACCAGTACGCTGATCAGAAACAGAAAGAAGACTGAGCCGCATTTCAGCGAGAGGCCGAGATGCTCTCGCCGCAAATTCCATATTCGAGAACGCATAAAGCGAAACCACCTTCATCTATGTAATTGCTATATGTTTCATCTGTTTTTACAACGTTTAGTATAGCAGACTATCAACGAGAACGCCTATGCTCTGGTACTTTTCACCCACCTAGCTTTTTGCACCGCCTATTTCTCCTGGTTTTGACAGCGTGCCGAATTTTCGCTATAGTCAGAGTAGATCTCATTGGCTACTATGTTCGTTGCCGCTATTTGCATGAGATATAACGTCCTGGAGAAGAGGAAAATGACCCTAATGAATACACGCCGTTTGATAAAACTATTTGCTATCATCACCTCGATTGGAGCATATGTGATAATCCTGTTGGGGGTGTTCGTTACTGCGACTGGCTCTGGCAAAGGCTGCGGCAATACCTGGCCGTTCTGCCACGGTCAGATTATTCCTGGCACGCTTACCGTCGCTGGCCTGATTGAGTATAGCCACCGCGTCATGTCGAGCTTGGACGGCTTTCTGGTGCTTGTGCTAACTATCTGGTCTTGGTGGATGTATCGGAAAGATTTCCGCGTCAAACTCTATGCCTTTCTCAGCCTGCTGTTTATCGTTGTGCAGGGCGCATTAGGGGCTATTACCGTGATCTACGAGGGCACGCTCGAATTTCCCTGGATTCTCTCTGTTCATTTTGGCCTCGCTCTGATCGCGTTCGCCAGCGTGATCCTGCTGACTATTCGCCTTTTCCAGATAGAGCGTGAACCGGCAGAAAAAACCGCTGAACCGCTGCTCGATCTACGGAAGTTGCAGTTGCCGGTCTGGGGATTGGCGGTGTACACCTATCTTGTGGTCTACACAGGTGCGCTGGTGGAGCATACTGGGGCAGTCACAGCCTGCGGGTATGAACTTCCTGGCTGCGGCTCTACATACTTGCCAAATTTCACATCTTTAGCAGGTATTCAGGTGTTCCATCGGTATGCTGCTGGTCTGCTCTGGCTGCTGATCCTCGGCCTTCTGGTGGTGATTGTGCGTCGATACCGCTCGCAGCGTAGCCTCGTGTGGGGTGCTTGGTTAGCTTTTATCTTCATCACTTTACAGGCTATCAGTGGCATACTGAACGTTCTGACCGCCGGACAGATGCTCGCTGGGGTCTTGCACGCCACCCTGATTACGGTGTTCTTCTCAGTCCTCTGCTATCTGTGCGAACAGGTTGGCTGGCCCTGGCGGAAAAAAGCGTTGCCTGAGAGACAAAATGTCGAGAGCAAGCCGGTTGAGGCAACACCTCTCGCGTAACTCTGTGGCATGACCCATCTTTATTCAGCGCCGAAGGTTCTGGATAGGGATGGGTCATGTTTGCTTACACCTGCTCAGGCCAAAATGGTCTGCTCGCGGTGTGGGCCAACACCGACGCTGTGAATGGGCGTCTGCGCAAGTTCGGTCAAACGATCAAGATAGACGCGAGCGTTGCGCGGCAAATCCTGCATTGTACGCGCCGTCTGCGTGGACGTTTGCCAGCCGGGCAGCGTTTCGTAGATTGGCTCACACTGCTCGTGAATCAGCGGGTCAGGCAAATCGTCGATCCGTTCGCCTCGATAGCGATACGCCACACACACCTGGATCTCGGCCAGTGTATCCAGCACATCCAATTTGGTAATTGCCAGCTCGGTGCAACCGTTGATCTCAGCGACATAGCGTGTCACCACGCCGTCGAACCAGCCAGTACGGCGCGGGCGGCCTGTTGTTGAGCCAAACTCGCCACCAAGTTGACGTAGCTTATCGCCCCAGGCGTCTTTACACTCTGAGGGCATCGGTCCCGTGCCTACCTGTGTACTGTACGCTTTCGCGACACCAACGATGCGACTCAGCAATCGCGGCGGAATGCCTGCACCCGCTGCCGCACCCGCTGCTGTGGGCGAAGAGGCAGTCACGAACGGATACGAACCCCAGTCGATATCCTTCATGGCGCTTAACTGGCCCTCTAACAGGATGTGTTTCTCTGCTTTCAAAGCCTCACGTAGCAACGGTACTGTATCTATAGTGCGTGTTTTGAGCAGCTTGCCCCAAGCTAGACCTTGCTCAACAAGCGGCTCCTTCTCAAACGGCTTTTGCCCATAGAGTGTCGTGAGTAGCGTATTATGACGTTGTAAGAGAATTTCCAGCTTCGCACGCAAAACATCTTCGTGAAACAAATCTTGTAGGCGCAGGCCAATACGCGCCACTTTATCGGTGTAGGCGGGACCGATACCGCGTTTGGTCGTATCCACGCGATATGCACCACGCGCCGTGTCCTCCACCTCGTCTAGCAGTTTATGATAGGGCATAACCACATGGGCACGATCTGACAGCAGCAGTTGAGCCACAGCTACGCCCTGGCTAGTCAGCCCATCCATCTCTTCGAGGAGGGCTAGCGGATCAATCACGGTTCCGGTGCCCATAATGCACACACATGCGGGATGAAATATACCACAGGGCACTTGGTGGAGTTTGAATTCACCGTACGCATTGACCACAGTATGACCCGCGTTGCCGCCGCCCTGGAAGCGCATACACACATCCGCCTTCTCGCTGAGCAGATCGACGATCTTGCCCTTCCCTTCATCTCCCCACTGCATGCCAACCACAACTGTAACATTTCCAGACATATTGAATGCTCCTTAATAGCTACTTTCAAAAACTATGATACGCTTTATTTCAAACCGGAGGGCAAACTTACAGACTTCGATCCCAATGTGGTAATTGCTACTAACTGTGCAGCGTCAGTTTCCGGCAACAGACGCCGCCGCAGGTCCACTAGATGTGGCCCAAACGCTGCTTCGAGTTCGTCAGGGAAGCGCTCATAGATTGATGCGAGATAGGCATCGTCGCGGATCAGTTTCTCTACGACGCGCACCAGCGTGCGATTGTGCGTCACCACCCCCGTTGCAGGGGTATCCAGCGAGGCCACCAGAGCCTCGGTAAAATCTATCGCCAGCGCCACAACATGGCCGCCGACAACCTTCTCAGGGCCTTCGTGGCGATAGATAGTCGCGAAATCAACGCTGGCCTCACCGAAGAGGTTGAGGATAATAGTACAGCCACGTTGGCGGGCCGCTTGGAGAGGCTTGGTGAGCCGATGCAGATCTTCCACCCACAGGCTAGCCGCGATGCGTTGTGTAGCCGTGTTGATCAGTTCGAGCATGCGTTGTTCGATGCGGCCCTGCTCGCGTAACTCCCAAAAATGGCCTATCGTCTCTGGCTTTTCCAATGCGGTCAGTTGCTCTTCCAACTCGTGACAGCGTTGGCGGGTCTCCTCTTGAATACGCCGTAGCAGGAGAGTCGGTGGCACAGCCGTGTAGCGCACAGGATCTTTGCTCACCGCGAGCACAGACTCTTTGGCCAGCAGCGTCTCTAAAGCCTGGTAGGCGTTCGCACGCGGCACCCCCATGCCTTTGCTGACCTCATAGCCAGTCGCATGGGGATATTGCAGCAGAAAAATATAGATTTGGGCCTCTACGCCTGTGAAGCCCAAGCGTTTCATCTCTTCAATATTCGATGCTGCCACGATACTTCTTGGTCCTTTTTCTATAGTAGTAGTGTTCACTACTACTATAGACGTTTCTGGAATGTTTGTCAAGCAAAAGAAGAGCAATCCCGTTGCTGAAATTTTCAGCAACGGGATTGCTCTTCTTTTGCTTGAGGGAAGCTGATTCCCGCATGTCTAGCTCTGAACGAGCTTAGCCCATAATGATGTTAACGTAGTTGCGGCTCTCAGTCGGCACGAAGTTGATCCAGTTACCACCACCCGCGTTGACTGCACCCTGTACTGCACCAGGGCCACCATTGTAAGCTGCCAAAGCTTTGGCGTAGTTGCCACCAAACTGATTGGACAACTGGCCCATCAAGCGTGCACCACCGTACAAGGCACTGGTAGGATCGTAGGGGTTCACACCCATCGCAGCAGCCGTGGCAGGCATAAACTGTGCAATGCCAACAGCACCGGCGGGTGAGGTTGCACCGGGATTAAAGCCACTCTCCTGCTGGATCTGCCGCACAAAGAGATCGGGGCTAATACCAGCCGCAGACGCCGCCTGACGCGCCACATCCTGGTACGACGCATTCATGCTATAGGACATGGGAGCCGTGGTCATCTGCTCTGAACGCGCACTCAGCGTGGTCATCTGTGTAGCAGCAGTGCTGCTCTTCACCACGTGCTTCGGGGCCGCGTGAGCCAGACCAGTAGCCCCAAACAAACCACCCAGCAACAGTGCGCTGGTGACACCCGTACCTGCCAAGGCCATGCGGATGCGTGAAACTTTTTTGCTATTGCGGACATCAGTAGAACCGGTAAGCTGGATGTTGGTCTTATTATTCATATTCTTCATCGTCTGTAAAAACCTTTCTGCAATGCTGTTCAGTCTTGAAGGCTAGCTCAGCGTTGTGAGGAAGGAATCACCGCCAATCGGCTTGTGTGATGCGCTTCTCGCTGGGGCGAAATGGGGACCGGAGACAACCACTGGGGGCTTGTCCTCTTCCAGGCTTTGTGTTTTCGCGTGTAACCAGATGAACTACCTAATTGTGTATCTACAAGTACCAGGACCATGCGTCATTGATGCATAGGTCTGTAGTACTCTTTCAACGCTGGAGTATCATCATGGTACCGAGGTATCTCATGGATGCTCCCACCGACCCGTCAGCACGTGTGGCTGTTCGTGTGTCGATGGTTACAGTATACCTGGTACCATCATCAATCGTCAATGGTATAGTACCAGGGTAATGATTTTCGATGTATACTCATGTATTATACTTTTGATAGATATACTCCCCAGGCAGGTTGAAGGGGATAGTATCTCCTGTGGTGTTGAGGAAGAGTTCTCATGGGTGGTCGTGAGCCATTTGTCTCTCTTTGGCTGTGTCGGAGAGAACATACGACGGGAGAGAAACGGAGCCGGAGGTTGCTGGGTTCATCCAGGTTATGAGCTAGCCTCCGGCTCCTACATTCTCTTATGTAGCTCTACTACATCGATTTAATATTAATGCGTTGGGCATCTCTGGGATCGAGTCGGTCACGCAGAGCATCACCTACCAAGTTGAGGCACAGCAAGATCACGACGAGAGCCAGGGCCGGGCCAACCACCATCCAGGGATCGCTAGCCAGAAATGGTTGCGCGTCGGTAATCATGCCGCCCCACTCTGGGGTCGGCGGTGATATGCCCAGGCCGAGAAAACTAAGCGCAGATTCTAAGAGAATCGCGAAGGAGATAGAGAGTGTGGCCTGCACAAGCAGTGTACTAAAAATGTTAGGGAAGATATGCTTGAGCATAATCTTCCACGAACGCGTCCCCGTACTCACCGCAGCCAGCACATAGTCTTGGCTCGCAACTTTCAAGGCTTGGCCTCGTGCGAGACGGGCATAGCCGGGTATACTCCCAACAGCAATAGCCCCGGCGAGATTCAGCAAGCTTGGTCCCAACGCGGCCACAATTCCGAGTGCCAAAATTAAGCCTGGGAAAGCCAGCAGTGCATCTACGAGAATGGTCACAGCCTGATCTACTCCACCTTTGAAGTAGGCCGCCATTAACCCCAGCAGTGTTCCACACGTCCCGCCCAACAGAATGGAAAACACAGCAATGGAGAGCGAGATGCGTGTGCCCCAGATCACACGGCTCAACTGGTCACGACCCAAGGCATCGGTGCCGAGTACATGCGCCCACGTGGGTGCCTGTTCGGCAATGCTTGGATGATAGAGCAGTGGATCATACGGGCTAACTAGGGGCGCAAAGATGGCGGCCAGGACAAACGCTAGCAGCACTAATGCAAGCCACCAGCGCGGGTCTCGGCGCAACTCTCTCAGGGTTTGCGTGAAGCGAGCAACTCCAGTTACCACTGCTTGAAGTTCGATCACTGGAACTTCTTCACGAAATTCGTTTGGTATCGCCATAAACTTCTCCTGCCGAGAGCAGATATCAGGTACTGAAGAGATCTGCTCCCTGTAGTATACGCATAATCGCTGCTATGCTTTACTGAGACGGATACGCGGATCAAAGAGCACGTACGAGAGATCAACCAATAAATTGGTTAGCATATAGGAAAAAGCAACGATCAGCACCACTCCTTGAACGACTGGGTAATCTTTCGAGAAGATGCTAGTCACAGCTAAATTTCCAATACCTGGCCAGAGGAAAATCGTCTCGGTGATCACGGTACCACCCAGAATCGCACCGATCTGCAATCCTACGATAGTGAGCACAGGGATCAGCGAGTTGCGCAGAGCGTGCACATATTGCACCCGTCGTTCTGAAAGACCTTTGGCCCGCGCAGTACGCACATAATCCTGCTCCATGACTTCTATCATACCGGCTCGAATCTGGCGCAGGTTCACCGCAACAGCTCCCGTGCTGAGCGCGATAACTGGCAGTATAAGGTCGCGCAAATTGCTCAGAGGATCGTCGCCAAATGGTACATAGCCACCTGGCGGGAAAATCCGCAGGGCCACCGCAAACACGAAAATTAGTAGCAGAGCCAGCACAAAACTAGGAATCGCCGTGCCTAGCAGACTGGAGACATTGACCAGCCAGTCCACCCAGCTATCGCGGCGAGTTGCCGTAAGCACTCCCAAGGGCAACGCGAGGATCAGGGAGAAGAGCAGTGCCGACGACCCTAATTCCAGTGTCACCGGTAAACGCTGCAATAGCGCTTGACCCACTGGTTGCTGTAATTGAATGGAATCGCCTAAATTGCCATGAAGAAGCTGTACAAACCAGATGCCAAACTGCACTGGAATGGGCTTGTCCAGGCCAAGCTGGCGTTGCAAGGCCAAAACCGTCTGAGGAGTGGCCTCCTCACCCAGGAGCACACGCGCCGGGTCGCCAGGGATCAAGTGGATCAGCATGAACGTCAGAAAGCAGACGAGCAAGGCAACTGGCAGCATAAAGAGCAGTCGTCGCAGGATATAGACAAACATCTAGACGCTCCTCTGGAGTCATAAGCTTCTCTGGGAACACCATTGAAGGGTTCCCAGAGAAACAGAACACTTACGAATTGAGGTAGACGCTGGCAAATTCCATAATCCCGGTGGGCAAGAGGAGGAAGTTTTGCACCTTCTTGGAACTTGCCTGGATGCTCACACCATGTCCGAGAAACACATACGAGGCGTCACTGACAAGCTGCATCTCAGCCTGCTGATAATCCTTAATACGTGTTGGCTGGTCAGAGGTAGCCCGCGCTTGCTCCAACAGCATATCGACCTGCGGATTGGAGTAGACCATATTGTTATTGCCACCGCCAGTATGGAACCAGGAGTATATATTGCCGTCCGGGTCCGGGCGTCCGCTCCAGCCGAGAATAGCTGCCTGGAAGTGATGCGTTTGCGTATCGCTGAGCAGTGTGGCAAAGGTTTCCGGCACGATATTGACCGTAATTCCAGCTGGTTGCAACTCTGATTGAAGGAACTGCGCTTGCTCCAGGGCCAGAGGCGAGCCGCTGACAGTCTTCAACGTGATAGTAGCGCTGGTGAGGCCCGCCATTTGGAGTTCGGCCTTGGCTTGGCTGATATCATAGTGGAAGGGCGTAAAACTGTTGCTGAAGGCCCAACTGCTGGGAGCGATTGGTCCCTGCGCCACAACGCCTATATCTTTGGCTATGTTATGGAGGATCTCATCGCGATTGACGCCCCAAGCCACAGCCCGGCGCACATGGATATTATCCAGCGGCGGCGCAGTCACATTGAGTTCGATCCCAGCAAAACTCAGGGATGGGATCTGCTTGTAGATCAGGTTAGGATCGGATTTAACCTGAGGCACATCGTTCGGATTGACCCCATCGGCCACGTTAATGGTGTCTGTTTTCAGGTTGGTAAACTCTACAGTTCCATCGGTAAAGGGGCGATAGGTGATCGAATCCAAGTAGGGCAATGCGTTTCCCTGATCGTCTTTTTGCCAGTAATGGGGATTGCGCTTGACGGTGAGATGATCGCCCTTTATCCATGCACTTACGATAAAGGGGCCGCTCCCAGCGTTACTGGGGGTATTCGCGACAGCCGACTCACCCAGCTTTTGCAACTCTGTTGGCGAGAGCATCATCCCGGCACGATCCGTCAATGCGGCCAGCAAGGGTGAGAACGCCTTGGTTAGAGTAAAACGTACATGGGACGGGTCGATGGCCTTCACTGATTTGACGGTGGAGATTTCGCTGAAACGCGGTGAGGTCTGATCGTTGAGAATGCGGTTGATGTTGGTGACGACAGTATCCGCGCTAAAGTCTGTGCCGTCAGCGAACTTCACATCAGTACGCAAGGTAAAGACCAGATCAGTGGGTGTGTTGTACGTCCAGGACGTTGCCAGATCTGGCTGGGGGTTGTTCTGCGCATCAATTCTCACCAGGGTGTCATAGATGTTCAGCATGACCTGACGATCATAGAACGAAGTGGACTTCAAGGGGTCCAGCGTGATGATATCCGCGCTCAACCCGACTTTTAGTGCGCCACCAAACTTTGAGTGTTGTGTGGTGCTTGTCTGAGCCGGTCCACCGCAAGCTGCAAGCAACAGTGTAAAAAGAATGACAAGGACTGGAAGCGTGCCCCGCGCCGCATTGCGCGTAGGTATGCCTCTAACGAGGTGCTGAGTAATAGAACGCATGGTAGGGTTCCCTCCAGCAATTTGCTATAGGAGATCGCAGAGTCACAGCGTGTAAAGTCTGATTTGCAATCTCTGTTTGATAAATACACGCACGTTCATATTATGCAAACAGATGCGCGAGAGAATGTGTTTTCTAGCGCAACTGCCGATTTCGCTTGCCGAAAAAGGGACGGTACAATATGCGGATAGCACCACTACATCGATATTACAATGTAATGCTAGCATTGTCAAATATACGAATATTCCTAGCGCCTCGAACTATTCAGCAAGCATAGCTCTGCTAAAGCTAAGAAAAAGCTCCACTATGTTTCTATACGGAGAAGGTTACATTATCAGGCGAGTGGGTAACACAAAAAAGGAGGCAGAGACAAGAAATAGCTACAATCTACTAGCGATCTGCTGCCGGGCACACTCCACCGTCTCGCTAATACTCACAGTTACGCGGGCACCAGCCTCTACTAATTGGCGCAACAACAACACTCCCTCGCCAAAAGCATAATCGCGTTCTGGCGTGTTCAGGAGTTGTGCGAGCGCCTCTGGATCAGGCTTGTCGATGGTTGGGAGATGTGAATGGCTCGTTGGGAGCAGCAAAAGCACGGGAATGTTGCGCTGACGTGCGGCCAGGGCTTCCTGCAAAAGCGCCAGGTTGCCTGGTCCGATGGGCATGGGACAGACAATCAGTAGCGCGACTGCTTGCAGGCGTTCGTGCAAACGCTGGCGGGTAGTTTCGGAGATAGGTGCGTAGGGTTGTTCGGTGATGACCTCACCAGCTAGGCGCAGAGCCAGGGTATGGTCACTATCGCCGATGTTTAAGACACCCGCGCTGAAGATGATACCAGTATCGGCCAGAGCACGCATGACGAGCGCACCAGAGCCACCGCCAGCCATGACATGTACCAGGGCTGGCTCCCGCGCCTCATCCTCTACCAGTGCAGGATCGCCCGGTGGTAACACGCTCAGATGTTCCGCGCCGTGCATCACGCCCACCTGTACGCTCACACCATAGACGCGCTGCAACAGATGCGGCTCTAACACTTCAGCCGGACCACCATCGGCGACGATGCCACGTTGGAAGAGCAGCAATCGTGGGAAATAGCGAGCTGCCAAGTTCAGGTCGTGCAGGGCTGCGATCACCGTCACACCAGTCTCGCGGTTGAGACGCCGTACCAGTTCAAGCATCTCGATCTGGTACTTGATGTCAAGATGTGAGGTGGGTTCATCGAGCAACAATAGGCGCGGTTGTTGCGCAAGCGCCATGGCAACCATGACACGCTGACGTTCGCCGCCGCTCAGTTCGTTGAAGACGCGTTCAGCTAGGACAACGACTTCGGCGGCTTCCATAGCCTCGCGCACAATCTCGTGGTCGCGGTTGGTGCGTGTGCCAAACAGGTTAATATAAGGTGTGCGGCCAAGGGCTACCATCTGTTCAACCGTGAAGGCAAATGGTACCTGCAATTCTTGTGGTACTACTGCGATCTGTTGCGCGATGCCACGGCGTCCCCACGTGGCTAGGTCGCGGCCATCCAGCAAAATACGCCCTTCTGGCGCTCGTAGCAGGCCACTGAGCAAGCGCAAGAGGGTTGTCTTGCCGGAGCCGTTGGGACCGAGCAGACCCACCATCTCGCCGTGCTCGACACGAGCTTGTATGCTATAGAATAATGGCTGCTTGTCATAGCCAAAAGTGAGGTCTTCCACCTGAATGAAGGGCGTAGACGACGCATTTGGCTGGTGCGCGTTGGGAGATTGAGAAAGCTTTACCATCGATAGACTCGCTTGCTATTCTTGAGCAAAATCAGAAAAAAGGGCGCACCAACTAAAGCGGTAAAAATGCCAACAGGCAATGCATCAGGTGCCAGGACTACGCGTGACAGCAGATCGGCCAGGACCAGGAAGATTGCTCCCCCAAAGGCCGAGGCGGGCAGGAGCAAATGGTGGCGTGGTCCCAACAACAGGCGCATCACGTGCGGAGTCACCAGACCCACAAAGCCGATCAGCCCGCTAATAGAGACGGCAGCCGCCGTAATCAGCGAAGCCAGAGCAATCACCAGGAGTTTGTAGCGTTCGACGTGCAGCCCCAGATAGGCCGCGCTCTCTTCTCCTAGGCCAAAGGCGTCCAGCACGCCAGCCAGACTACACGCCAGCACAATGCCCGGCACAATCAGTCCAGCCACGATCAGCACTGGAGGCCAGCCCACGACAGAGATGCCGCCAGAGAGCCAGATAAACAAGGCTTCGATGCCCCCAAATTGGCTGTGCGGAGCCAACGTCAAAAGCGCCGTTTGTGCCGCAACAAGCACTGCGTTGATGACCACACCCGCCAGGATCAGCGTCACTACAGGGGTCTCACCGCCTGAGCGGGCTAGTATGTAGACGCCAAAGATAGTGACAATAGCCCCGACGAAAGCAAAAAGCGGAGTAAGCGGGAAAAATGCACCATAGGCCGTCACGGTATTGAATGGCAATATAAAGGCAATAGCCGCGCCCAAAGCTGCACCCGAAGAGGTGCCGATTAAGAAGGGATCAGCTAGGGGATTACGCAAAATTGCCTGAAAGAGTGCGCCTGCCACTGCCAGAGCCGCGCCGACCAGGGCTGTCCCGACCACAATCGGCAAACGCAACTGCCAGATAATCGTTTCAGTTGAAGAGTCCCATTGACGTGCAAAATGGAAGAGTCCCGTTCCATTCAACAGGACGCGCACAATCGTGCCTAACGGGATCGGTGTTGCTCCGAAGCTAACTCCTAATGCGACTGAGATCAGCAAAAAGAGCAGTAATAGCGGCAGGATCAGCCAAGCTGGTAGCATTTGCAGGCGTTTTATGAGATATGTCGGTGAAAATTGCAGGATGATGAACCTCCGAGACAGGCTAAACGTTCGCCATTACCTGCACGGAATGGGGGATCAGCAGAGACATGGCAAAGACAGCATGGCCCGGCAGCTCGCTCCTCTTAACGCGAAGGATCATGAGCATACACCACATTCACCGGGCAGGTCTCCTGACTTCTGGCTCCAAACGCGGCTTAGTGGGCCTTCCCATCCTCAACAGGACAGTGGCATATATGTACTAAGCAGCTCACCAGTTACAGTAGCGCGACTGCGTCGGAATTGCACCGACTTCCCTATTCTGTCCACCGCAAAGGGCGGACCACCCGGTCAAACACGAAAGAATTTTCTTCACGCAGTATATGCGACCAGATTGATGATTGTCAAATACATCGACTAATCGACTAATCCTGTCCGAAAGGTCAGTTGACAAGATGAGTCAAGCCACTATACTACAAAGCAAGCGCAGACAGCTAGCATTTCTCTCTATCGAATTTCAAAGGACACGTTTGTACATGGCTTTAGATATTGATTTCTTTCGCAAGGTCATGGGGCAATTCGCCACAGGAGTCACCATTGCGACCACGCGTAGTCAAACAGGCATTGCCGGATTGACCGTCAATTCATTCGCCTCCGTCTCACTGGACCCGTTGCTGGTGTTGGTGTGCGTCGATGTGCGTAGCCAAGCCCTACCCTTTTTCCGTGAAAGTGGCGTTTTTGCGGTCAACATTCTGACACAGGAGCAAGAGGCGCTTTCCAACTGTTTCGCCACATCCTCTGATGAACGTTACACCTACTTTTGTCAGGCCAAACACTCTCGTGCTGCGACTGGTGCGCCGATTTTGGAGGGTGTAATGGGCTTTGTGGATGCGCGTATTACGGCTGAATATCCCGGTGGCGATCATGTGATTTTTCTGGGGCAGGTTGAGGCTATGGGTTACGATGGTCATGTGTTCTTTGTGCCAGACGTGAGCAGCGAGCAGAGCACAGTGCCCGCTCCAGCCGATGCGCCCACCCATGCCAGTAACAACGGGCATACCCCGGTAGTAGATGAACAACAGTCACCGCTGCTCTATTATCGCGGCAAGTATCACCGCCTGTCCAGCCACTATCAGCACGCCCATCCAGAGATGGCGGCACCCGTGCAACCAAAGACCGATGTCTAAGCTGCCAGAGAACGAACGAGCCACCGAGCTGCTCGTCTTGCAAGAGCGTATCCTGAGTTGCCGTTTGTGCCAGGAACAAGGCTATATCCCGGCGGCGCGTCCATTGGTAAACGGGCAGTTAGGGGATCGCTTGATGGTGATCGGCCAGGCACCCGGCCACCGTTCGGTAGCGCATGGGCGCTCGTTCAGTGGTCCCGGCGGTGGCATCCTGCAAAAATGGCTGGAGCGTGCAGGCTTCCCATCTGGCTACTTGCACGATCACACCTATCTCAGTTCGCTCACCCGTTGCGATCCTGGCCGCAGCTCTACGGGTAATGGGGATCGTCGGCCCTCGCCAGCGGAACTCGCGCTCTGCCGCCCCTATCTCGATGCCGAACTGCGCCTGCTGCGTCCCCAGGTGGTCTTGCTCGTTGGCAGCATGGCTATCGAAACCTTTTGTGGCAAAACGCGGTTGGACCAGATCATTGGTACCTCTCACGAACACGAGGGCATGTACTTCCTGCCGTTACCTCATCCCTCCGGCGTTAGTCGCTGGCTGCTCACCCCTGAACA
>JBDTBU010000309.1:0-4398 GCA_039923935.1 Ktedonobacteraceae bacterium | reverse complement strand
GTGCTGTCCTTGTTGAATGATATGCCCGTGGTCAATCACAATAATGTCTTGCCCGAATAGCAGAGCATCCATGTATTGATGGGTCACGAACAGGGTCGTGATCGTGACATCGGAGAGCAGACGGCGTAAGTGTTGGCGAACTTCACGACGCGTCTGTATATCGAGCGCGGAAAGCGGTTCATCCAGCAACAAGAGTTTTGGACGTAGCGCAAGTGCCCGCGCCAGAGCGACACGCTGTTGTTGTCCGCCAGATAACTGCGAAGGCAACCGCCGATGTAACCCTTCGACATTCATTTGTTCAAGCGCTTCTCCCACCTGCTGAAGAATCTGCTTGCGCGGAAGATGCTGTGCACGCAAACCAAAGGCAACATTCTCGAAGACCGTCAAATGAGGGAAAAGTGCGTAATCCTGAAATACATAGCCAAAAGGGCGCTCTTGTGGAGAAAGCGCAATCCGTTGCGCACTATCAAAATAGACCATCTCCCCTAGTGAAATATGGCCGATTTGCGGATGCAAAAGACCTGCCACATGCCGAAGCAACATGCTTTTGCCTGCGCCACTCTCTCCTAGCAGGACCGTCGTTTTGCCCACTTCCGTAGAAATACTGAGGTCTAAATGAAAATCCTGAATGTGTGTATCCAAACGTATTTCTAACATGGCGCTACTATAACACGATTGCATCGCAGAGAGCAACGGGCGAACACAGCACATCGGGGAATGAGCCAGGCGTTTGCCTGCTTATTCCCCGATGTGTCGCACCCGACATATGGGATGGGAAATTACAACGTCACAGGCAGCTTGCTTAGGCCGAGCAGCAGCATGCTGGGCCGCCAGACAAGCTTCTCTGGTGCCACAGCCAGACGCATATTGGGCAAGCGACGTAGCAGTGTATTAATCGCGATCTGGCCCTCCATACGCGCTAGTGGAGCGCCGAGACAATAGTGAATGCCCATACCGAAGGCCAGATGGCGATTCTCTTTGCGCGTGAGGTCCAGTTCGTCTGGTTCAGCGAACTCTGCCGGATCATGATTGGCCGCAGCAAGGCTTAGGAGCACGGAATCACCCCGACGCATCTGCTTACCGCCAAATTCGAGATCTTCACTGGCCCAACGATTCGTAGACATAGCAACGGGACTGTGAAAACGCAAGAACTCCTCGATGGCGACCTTAATGAGCGTGGGGTCTTCTTGCAGCAGGCGTCTTTGGTCGGGATGCTGAAGCAGCGCCAGCATGCCATTGGCAAGTAGGTTGACCGTCGTTTCATGGCCTGCCACCAGCAACAGGAAGATCATACCCATCAGTTCCATCTCATCCAGCTTATCCCCATCGGCCTCGGTGTGAATCAAACGGCCAATCAAGTCGTCGGTGGACTGCTCACGTTTGATGCCAATCAGATTTTGCAGATACATCGCGAACTCGATCACTTGCCCCTGCACGCGCTCGAATGCCGCAGGATCATTTCCTACATCAAGCAGGGCATTCGACCAGGCACGGAACTTGAGACTATCTTCCGAAGGCACGCCGAGCATCTCTGTGATAACCATAATCGGCAGTGGAAAAGCGAAGGCGTCGATCAGGTCGATCTCTGCTGCGTCTTGCGCTTGCATCGCGTCGATGAGTTCATCGGTAATGGTCTGGATGCGCTCACGCCACTGCTCGACGAGACGCGGCGTAAACGAGAGGTTGACCAGAGCACGCAAACGTGTATGGTCCGGCTGATCGAAGCTGAGCATATGCATATTCGCCATAGAGTGGAGATTTCCCTGCGATTGCTCCAATTGCTCAGGGGTCATAAGTTTGCGGAAATCCTTGATGAAACGCTGGTCCTTCAGAATTACTAGCGCATCTTCATAGCGCGTAATCAGCCAGGCTCCCTGCTCTCCCTCCATCTCCAGGCGGTGGACTGGGTCTTGCGTACGCACCAGCGAAAAGGCGGGATAGGGATTGGCCTTAGCAGCGGGTGAGAATAAATCAAGATCGCTCAATTCTGACATCGTTTGTTCTCCATTCAGTGCAAAATGTGGTTATTTCTTCGACAGAGCGTCGCGTATCTGTACTTTTGTAGCTCTTTTAAGTATAGTAAGAAAAACAGCGTGGGGTCAAGACACAAACAGAGCTACAATGTAGCATACACGACAAAGGAGCGGCAATTGTCGATGAATAGCAGCAAAGAGCCTGGGGATTTGCGCGTCAGGCGCACCCATAAATTACTCTGGGAGGCATTGATGGCCTTGTTGGCAGAACAAGAATTTGAGGCGATCAGCGTCACAGAGATTTGCGAACGGGCTATGGTCCATCGTACCACTTTTTACAAACATTACGAGGATAAATACCATTTGTTGCTCAAAGGTATGCGGGAAATTTACGCGACACTGGCAGCAGAGGCAGACGTGCCACCGGATGCGTTTCTAGCTGAGGACGCGCCACTTGTCTTCATTGGTTTTTTCGAGCATGTAGAGAAGCATCAGCGTTTTTACCGCTTGATGTTGTGTGGCGACGGGATCGGCAAGTTTCAGAGTTTGTTGCGTGCCTATCTCGTTGAACTGTGTGAAATCAGGCTGAATAAAGCCGCCAAGGGTCTTCCTGCGACGGTTGTGCCGATTCCCCTGCTCGCTCAATTTTGCGCGGGCACAGTTATCAGCACAACCACTTGGTGGCTAGAGAACGATCTCGCTTATCCTCCTCGGCAGATGGCAACGTATGTTAAGCGGTTGCTGCATAACGGATGTTTCCCCTCCGACAAAGCATAGGCGACTTACGCTTAGGGACGTGCCAGGCGCTCAGCCCAGGGGAGCGCTGCTTCCAGTTCGGTGGCCAGTGAGAGCAGCAATCCCTCGGCCAGCGGATGTCCGACGAACTGCACGCCAATGGGCAAGCCGTCCGCGCTGTGATACAGTGGCAGCGAGATGGCTGGCTGGCCCGTCGTGTTCCAGATAGCGGTAAAGGGCGTAAAAGCTCCCGACTTGGTAAACTCGCTCCGCCAGTCCTTGTTGATATCCAGCGTGCCAATGGGTAGTGGACGTTGGCCGAGGCTAGGGGTGAGCAAGACATCGAAGGGGGCAAAGGACGATATGATGAGGCGTGCTTGCCGCTGAATACGCGAGACTGCCGCAACATAGTGAGCAGGGGTGAGTGACTTGTTATATTCATAGAAGCCCCATGATAGACGTTCCACACTCTCTGCATTTATCGCACGCCCACTCAGGCTAGCCGCGTATTCAATGCTCGCAGAGATGCCGGCTGCATACACCACATTGAAGGCGTGAAACAGGTCACGCGTCTGCATCCCCTCTGGCATATGCTCTTCAACTGTATGACCGAGTGAGGTTAGCAGTTTCGCGGTGTCATGGACCGCCTGAATGTGTATGGGATCAACGGGCGTGCCAAGCGGTGAGGCGACGGTCATAGCCACGCGCAGACGGCGAGGCGAACGGGCCGCAGTTACCGCGAACGGCTCCTCTGGCGGCGGCGCCCAGGTTGCATCGCCTGTTTCGTAGCCTGCCAGCACATCCAGCAAGGCCGCGCTATCAGCGACACTACGCGTAATCACGCCATTGGTGCTCAACAACGAATCGCCCAACGAGGGACCAGAGGAAATACGCCCGCGACTAGGCTTGAGGCCCACCAGACCACAGCAGGCAGCAGGGATGCGAATCGAGCCGCCACCATCCGACCCATGCGCCAGGGGTAGTATGCCAGCCGCCACAGCAGCAGCCGCGCCCCCAGAGGAACCGCCAGAGGTCACGCTGGTATTCCAGGGATTGCGCGTGGGACCGAAGCGCCTGGGTTCTGTGATCGGCACGATCCCAAACTCAGGCGAGTTGGTACGACCCAGTAAAATAAAGCCAGCCTCGCGCAAACGCCGCACGAAGTGATCGTCAAAGGGACTGATATAGTCGCCTGTCAGATCTGAACCCAGTGTGAAACGCTCGCCTGCGACATGGGCCAGTTCTTTGATGGCGATAGGCACCCCGGCGAATGGACGAGTATCACCCGGCTTGATCGCAGTGGCTGCGGCCAGTGCACTCTCCGCATTCACCAGCGTAAAAGCGTTAATATCTTGATTGGCCTCGATGCGTTGCAACGCTTGCTCCACAAGTTCACGGGAACTGATCTGACCAGAGCGTACAAGCCCCGCCAGTTCGATGGCCGAACGGGTAAGCAGGTTGGTTTTCTCGTGTGCCATGCATCCTCCTTGATGGGTTTTCTCTCTGCACGATAGACGTTATTCTTTGCTAACTATAGCATCTGTTTTATGGTGCTGTCTATGTGGGTGTTGCGCATCTTCGCCCCACGCTATTGGCATAACAGTAAGGTCTGGTGCACTAATTGCGGTATGCCCTGCTCTAGCGTCTCGAAAAAGGGATCGTCGGTGGTGCCTGCGACAAAGCGCGTGTA
>JBDTBU010000308.1:0-26460 GCA_039923935.1 Ktedonobacteraceae bacterium | reverse complement strand
TATGCAACCTTGCAAACTTGCCAACAAAAAACTTGCCTATGCTGGTACAATAGAAAGAGTCAAACATGTATATATTTCACCTGACCACCTACAACATTACCCATTACGTAGGAAATACCTGGCTTCTGAAAGGGAGATTTTGAGCATGGACGACTCCACGGGCCAATGTTTGGGGAATTATCGCTTGGTGCGTCTGTTGGGGCACGGGGGATTCGCTGATGTCTATCTGGGCGAGCATCTGCGGTTAGGCACGCAAGCCGCGCTCAAGTTGCTCTCAACACGCCTGACTGACACGGATAGAGAACAATTTCTCGCTGAAGCGCGTGCGATTGCGCATTTAGAACATCCTCATATTATACGTATCCTGGATTTTGCGGTAGAACAGGGTGTGCCTTTTCTTGTCATGAGCTACGCGCTCAATGGGACGTTGCGTCAGCGTTATCCAAAGGGCACACGCTTGCCACTGGACATGCTTCGTACCTATCTTCAACAAGCCGCAGACGCGCTTCAATGTGCGCACGATGCAAAGTTGATCCATCGGGACATTAAGCCAGAAAACATGCTGCTGGGGCGGCATAACGAGCTGCTTTTGAGCGATTTTGGGATTGCAGTGATGGCTCACAATTCGCGCTCGCAGAGAACAGAAGACATCATTGGCACCCTCTCCTATATGGCACCAGAGCAGATCCAGGGCAAGCCGCGTCCAGCTAGCGATCAGTATGCGCTGGGCGTGATTGTTTATGAATGGCTATGCGGCTACCTCCCCTTTCAGGGTACCACAGCTGAAATAGCTGCTCAGCACCTGCACGCCGATCCACCTGCCTTATGCACGTATATTCCTGATATGCCGCTGGCTATTGAGGCGGTGGTACGTAAGGCGCTGGAAAAAGACCCTCACCAGCGTTTCGCAAGCGTACAGGAATTCTCAACAGCTTTTGAACAGGCCAGTCAGGGTTGGCTGTCTACAGCAGTAGCTCCTACTACTTTAGCAACTGCTCCAATGACTACGCTTGAACAATTTTATAATGCTCCTACCTTGGCGGAAAACAAGCTTCAGCAATCAAAAAAAGTACGCCGTGGTATACCACGGCGAGCGCTGCTGCTTGGTACAATCGGCGCGATTGGACTCGCTGCAACAGGTGGCACGCTGACATACTGGGAGATTTCTCAGAAACCAACTCCGGGAAATACCTTTGTGACTTATACAGGCCATCTCAGCGCGGTAGTAACAGTGGCATGGGCACCGGACAGCACGCACATCGTCTCTGGCAGTGACGATACAACGGTACAGGTCTGGCCCGCGAGCAGTGGAGTTGATCCGTTGATCTATCGTGGCCATACCTCGAATATCAACGCAGTGGCGTGGTCGCCTCCCCATACCAATCAGCGCATTGCCTCAGCAAGTGGCAATAGTTTTTTCCCAGGCGAGCACGTTGTACAGATTTGGGCTGCTTCATCGGGCACACACATCCTCACCTATACTGGTCACACACAACCAGTGCTTACGGCGGCCTGGTCGCCGGATGGCACGCGCATCGCCTCTGGCAGTGAAGACAAGCTAGTACAGGTGTGGAAAAGCACCACTGGCAATCCTGTCATCGCATTCACCAAACACACAGCCCTGGTCTCTTCCGTAGCGTGGTCGCCGGATGGCACGCGCATTGCCTCCGCCAGCCAGGACAGGACGGTGCAGGTCTGGGATGCGCAGACAGCCTCATCGATCTTTACCCTTGCACACACGAATATCGTGAATGCCGTGGCGTGGTCGCCGGATGGTACGCGTATCGCCTCCGCGAGTGGCAATGCCTTCTTTGGGGGCGACCACAACGTGCAGGTATGGGATAGCACCACTGGCAACGCCATCCTCACCTATCACGGCCATACAACTCCGGTCAATGCTGTCGCCTGGTCGCCGGATAGTACACGCATCGCCTCCGCATCAGCCACCATCGAGAAAACCGTGCACATCTGGGATGCAACGCAAGGAAAGCCGCTCTTCACCTATCACGGCCATACGTTGAGCGTGCGGGCAGTCGCGTGGTCGCCGGATGGCACGCGCATCGCCTCCGCTAGCAACGATGGCACGGTCCGCGTGTGGCAAGCTCCCTAAAATCCTCGCATTTATATACACTTGCTGCAATACTCTTAAAGGATGCGTTGTGTAATCGCTTTATCTAAATCCTTCTGAAAACGAACACACAAATTGATACACTCTTGCACCTATCTGTTATACTACATACAGAAGCGGGCCAGTCTGCTCGCTTGATCTTCTCCAACAAAAAACTTCCCCGTAGCCAAACATTCCCCACTGCTTGAGAAGCAGACATTTACCTTCAAGGAGCTATCCCCATGACATTACCCCTTTCGACCAGCGGCGAGGTTGCCACGTTCCAGGATGTTGACCAGTTCCAGCCCGCAAAAACACAGTTTGCCTGTGGCTTCTTCTCGTGCGCGATTGTCAAAGCGATGGGACCAGTCGGCCAGCCACCCACACAGACGGCAGCGCAGATGAGCGCCGAGGCTGAGCAATGGTACGCCCAGTATGACGGCGATAATACGCCCAGCAACGAGAATGGCATGACGTTGCAGCAACTCTATGACCTGATCGTGCAGATTGGTCTACACTTCCAGGCCACCAGCACCGATGCGTCGATGTTGCGTGCTTGGCTCAAACTGGGCTATCCGGTGATTGTGGCCGGGGCCGAGGCGAGTTTTCATGATCTGGCCCTGAGCGGTGCCGTGCCCTATCCCTGGCAACCCATCTTCAGCCACATCATTGTTCTGACAGGCGTCGCGGCAGACGGCAATTTCCTGGTGCGCGATGCCGCCAATGTGAGCGATCTCAACGATCCTCGTACGCTGCGTCCTGGCCCACGCAAATACGACGCGCAACGCCTGCAATTGAGCAGCGCCACTGTGGTCGTGCCGCCCTGGAAAGCGCGTCCACCAGTGGGCTTCGATCCTACCCAGAACGATTTTGTGCCTACGATTCCTACTGGCTGGCACGACGATGGCATCACGCTCACGGCCCCCAATGGACACAGTGTTGTGATGGGCTTTCGGCGCTACGTGCTCACCCATGCCTGGAATACTGCAAATGTACCCGTGCAAGAGGAGAACGCACGCAGTCCCCTAGAAGAGAGCAATCTCGCCCTGGGTTCCGGCGTACAACAAATCTTCAACTGGACCACCCTGGAATGGAACTCGGCACGGGGAGTATTCATGGCCTGGACTGGGCCGGAACTGCTCACATTGCGTGCCGATAACGCTGCTCTCCAGGCACAGGTCGCTAGCTTGCAAGCACAGTTACCAGCGTCAAACACTGCACCACCTACACCACCTGCACCGCCAGCAACGTCGGGCAATCAGTAAAGCAGCGTTTTTTTGCAACAACAATGGATATATGCTGGTGGCATATACCCATTGTTGTTGCAACTTATTACACAGGTTCAGCGAATGCGAGCACAAAACCGTTGCAATCCAAAATGGCGAATTCCTGCGTGTCGTAAAAGGTCGTGTGCATCTCCTGCACAAGCGTGACCTGCTCTTTGAGAGCTGCGTACAGAGTCGTGATGTCTGCCACCTCAATGTGGAAGGTCAGTGATCCGTCGATGGCTTTATCAGTGAACAGGGGAATGTCGCGGCTGAGACTGGCCCTGGACTGGAACATGATCTCGACATTATCGCGTTTCAGCATGACCCAATCGAGTGCATCGCCTTCCTGGGGAACGGTTGCGACAAGTTCAAAGCCAAGCACGTCTTGATAGAATGTACTCGTGCGTTTGACATTCTCAACCATGATATTGGGTGTAAGCTTCTTTAACTGCATGGTCATCGTTACTACCTCTCTTTACGTGCAAATGTGGGCACGCAGATCGCGTACCCACACAAACAATAAAATGCTAGCGAGTAGGTGGACGGAACAAGGTAATCAGATGCCCGTCGGGCGCGGGAATGCTGAAAACTGAGCCAAAGGGGCGATGCGCAATCTCGGTTGGCTGCACGCCTTGATCTGCCAGTGTCGAATGCATACCTTCGAGGTTGTCCGTCTTGAAGTACATTTCAACGGTACCGGGCTGGCGAGCTTCGGGGCTGTTTTCCTTGCTTACCAGGGCAAGACCAAAACCAGTAGAGCCTTCGCTGCCGACGAAGCCACGAAAATTCGGAGTATCCTGACTGGGATTGTGTACTAAACCAAGCGTTTGTGTGAAGTATGTGAGCGATTCCTCCAGGTCGGAAACGTAGATAAGCATAAAGTCGAAGGTTGGTGTAGTAGCCATGAACGGTTTCTCCTTTGCGTATGTGCGACAATTGTGTGTCGTTCTTTCATAGTAGTAGTGTAACCGATCCGTGTGACAACTGTATGTCAGTAGCGAAATGGCTTTTTAGTTCTGATAATTACGCATCATCGCTTCGGCTTCAGCCAACAATTGCTGGCGCAGTGACTCCGGCTCCAGCACACGCACATGGCTGCCCCAACTGAGCAACCACTGGCGAATTTCGCTCTCCTGGCGGATTGCGAGCGTCACGAGCAGACCAGCAGGAGTCGCTTCGGTGGAGATTGTCGAGTGGGGTTGCGCCTCGTGTACCCAGCGAGCCACGTCTTGATCGAACAGGGCGCGTACGACGATGGTGCGAGATTGCGCGTTGGGTGTATGCATCTGGAAATTGGCAGGCCGTTCAAATGTCTGGTTGAGCACGACTAGATTTTCCATACGTTCGAGTCGGAAGTTACGCAAACCCTGGCGCAGATGACAGTAAGCAACGAGGTGCCAAGCGTTGGAGAAATAGACGAGTCCATAGGGGTCGGCTTCACGCGTATTCTGCGATGATTGATCGTCTTGCACGTAACGCGTATGATAGTGAAAGCGCACGGTGATGCGTTCGAGAATAGCACGACGCAACGCTTGCAGGGTATCACGTTCAACGCCACTGCCTACGGTCTCTGGTACAACAAAGCGGATATTCTGCTGAAGGTAGCGCACATCGCCACGCAAGCGCTCCGGCAGTACCCCTTCGATCTTGCGGCTGGCCGATTGTGCTGCTTCCTGATATTGCGCGTCGAAGTTCTGGGCCATGTAATCACTACCGAGCAGCAGCATGGTTGCCTCTTCGGTTGTGAAGCTCAAGGGCGGCAGAAAATAACCCTGCATGAGTGCGTAACCCTGACCAGGCGTGGAGATGACCGGGACACCCGCTTCACACAAAGCCAGGATGTCCCGATAAATAGTCCGTTTGCTTGTCTCAAATGTCTCCGCCAGGTCTTCGGCACGCTGCCGTCCCTTGCCCTGAAGTTCCAGGACGATGGCTAACATACGATCAGTCTTGTTCATAACTCAAGTGTACCATATATCGATTGTTGTCTCGCAATGAAACCAGTATTATTGCAAAATAATTACTCATGCGCGAAAAGGCATACGGTAATACGCCATCTGGGTTGGTGCCTCTTCAACGCCCACCATGATCGTGTGCAGATTGTCGGTGGGATGTGCGGCCAGTTCGCGGTGCAGTTCCAGACAGATATACTCGGCTAGGCGTTCGGCAGTCGAATTGTCGATAGGTAAGGCAATCACATCTTCACACGGAAAAACGTAGCGTTTCGTGCCAAAGCGAATTTCCCACGATTCTTCCTGCTCAGACAGTTCTAAATGTGGATTGTGCATGGGCAGCAGAAAACGGTGGTTCAGACGTCGGCAAATCTCGCGGGTAATCTGTTTGAGAATCGTAAAATCGAAGACCAGCATATCCTTGTTCAGCGTGCCCTCTAGCTCCACCAGCACGCCGTAATTATGACCGTGCAAACGCTCACATTTGCCACCGAACGTAATAAAATGCGCCGAACTAAAACGCAGGTTGCCGCCCTCTACCTTCACTTTGCGCAAAAAAGGAGTGTTCTCCATGATAGACCCTTCTCTATAGCTGGCTCGAAGCCAAAGACGATGAATGCAGGGACAGGATATCATTGAACCTGTGGAGAAACAAGAGCAAAATGGAAAAGTGTTAACTGGCAAACTGGACAGCGTTCGTTTTTGCCTGTTATACTAAGTGCAGTGCCAACAGGGGCTTTTTCCTGTGAAAATTCAAAGGAGAACATGACATGACAATCGCCGAGAGTTTTGATACAATGGTGACCTTATTTAACGCTGGTGCTGCTGGCAGCATGAAGAAGACCTTCCAGTGGAATATCACTGGCGAAGAGGCTGGCAAGTACGCGTTGCAAATAGCTGAAGGCAAATGCGAACTGTTCCCCGGCGGCGTCGAGAAGGCTGATATCACCTTTACCGTGGCCGACCAAGACTGGCTGGCTATTGGCGAAGGGAAACTAGACCCAATGAATGCCTTTGCAACTGGCAAACTCAAACTGGCTGGGGATATGATGCTGGCTATGAAGCTTCAGCAGCTCTTTCCAATCAAACGCTAAGTTTTTCTCCCAGGCACCACACGCAACAAGCTCTGGCCAACCCAACTGTAGAGTAGGGCTGGCCAGAGCTTGTTGGCTTGTTGTTTTGAGTATTGCGATCATCTCGACACCCATGGTATACTTAGCACATCGAAGTAGCATAAGCCTACACAATACCATACGGCAATCCGTAGAAAGGCGTCTCACATGGCTCTGAGAAGCGACGAACTGCAACAGTATAACTTGCAGCATTTGAACGGCATGCTTACCACGCACGAAGCAGCCAAACATCTCGATCTGAGTTACTGGCATTTTATGCATCTCGTAGAGGCGGGACGTATCCCCGGTGTGCGTGTGGTGGATCGCTGGCTCTTTACCTCCAACGATCTCAATGATTACCGACGCAGCAGGTATGGCGAGCTAGAAGATATGGCAACGCTAGCCCTGGACCATCCAGGCGTTGGCCTGACAGAGAAACAAGCGGTCATCTGTCGTTATCTCACCCAAAGTGCAAGACCCTCAGATATTGCCCGTACACTCCAACAATCCCGCCAAGCCGTGCACTCACAAATTGCCCTGATCCGCGAAAAAGTCGCCCGCGTCCAACTCCCTCAAACTCCCACCGACGATCTCAAACCCAAGAAACGTCTGAGCCGTACGAAAAAAGTCCTCATTCCATTGAGGCCACCCAATAACTAAGACAGCAACGACACATCTCTTCTAAACACCTAGGCAAGGCTTTCAAGATTGCATCCTTGCCGACTTTTCTTGCGTATTAAGATTAAGAAGAGAACGATAATCTTGAAAGGGAGATTGTATGCTCAAAAAAATTGATTGCGTGATGATACGCGTAAATGATGTGCCAGCGGCGATGAACTTTTACTCGGATGTCTTCGGCCTGAAACCGGTTTGGCGGGATGAACAGACAGGCCAAGTAGGTCTGCTCTTCCAGGATAGTGACGTTGAAATTGTGCTGCACAACGACGCCAATATTCCCGGTCAAGTGGAGGTCCACTACTTGGTCGATGATGTGGTCGCGGCAGTCCAGAAATATACCGAACAGGGCTGCACGATCCTAACCGAGCCGTTCAATATCCGCATCGGCAAGTGCGCAGTGATTCAAGACCCCTTTGGTATCCGGCTCTGTATTCTGGACATGAGCAAAGGAGCCTTCGAATACAACCTGCCCTAGGTGAGACTGCCTCGCTCAATGCAACAAAGCTGCCTCAATTGCTGGTGCCAGTCTTGGTTCACGATCCGCTAACGCACGCAATAAGCCGAAGTTCCCGGCAAGCATCATATCCCCATGCGGCGTGGCTTCGTATGGCTTGAGTGCAGAACCGCGCAACAATTCGCGACGTGGACCCGTCACAGCCAGGAAGGGCAACGCGGCAGTACGCTGACTACTTGTGGGCAGGATCAACGCACCGTGCCCACTGGTGTTGAAGACTTCAGCGTTGGTCAGCGTGCCATTGGCGAGTTTGCACAACATCTCTTCCAAGTGTGAACGCGTGATTTCGCCAGTGTGATGCTCAAAGGTGCCCACAATCTGGCCGTTGAGCAGATGAAAGGCCAGGGTGTGGAAGTTGCCGATGTTGCAGAGAATGCACTCGCGTTGCCCACGCACCAGGGGGTCTTCCAGAGCACCCAGGGCGGCGGCTGAGCCAGTATCCATCACGAGCAACGGAATAGTAGGCGCTGAACTGCTCAGTTCAATATAACGAGCAGCACTTATGGCAATAGCGCGTAGACGTGTCAGGGCTGGTGGTGTGTGCTCAGCCAGATAGGCGAAAGCGCTGGGCACGGGCGTGCGCCTGACCGCCTCTTCAATGAAATCGAAGCGAAAACGTCGGTCACTGATGCCGGGAGGCGCGGCCCCGTGGTCAAAGGCCGCAATAGCTAGAGCATCGACTTTGGGACTGATATCAAATGCCTGAAATGCGGCAATGATCGCTTGTACAGCAAAATCTTGCATCTCGATGTGTAGCAAATCGCCAGTTTCCCTATAACGCGCCCCCTCAGCCTCGTCGATCACCTCAAAGCCCATCTTCTCAACCTGAGTAAGATCATCGTCGAAGGTGCGTGCGGCCTCCTCAGTCGCTACCACGCGATAACCAGCCAAGGCATGATCGCGTGCAGCCCAGTGACAAGGCCCACCACCCATAGTCACGCCAGTCAACAGGATAGGCTGCCCCTGAGCAGTCGCATGTTTGATGCGCTCAGCCACAATCACGGTAGGCGATGGCATGACGAGCTTGAAGTTGTTTTCGATGGTTTTTCCACTCTCGAAAAGCAGAATATCCTGCGTGCCAGTGCCGACATCGATAGCCAGGATACGTATGGGTAACGACATAATTACACTCCAATAATTGAGCAATGATCCAGACACATTTTTATAAGTCTGACCTATTATATACGATCAACAGGCGACTCTGTTCTGTTACTCACCAGCATTCGCAGCAGGTCCAGATGTCGTATAATCGAGGTATGTTCTGTCCCTATTTCCTGGCCTGCTGGCGTATTATATATAAAGGTAGAGATCATTAAAATTGAGAGGAAACTCCTATGACTGAAGCGAAAACACAAGATGCGCCCCATCCTTCCAAAGAATATCAGCCAATTGAGGATTATGCCATCATTGGCGATCTGCATACTGTCGCGCTTGTCGGTAAGAACGGTTCAATCGACTGGTGCTGCATCCCGCGTTTCGATTCGCCAAGCGTCTTTGGGGCGCTACTCGATGCTGGAAAAGGCGGTTCTTTTTGCATCAGCCCGCAGTTCAGCAATGATACGAGGATCGGGCATAAGCAGTTGTATTTGCCAGAAACGAACATTCTCATCACGCGTTTCCTCACTGCGGAAGGTGTGGGCGAGATTACTGATTTTATGCCGGTCAAACTGAGTCGCCAAGTCGATCACCAGCACAATATCATCCGCTCAGTCGCGGTGGTTCGAGGTGCCCTGACCTTTGAGATGGTGTGTCGCCCGGCCTTTAACTTTGCCCGTGATACCCATCAAGTCTATATCTTCGATGATGGCGCAGTGTTCGCTAGTGAGTCGCTCTGCCTGGGACTCTCTTCGACTGTCAAAATGCAGGATGATGGTGAGGGAGGTGCACGCGCGACGTTTACGCTGCAAGCCGGGGAATCCGTACACTTTGTACTGGAAAGTGCGCGACATAGTGATATCTACCCTCACCGCCTCAGCAAGGGAGAATATCAAGAAAACTTCCAGAAAACGTTAACCTATTGGCGGCACTGGATCGCGCAATGCCAGTATACTGGGCGCTGGCGCGAGATGGTGTACCGCTCAGCCCTGGTGCTCAAGCTGCTCACGTACTCACCCACCGGCGCGATTGTGGCGGCAGCAACCACGAGCCTGCCTGAAACTATCGGCGGCCCACGCAACTGGGATTATCGTTATACGTGGATACGCGATGCCTCTTTTACACTCTATAGCCTGCTCACACTTGGCTTCACGCAAGAGGCCGAGGCATTTATGGGCTGGCTGGATGCGCGTTGCCACGAGTTAAAAGCGAATGGCAGTCTGCAACCAATGTACACGATTGATGGGAAGCACGATCTGACCGAGATCACGCTGGATCACCTGGAAGGGTATCGGAAAAGTGGGCCAGTGCGCGTCGGCAACGGGGCGTATAAGCAGAACCAACTTGATGTCTATGGCGAGTTGATGGACGCCATCTATATCTATAACCGCTATGATGCTATTTCGTATGATCTGTGGAAACACCTGCGCCGCCTGCTCCAGTGGCTAGAGAAGAATTGGGACAAGCCCGACGAGGGCATTTGGGAAGTTCGTGGTGGTCCGAAAAACTTCGTGCATTCGCGGCTGATGTGTTGGGTCGCCTTTGATCGCGCACTGCGTCTGGCCCGTCAGCGCGGCCTGCCTGCTCCGATGGTCCAGTGGATGGAAACAAGTGGACAAATCTATGAACAGATTATGGAGCAGGGTTGGAACCCCAAACGGAAAAGCTTTGTGCAGTATTATGGCAGCGAAGCCATCGATGCAAGTGCGCTCCTGATGGTGCTGACAAAGTTTGCGGGCGCAACCGATTTTCGTATGCTCTCGACGATCAACCTCATTCAAAAAGAACTGACGAGCGATTCGCTGGTTCACCGCTATAATCCTACCGAGGCAGCCGACGATGGCCTGGGCACAATGGAGGGCACATTCAGCCCGTGTAGCTTCTGGATGGCCGAGAGCTTGGCACGCGCTGGCCGTGTGGACGAGGGCCGACTGATGTTGGAGAAGATGCTGACATATTGCAATCATGTCGGCCTCTACGCGGAGGAAGTTGGACAAACAGGCGAAGCACTGGGCAACTTTCCCCAAGCATTTACGCATCTTTCGCTGATTACCGCCTGCTATAACATCGACCAGGCGTTGAACAAGACACGCACAAATACATCAAGTACGTCGATGCCACATTAGTACGTGCTCGATCATGAGAGAACGGCAAAGATATGTTCTACTGATAAAGTCACAGTCAAGCAGGAGGCGCTTAGCATGCAGGACCATGCAGTAACTTTGCTGCGGAAAGCACACAATATCGTCGTGCTCACAGGCGCGGGTATCAGCACGGAGTCGGGGATACCCGATTTCAGAAGTCCTGGCTCACCTTGGCTGGCGAGTCCACCGGTGGACTATTCCGCGTTTATCTCGCAGGCAGAGGCACGCAGACAGTACTGGGAGACACGGCGCACCTTTTCGAGCCAAGTTAGAGCAGCACAACCGAACGCCGCACATGTCGCGCTGGCCGAGTTGGAACGCCGACAAAGGCTGCTGGGAATTATCACGCAGAACTTCGACGGTCTGCACCAGGATGCGGGCAACACTCCGGCACGAGTCGTCGAGTTGCATGGCACCTCGCGGGAAGCGGCCTGCTCGCTGTGTGGGATACATTCGTCGATGGAGGAGTTACAGGTGCGCATCGATCAGGGCGAGGCTGATCCGCAATGTACGCTGTGTGGAGGCTACCTCAAGTCCGCGACGATTCTCTTTGGTCAGCACATCCCGGCTGATGTTTTAGCACGTGCCAAAGCGTTAACGGAAAGCTGCGATCTGTTTATGGTGGTTGGCTCCTCGCTCAAGGTTTCGCCAGCCGCCAACCTGCCGCGCCTAGCTGTCCAGAACGCAGCTCCTCTGCTGATCGTGAACCTGATCCCAACACCCCTGGATAGCCACGCCGATGCGGTTATTCATGAGCAGGCCGGGCTGGCGCTGCCTCGGCTGGTTGAGATGCTCTAGGAATTAGCCATGAAACTTTTTCTCGCCCGCACTAATCGCAACGTTCAGGCGATTTTCGGGTGGAGCGAGCGGGCACACCCAGCGGTCATTATAGGCGCACGAGGGATTGTAGGCGTAGTTGAAGTCCAGCAACAACGATTGCTGGAGAGTAGCACCAGGCACAGGCAGAAAATCGCTGCCTTTGATGGTGTCGAACAGATAGCGCCCGCCGCCATAGCTCTCAGCCGAACAAGTGGCATCGCGAAAGGGCAGGAAGAGACCGCCGCCGTACATATTCAGCCAGTAGAGCGTGAGCGTATGTATCTGTCCCTGGATGCTAAAGTGCAGTTGCGCCACGCTGGTCATGCTCATCTGTTCGTTGGCGGCTAGCGTCACACTCAGAGGCGCTGAACCCACATCTGGCTCAATACGTGCTGGAACACACAGAGTTGGCTGATACGGGAAATATGCGAGGCTGCGGAAGGTACGCCGCTGCTCCTCGTCCAGAGCGGACTGGGCATGCTCGCGAAAAAGCGTATCCCGGCGCAAGCGCCAACGTTGCCAGACCATCTCAGTGTTCTCGCCCGTCTGCAACGCTGCACGCCGCTCCACGTACATCGCTGCGACATGGCGTCGGTAATCGTAGAGATCAAGATATGTTGACATAGAATCTGCCCCTAGCGTTTTTGCAATACAGTCTATTCTATAGTATACTCTCGTTGTTGTATCTTTTTCTGTAAGGTGGCTTGCTATGCAACAAAAATACCCTGTCCGCCCATTGCGGCTAGCTTATAATATTGGCGAATGTCAGTTCGCCGAACTGTATCTACCAGCCGCAATGGGACCGCATCCTGTGGCGATCCTGCTGCATGGGGGCTACTGGCGAGCACGTTACGGGCTGGACCTGATGGACGGGCTGGCGACAGACTTGGTTGAACGCGGCATCGCGGTCTGGAACGTTGAGTATCGGCGCGTGGGCAATCCTGGCGGCGGTTGGCCTGGTACCTTGCTGGACGTGGCACAGGCTGCCGATTATCTCCGCAAGATCGCGCCGATGTATGCGCTAGACCTGAGCAGAGTCGTGTCCATTGGACATTCAGCGGGTGGACACTTGGCGCTCTGGCTGGCTGCACGCTCGCGTATTCCCACGACGAGTCCCATCAGTCCACATGAACAACCCCTAGCATTGGCTGGCGCGATCAGTCTGGCGGGCGTGCTCGATCTCAGGCTGGCCTATGAGCTGCACCTAAGCAACGATGCTGTCGTGGAACTGCTTGGTGGCTGCTTGGATGACGTACCTGAACGCTACGAGGCTGGATCACCGGCTGCTCTACTCCCCCTAGGCGTGCCGCAAGTGCTCGTTCATGGGACTGCCGACGAACATGTGCCTATCCAGGTCAGCCAACACTATGCTGCTGCCGCCCAGGCCGCTGGGGACACGCTCACGTATTTCGAGCCAGTGGGCGTCGATCACTTTGCTGTGATTAACGCAACCAGTGAGGTGTGGGCATTGACGATGCGAGAGCTAGATGCATTATATACGACCATAAAACGGCCATCGTAGTCCGAGCGAATATCGTCTGTTTCCATACCCAATCAAGTATTCACCTTTCTATCATATAAGCCTGTTTGTGAAACATACACGTCGTATGTCCCATCAGCAGACGAAAAGACCGCAGTACCATACTGGGCGTCGATAAAAGGCGAAATCCAACCGTGCCAGTCATGCATATGCTGGAAAAAGCCGTCATCACCGCCATTCAGTTCAACAACGGTATGTGTGGCATTTCTTTCAAGCTTTGGATCATCATAGCGACCCTCTAAACGCGTCACTTTGTAACCAGAATGAAGACCGACAACGTTGAGCCAGGATGCAATTTTGATGGTATCATCCTGCAACATCCATTCGTTGCCCAGTACCAGATAGGTCTGTTCAGAGGCGGTATGACCGTTCTGGTCGTAAAGCGTGAGATCAATGCTCATCATGGGCTGGCCTGTGGGGCTGTTGGCGATAGACGTGGCTTTGACCCGCGCTACCACAATATCGCTGGTCAAGCCAAGATACGCCTGCACCAGAAAGGTCAGCCAGAGCAGGGAGATCGCGAGGATAATCATCAGGACGCCGCTCATACCGCGTCGCAAGCGTAGACGTTTGTGGCGGGGCAAATGACCCGACTTGTAGTAGATTTCTTTCTCTTCAGCATTCAATCGCCCATAGTGCTTTTCGCCGCGCAACAGGCTATGAGCCGCGTGCACAAACAGGGCAAAGCCGCCAAGAGCGAGCAACAGTAAAATGATTTGTGGCAGTCCAAACTGGATGGGAAAATTCATCTGGCCTCTCCTTGCCGCACAAAACAGCATATAATAGTACGCCCACAATCCCTAACACATCTTCTATCATACACGAACGATGCAAGCCTTTGGTTTTATCGCCCAAACTTCCCATTTTTTTTGCACACTGCACAGTCAACCCCCTTTCATTCCTCAGTGGTATCTGGTATACTCATATATACAAGGGAATAACTAGAAGATTCAGGATGAATACTGCCATAGGCACTTGATCGATTCAGGCCCATCCTTCAACCTGAATTTTGGCCTTATCTGAGAAATTTCCGAGAATTGCGAACCAGGAGGTGAGTTTTTACCGTTTTCGTACGTACATTACTATGTAAACGATTTCATAAACCTGGAGGGGTTTATCGAAGCTATTTTCATCAGGAGGATTACCGTGCAGTCTCAGAAAAAATTACGCACTCCGTTTCTTATGACGTTTTTTGCCCTGGCGGCCATGCTCATCATGTCCTCTTGTGGTAATACGGGTACAACTGGCACTCCCACGTCAGCGAAGGCACCCGACAAGCAGCAAGTGTTCCGCAACCCGGTTGCTGGTGGGGACATCAACACATTTGACCCCGCGCAGGCCACAGACCTCAGCTCGATTGCAGCTATCGACATGGTCTTTACCGGCATGGTATCGTTGAACGACCAACTTCAGGTATCGCCACAGTTGGCGAAGGATTGGAGTTCTAGCCCCGATGGCCTGACCTGGACCTTCAACTTGAAGCATAATCTCAAGTTTAGTGATGGCAGTGCCCTGACTTCAGCGGATGTAGCCTATAGCATTGACCGCGCCCTTTCTCCGGCCATTTACAACGCTGATGGCATCTCGTTGACCTATTTGGGCCTGATCAAAGGTGCTGCTGACCGTACTGCGGGTACTATTCCGAGTGTTATCGGAACTGGCGTCCAGACGCCCGATGCAAACACAGTCGTGATTAACATAACCACACGCAGCGCCTACTTCCTACAAGCGCTGAGCTATTCGACTTCGTATGTGGTTGAGAAGAGTGTGGTCGCGAAATGGGGCGACACCAAGTGGACTGACCATCTGAGCGAGAATGGCGGTCAGGGTGGCGATGGCCCCTTCAAGGTTCTGAGCTACGACCACAACACTGGCATCGTCTTCGTGCCCAATACCAGTTACGAAGGCAAGCAGCCGCAATTAAAAAAGGTTATCAACACCTTCATCAAGGATACGAACACCAACTTCCTGGAATACCAAGCCAACCAAGCTGATATGAGTAGTGTTCCAACGGCGGAGATCAAACAGGCTCAGGCGTTGCCCAATCACCAGTTCCACAAAGCTGGTCTGTTGGCTATCAACTACTATGGGTTGAACTACTTGGTCAAGCCTTTCGATAATATTAAAATCCGTCAGGCAATGGCACTGGCTCTCAACAAAGATATCATTGTCCAGTCCATCTGGGGCAACCGCTATATCCCCTCCAACCATATCATCCCTAAAGGTATGCTTGGCTACAATGAAGGACTGACCGGCCCCGATGGTGTCGCGAAGACCAGTGGTGATCCCGCTAAAGCCAAAGAACTGTTTGCCGCTGGTATGCAGGAAGAAGGTCTGACTCTGGCCACCTTCCCAACTATCAAGTTCACTTATTCAAACGCTTCCCAGGATACGGAAAAAGAGGTGATAACAGCGATCCAGATGTGGCAGGCTGTGCTCGGTATCACATCGATCAAGACCGATCCCACCAGCAAGATTTTCTCAGAGATTAACAATACGACAGGCAATACCAGCTTGCAAATGTGGAAAATCGACTGGTACGCCGACTATCCCGATGCGCAGGACTGGATCACCTTGCAGTTCGACAAAGGCCAATCCTCCAACAATAGCAACTATGGTCAGAACACGTCTACTGACGCGAGCGACCAGCAAGCACTGCAACCACAGATGGAGACGGCTGATGGTACGCTGGATCAAGTTGCACGCATGAAGCTCTACAATCAGATCGAGCAAAAGCTCATCAACGATGTGGCCTGGCTGCCCATTGACCAAGTGGCTAACACCTATGTGCTCAAACCCTATGTCATTGGCGTCGTCGATAACGCCCAAAACCTGACACCGCCCGATGACTGGGGCAACATCTACATCGCTGTACACTGATCCCACTAGGGATTAGCGACGCGTCCGATGCAGAAGAGAGGGTCGTCTGTCTTTTAGACAGACGGCTCTCTTTGTTTGCCACGCTTGCCTCTCATGGCATAGAATACGAACAACTATTGTTTACCGGAACAGACAGTCTTTTTATTTTTGGGAGGCGCGATTGAATCAGGAACAGTTAAGCACCATTGAAGATGTACAGAAGGCGATGTTTGCTCAGAACTATATTGCCGATAGAAGCCTGGCCACAGCCGTGTTCCTGGCGCTCAAACGGCGCAAGCCGCTGCTGCTCGAAGGCGAACCGGGCGTGGGCAAAACGGAGATCGCGAAGGTTCTGGCCGCTCTGCTCGATACGCGGCTGATCCGCTTGCAATGTTACGAAGGTATCGATATCAATACCGCTGTCTATGAATGGAACTATACACGCCAAATGCTGCATATCCGCATGATGGAGGCAGAAAGCGGTACACACGAACAAGAGTTGCAGGAGATTTTTGGCCCGGACTTTCTGATCTCACGCCCACTTTTACAGGCTATCGATGCCTCGAACACCAAAGCTCCTGTCCTGCTGATCGATGAACTTGACCGCAGCGATGAGGAGTTTGAGGCGTATCTGCTGGAACTGCTCTCAGACTTCCAGATCACGATCCCCGAAATTGGTACTATTAGCGCCAAAGAGCCGCCGATTGTGATTATCACCTCGAACCGCACACGCGAAATCCATGATGCTCTGCGCCGACGCTGCCTCTATTACTGGATCGATTTTCCCACGCTGGAAAAAGAGTACTCGATTGTTATGGCGCGTATGCCGGAGGTGCCTGAGCGACTGGCGAAACAGGTCTGCGCCTTTGTGCAGGAAATTCGGTCTGTCGATCTCTTTAAAGCACCAGGTGTGGCTGAGACGCTCGATTGGCTGAGTTCACTGTTGGCGCTGGATCAGTTGGAACTGGTCGAGGGTTCGGTGCGCGATACACTGGGGGCGCTGCTCAAGTACCAGGACGACATTCTGAAGGTTGGCGGCAACGATATGCAGAAGATACTCAAGAAGGCGCAGGGGGTCTCGTAGATGGCCACGCCCCCCAATGGCGACTATTTTACTGAGCCAGCGCCAGTAGCCGTCTTACAGCCCCACGAGCTTGAACGCGGCGAGCGCCTGCTCTACCGTCTGACCGAGTTTGGGCGCATTCTGTGGGAGGTCGGCATCTACGTGGGACCAGGAAAGATGCTGGACCTCGTTGAGACGCTCAAATACGTCGATTTCACGAATAAAGAGGATTTCTATCACACACTGAAATGCAGTCTATTGGCAAAACACGAGCAAGAGGCGGTCTTCGATCAGATGTATCTCTACTACTGGCATATGCGCAATCGCCAGGGACAAAAGCCGGGTGACGCGACTCCTGGTGCGGCCAAACGCGAAGATAAGCCTCTACGCCTGCCGCCGTCCGAACTCAAACGCTTGGCCGAGCATATGAACACGCCGACGGAGCAGCGCAAAGAGCTACGACCCCAAATGCGCGAAACCGAACGCAAACGGGTGGCCGAAGAACGCCAAGCAGAGGAGGCCAATGACGACGAGGAGCAGCCACAGGGCACCGCCTATAGCGCCATTGAAATGTTGCGTAAGAAGGACTTTGAGTCGTTTAGCTGGGATGAGATGCAAGAGGCGAAGAAGCTAATGGCCGAGATGCGCTGGAAATTGGGTCTGCGCAAGACACAACGCATGGCTCCAGCCAGACGCGGCAGTTCGCCCGATATGCGCAGAATTGTACGCCGCAACATGAAATATGGTGCAGAACTGCTCGAACTGACGTGGCGCGAGAAGCGTTTCAAGCCGCGCCCGCTGGTGATTATCTGCGATATCAGCGGTTCGATGAGCCTGTATTCGCGCCTGCTGCTGCACTTTATCCACACTATTTCGAATGGCCTGCTCAACGTCGAGGCGTTTGTCTTTGGCACACGCCTGACACGTATTACACGCCAACTCAGGCGGCGCGACGTGGATGAGGCGGTGCGCGATGTCTCGAAACTGGTGCAGGACTGGTCAGGCGGCACACGCATAGGGGACGCGTTACACGGCTTTAACCACGAATGGGCGCGACGCGTGCTGGGACGTGGCGCGGTGGTACTACTGATTAGCGATGGCTGGGATCGCGGCGAGTCTGGCACGCTGGAGATCGAGATGGACCGCTTGCAACATAGCTGCCACCGTCTGATCTGGCTCAATCCGCTGCTCGGTTCGCCTGACTACCGTCCACTGACCATCGGCATGAAAACAGCCCTACCGTTCATCGATAATTTTCTGCCAGCCCATAACCTGGACAGTTTAATCAACCTGGGCAATCTACTCGGTACTATCGACGAGGGTCGCCCCATGCGCAGTCCAGCCGCACGCAAGCAGGCCGCAGCCGCGTGGAGCAAGCCCAGAGTGTAAGCAGTGACCTGCTTAAGAAGGAGCAATCTATCATGCGCGATATTCTTCCTGACATCGAACGGTGGCGGGCACACGGCGAACGCATTGCCGTCGCCACCGTGATTAGTATGCAAGGCTCAGTCCCGCGTCGGCCAGGAGCCAAGCTCGCGGTTAATCAACATGGCGAGCTAACCGGCTCGGTCAGTGGTGGCTGCGTTGAACCAGCGGTCATCACCTCAGCCTTAGAGGTCATCAAAACGGGCCAGCCGCAAATGTTAGAATTCGGCATCTCCGAGGAGCAGAATATCGAGCAGATCGGCCTGGCGTGCGGCGGGACCATCCGCGTGTTTGTGGAACGGCTGGATTGGTAAGCATGCCGAGTGAGGAAAAACCAATGAGCGAATTTTTGTACGATACATTTAAAGACCGTTTAGAACAGGAAAAGGGTATGGCACTCGCCACGCTGGTTCTGGGCGAGGCGCATGTTGGCGCGAAGCTGCTGGTGTTGCCCGACAAAAGCGCACACGGGAGCCTGGGTCTGGCCGCGTTGGACGCATTAGTGATGGTGGACGCCGAACGGGCTATCTGGAGTGGCGAGGCCCGTACACGCGAATATAGCCTGGAAAGCGCCACAGGTCCGCACACCTACGAGGTCTTTATCGAAGGCTTCCCGCCGCCTCCCAGGCTGATTATCGTCGGGGCCGGACATATCTCAATCCCGCTGAGCATCTTCGCCAAAACGCTCAACTATCGCGTCGTGGTTGTCGATGCACGCGCAGCCTTTGCTACCCGCGAACGCTTTCCCCACGCAGACGAAGTGCTTGTCGAATGGCCTGACACCTGTCTGGAGAAGATGGACCTTAATCCCTCTACCTCAGTTGCGGTCCTGACGCACGATCCCAAATTTGATGAGCCGACGCTTAAGGTTGTGCTCAACCACGAGGTGGGCTACGTTGGGGCTATCGGCAGCCGCAAGACGAGCGCCGAACGCAGTGTACGCCTGCTCAAGCAAGGGCTGAGCGAGGAGCAGATTCAGCGTATCCATGGTCCAATTGGTCTGGACCTTGGCGGAGCCTCACCCGAAGAGATGGCCCTGGCGATTATGGCCGAGATTGTGGCGGTGCACTATGGCAAACAGATTGCGCCTAAAAAGTGAGTGAAAGGACATGCATGTATGCCATTAGCCGTTACTGAAGAAGAATTGCGGGAATTGCTCGCTGCGTGGCCTTTTATTAGCCGCATGAACTTTCAAGTGCGGGCGCTGGATGATGGGCTGTGCACGCTGGAAGTGCCCTTTCAGGAGGTCTCTATGCGTCCCGGCGGGCGTATCAGCGGCCCCACGTATATGGCTGCTGCTGATGCGGCTGTCTGGTTTGCAATCATGACACGCTTGGGCAAGGACGATCCTGCGGTCACGGCTGAGATGAAGACCAACTTCCTCGGCGCGGCCAGAGAAGAACCGTTTTTCTGTACCGCTCGTATCCTTAAATGGGGCAGACGCTTGATCTATGCCGTCGTGGAGTGCACCAACGCTCAGGGCAAGCTGTTGGCGCACCATACCGTGACGTATATTCGCCTGGATGAAGGACGCGAGACACCGTAAATCACTCCAGCATAGCGATGCCTGGATAGTCCTCACGCGTGCTGGCAACCTGCTCAATGGCAAGCATCACGGCTAGCGCGACATGTTCACGCCAGGGTCGCGCAACCACCTGCACGCCCATGGGCAGGCCCGCGCTGCCTTGCTCGACCTTGCGGGCGGTCTCTTCGACGATATCTTTGGATGGCTGGCGACCCACTTCTTCACCGGCACGCACGCGGGTGAGCGGTAGGATACCTGTGGGATAGCCAAGCACGTTGTAAAGATTAGCATACGCGCCAGCAGTCACGAGTTCACGCGCACTCCCATGAGTCACCGCTGGCAGAGAGCAGGGCGGGCAGAGCAGCACATCGATGCTCCCACCTTTGGCCTGCGCAAGTGCTTCCCGAAAACGCTGCTGATAGTCCATTTGTGCTTCAATAAGCTGCCAGTAGTGGAAAGTGTCCTTGTGACCAAAGTTGTGCAGGGAAGCCGCTAAACCACGTTGACCGAACAACTTGAGCAGACCCGCCAATGCTCCGAGCGTGGGACGCGAACGCTTGGCGAGCAATTCCAGGGTAGCGATACGCGGATCACGCTTGTCTTTGCCCAAAAACTGCTGGATACCGCGTCCGCCGTCCGCGCCCAGTACACTGAGAAAAATATCCTGAGCCACATGCACATCCGGTGGCTCCCACTCGGTTACGTATGCGCCACAGCCGCGCAAAATCTCCACTGCCTCAAGTACGGCACGACGAGCAGCAGGGGCAATAGCAAAGGTGCCATCTTCGAGATAATAGCCTACACGCAGTTGCGACACATCCACAGTAGCGGGATCGCCCAGCGGCATGGGTGGCTCGACGACGGGATTGCGGCCCCCGTTGATGATCTCTGTGCCAAGCACGACATCTTCGACGCGCCGCGCCAGCACGCCCACTTGGCTGACAATCGCACGCTGGCCGATGGGCATAGAATAGCGGCCAGGATCGGGAGTGCGCCCACTGGTAGGCTTGAGGCCCGCTAGCCCACAGAAGGCCGCCGGATAGCGCAAACTGCCGCCGATATCCGTGCCCAGACCCATGGGCGAGCCGCCTGCCGCAATGATCGCAGCCTGCCCGCCGCTACTGCCGCCGGGTGAACGCGTGAGGTTCCAGGGATTGTTGCTGCGCCCATAGACGGGGTTATCGCTCTCGATATAGAGCAGCAATTGTGAGACGTTGGTCTTGCCCAGGATGATCGCGCCCGCAGCCCGCATACGCGCTACATAGGGATCGTCGCGGGTGGCGAGAATGGACGCACGCGAGGGCAGGCCATAGGTCGCGGGTGTTCCCTCCAGATCGAGCGATTCTTTGATGGTAATCGGCACACCATGCAGGGACGGAAGTTCGCGGTCTTTGGTGAAGCGTTCGTCGGCGGCTCGCGCCTCTGCCCGCGCCTCCTCATAGCGTTTCACGACGACAGCGTTAAGGCTTGGATTTACGCGTTCGATCCGTTCAATATGCGCCTCAACTGCTTCAACGCTGGAAATATCGCCACGAGCAAGCAGAGCAGCTAACGCTGTGGCAGACAGTTGAGTCAGGGTTGACTTAGTTGCTTCCATACAAATTACCTCGTTTGTGGATAGGAGTCCTTCTTACATTCGAGCTTGTAGTATACCACTCGTGTACGCTGGACGCGAGGGCCGGCGCTACACGCAAGAGGGAACACAAGGCGTGGGTAGGGACGCAGGATGCGAGGGGCTTTCCTCCAATACTCAGTCAAATGAGGGTCTGATTTGACCGCATTTCGTGAGATACTCTTACGAGAGAATTTATCGTTACGAAAAGAGGAAAGGGTACTTCCATGACCGCACAGCCTTTTAAAACTATCGTCCTCGACATCTTGCAGCAAGGCCATCTCGATGAAGAGGCTTTTTTGCAGGGGCTAAACGAGGCTGACCGTACTGCCATTGGGACGCTGGAACTTTGGTCTGCCAAAGATCATATAGCTCATCGAACTTTCTGGCATCAAAACCTTGTCCTGAAGTTGACTGCCGTCTTGCAGCATCAGGAGTTACCGCCGAGCGAAGACAACGAGGAACTGCTCAACTCGACTGTTTTTGAGAAGCACCAGCAGCGTCCCTGGTCAGATGTTCATGCTGAATCTGAGCGGGTCTACGCCGAACTTCTCACGTTGATTGAGCAACTCAGCGAAGAAGACCTGACGACCCCCAATCGCTTCCCCTCGATTTCCGGGGAAAAGCCGCTGTATTCAGCCTTCCTGGGCAATTGCTACGAGCACGACCAGGAGCATCTCGTACAGTACTATTCTGACCGGCACGACCTCCCACGGGCGATACAAATCCGTGAGAAGTGCGCCAACAGAATCATGCAGACTGAGGTGCCAGCATGGATTAAAGGGTGGTTCCTCTATAATCTGACCTGCTTCTACGCGCAGCAAAATCAGCTAGAGAAAGCAGCCGCTCTCTTACAGGATGCGTTAACATTTGCTCCTGATCTCAAAGAGCAATCACTCAGCGATCCTGATCTAGCTGCGTTACGCGATTGATCGACTTAAACAAAATGTCTGAGGATCATGGACACAGAGGATGACATCATGTTTAGCAAACGGGGAATGAGAAACGATGCATAACTGAACACACTCTCCCACGTAACTCATACTGTATCCCTGCCAGAAAGAGAGCGCGTGCAATAAATCTGAACCCAAAGACGGGGACAATTCGTGTCTAGCTCTATAGTCGCGTAACGTTTTTCTCTGTCTGGGGTCTGATGGATGCATTGGAAAGGAGGAGATGGTATGAAGACACGTTTTTCGTTGGACTTGAGCATAGCTTGTTGGATGTCTCTCGCGCTTGTGCTGCTCATGGGGAGTACTCCCAATCTGGCTAGTGCGACACCACGTTCACAAGCGGCGTCGATGCACACATATGTTGTAAAAGACGTACCCGGCTTGCAAACATTCGTTGGCTTCTGGTACGCACATGGAGTGGGGCTAGGCATACAAGCGGACGGGCAGGCACACTTTGTGGCACGAGTCTATACGTGGTGCGCTCCTGGTGTCAAGCTGCCTTGCGATTCGTTCAGTGAGAATGCCATTATCAGCGGTCTGGACGAACATCTCCTGTTTTCTCGCGTCGCCAGCACAACTGCTTATGGCTCTGTGACAGTCGGCAATGTGCAGCCGGTTGGTGCGAGTGCCACGTTGACCCTCCTGCCCGGCAACATGGCGCTTTTCTCGACTGGTCAGGGCATGGGCCAACTGCTCTGTGGACCCCAAGCGGCGGTGGGAGCGTGTGGAGCGTAGTTGTTCGTTGTAAACGGGCGTCTGGATGCACGCATGTCCAGACGCCTAACCCCATCTACCACAACCAGTGATCGTAACGCTCCTCTGCCTCGGCTAGCACTTCATCGGCGAGCGCGATCAACTTGGCCTCGCTCCATAACAGCGTGCTCTTCCTCCAGCCAACTAGGATACGCAAGATCTTCCTCGGTGAACAAAGTGAATTCACTAAACTGTTGGTTAGTTCACAGCACAAAGATGATCCATGCGGTATAATAGATAAACCTTGCGTCATGAAAACAGGTTTTGTATGCGGATCATGCCTATCTTCAAAGGTTTTAAAAATGAGCAATAACTATCCTTCTGACGAACCAACGCTGCCGGCAGGGCAATTACCCTCTTATTACCAGAAACAGGCGCAGAACGGGCAGGGACAGTCCACACGCCAACCATACCAGTTTACGGAATCGAATGTGCCGGACCAAACACAACCGGCGTATCCTCAGCAGCAGCAGCAGCCATACAGGCAGGGCGGGCAACAGAGCTACCCCCAACAGCAACCGTCGTATGGACAGAACGCGCCGCCGAGCTATCCGCAGTACCAGCGAGCAGGCAACATTGCTTCCCAACCGAACGGGAAACGCCAGCGACGGCCACGCCAGCGGCGCGGTTGCCTGATTAGCTGTTTAGGCACGCTGCTGCTGGTGACTATCCTGGGCATCTTCCTGTTCACGACCATGCAGAAAGTCCTGGCCTTTGGCAGCGCCATCTCTAACCAGAGTCCGCTGGGCACGCAAACCAACTATATAGGCGGCAGTGGGCGGGTGAATATCCTGATCCTGGGCTATGGCGGCTCTGGTCACGATGGAGCGTTTCTGACGGACTCGATGGTTATTATGAGCCTGTTGCCACAAAGTCATCATACGACGCTGATCTCGGTGCCGCGTGATCTATGGGTCCAAAATCCTGCTGATTCCGGCAACTATAGCAAGCTCAACAACGTCTACCCCGTCGCGGCAGGCGATACCAACACCAACCCCATCGCTGGTGGCAATGCAGCAGCTAAAAAGATGTCACTCATCACCGGCCTGACCATCAATTACTGGATAACCATCAACTTTGCTGGCTTTAAGGACTTTATCGACGCAATTGGCGGAGTTGATGTGAGTGTGCCAGATTCGTTTAATGCCTGTTATCCAAAGAACGATGATGCCTCAGTCGATCCAAGTTGGATAAAAGTCCAGTTCAACCAGGGTGTGCAGCACATGGATGGTAACACCGCTATTGCATTTGCCCGCGCCCGTGAGCCGCTGGAGGTCTGTGGCTTGGGCACCTCGCAAAATCAAGCTGAGTTGACCGATTTCGGACGCTCGCAACGCCAGCAACTCATTATGAAGGCCGCGTTGACGAAAGTGAAGGACTGGCATACGTGGCCCAGCATGTTTAACGTGATGGACAAACTCAAGCAAACGCTCTACTCAAACCTCTCGCTGGCTGACTTGGCGGAGTTCGCGCAAAAAATGGACCTGAATGACGCACATCGCGTGGGCCTCAATAACGGTAATGTGCTGATGGACGCGAATTCAAACGATGGGCAGTATATTCTCTTGCCCCGGAATGACGACTGGTCGCTGCTCCCGCCCTATATCCAGCAGCAACTCTACAACTAAATACATCGCGACATGAAAGGGACTCTTCGATATGGCCCAGCGCAGTTCTCGCCTGATCGCCGGCATTTATCAGGTGGGCCAGATACTTACGTCTGGTCCGCTTTTGACGACCTATACCGCCTATAACCGCAATACGAGCGATGTGGTTGGGCTGCTAGTCGTCGCGTTGCCACCCGGCTACGATCCCGCAGCGGCGCAACAGTTGCTGGTCCCGCTGGAATGCCGCCGTCTGGTGCAATCGCCGCATGTGATGCACATCCATAGCTGGGGGATCAGCGAGGATCGTGTGTATATCGCGACTGACCCACCACGCGGGATCACGCTGAGCCAGTTGGCGGAGAGCGAGAATATCGATCTGGCCCGCGCACTCGATCTAGCGATCCAAACCACACGCGGAGTGGCCGCGCTGCAAGCTCAGGGCATCATCGACACCGATCTGCGCCCGCAAATGCTGACCGTTGATACCATTGGGCTGGCGGATCGGGTGCAGTTGGACGACGTGGGCTTGCGCGGGATGTTGCGGCACCTGGGCTACGTGCAGGGGTTGAACATGCACGATATTGGCTATCTCAACCAACGCTACATGGCCCCAGAGAGCATCTATCAAGGCGTCATCAGCCCCGCCAGTGATGTCTACCAGTTGGGCATTCTGCTATTTGAACTGATTACTGGTCGCCCACCCTTCGTGGGCCGCACGCCCGCCGAGACAGCTATGATGCAGAGCAATAGTCCCGTTCCGCGTATGGTGCAGTTGAAACACCAAACACCGCCAGAACTACAAGCCATCGTAGATCGCGCCATGACGAAAAATCCATTGCAACGCTACCCACACGCCGCAGCCATGTTAGCAGACCTGGAAACCGCGCCACGCCCGCGTGATCCAAGCCTCGCGAGCAATCGACAGATCATCGCCGCACAAGCCACCATCCCGCCAACCGATCTGCCAGCCAACGCACAGAACAACGGCTTTACCAGCGAGATGGCCCGTGTTGCAGCAGACGCGCCTATTGATCCCGAAGCAACGATCAACGAGGAGCAAACCAGGCTGGACCGCCAACCGAACAGCAGCACCCTCATGCCAGCGGACGCGCCGATCTACGCCTATCTCGACTTTGAGCAGGCTGGTCAGGAGACGCAACGTCTAGCGATTACCAACACCTACGCCATCGTGGGCCGACTCGACCCCAAACGCGGCATCACGCCCGAAGTCGATCTCACACCGCTAGACGTGCAAGCCACCGTCTCGCGCCAGCACGCCCGTATCCGCTTTGAACGCACCTTCTTCTATATCGAAGACCTCAAGAGCCGCAATAAAACGCGCCTGGGCCAATTGGTGCTAACCCCGCTCAAACCCGAACTGATCCAACACGGCGATGTGGTCTGCTTCGGCTCCGTCAAGCTCGTCTTCCGAGT
>JBDTBU010000307.1:0-9771 GCA_039923935.1 Ktedonobacteraceae bacterium | reverse complement strand
GTGCTCGATATCGAGGGCAACCCCGATAGCCCGATCAACCACGGCACGCTCTGCCCCAAAGGTTCAGCGACCTTCCAGTATACCGTCAATCCCAGCCGCCTGACGCGTGTGCTCTATCGCGCACCCTACAGCAGCCATTGGGAAGCCGTCTCGCTGGATTGGGCTATGGAGCAAATCGCGCAACGCGTGAAAAAGACGCGTGACGAGACTTTTGTCACACACCTAGCAGATGGGCGTGAGGTCAATCATACGCTGGGCATCGCCTCGCTCGGCGGGGCTACGCTGGACGTGGAAGAGAACTATCTGATTAAGAAACTCTTCAACGGCGGTCTGGGCATTGTCTCGATTGAGAATCAGGCCCGTATTTGACACAGCTCAACGGTACCCGGTCTGGGTACTTCATTTGGACGCGGCGGCGCGACAACCTTTCCGCAAGATCTGGTCAATAGCGACGCTATCTTAATCATGGGCAGCAACATGGCCGAGGCGCATCCTGTCGCCTTCGCCAATGTCGTCAAGGCCAAAGAGCGCGGGGCAAAAGTCATCCACGTTGACCCGCACTACTCGCGTACCTCGGCACTAGCGAACCTGCACATTCCGACGCGGGCAGGCAGCGATATTGTCTTTCTGGGCGCGTTGATTCACTATGTGCTGGAAAACAACGGCTATTTTCGCGATTACGTGGTCAACTATACCAACGCCACCACCCTGGTACGCGAGGATTTTCGCGATACCGAAGACCTGGACGGCCTCTTCTCCGGCTTTGATCCAGCCAGCGAAAGTTATACCGATCAGAGTAGCTGGGACTACGCCCGCGATGCCAACGGCAAGCCACTGAACGACGCCACATTGCAGCATCCACGCTGCGTTTTCCAGGTCTTACGCCGCCACTTTGCACGTTACACACCTGAAATGGTTGAGCAGGTTTGCGGAGTGCCCCAGGCGGAATGGCTGAAAGTCGCGCAAACGCTGGTCGCGAACTCTGGCCGCGAACGCACCTCAGCTATCTGCTACGCTGTTGGCTGGACACAGCAGAGCAAAGGCGTGCAGATCATTCGTGCGGCTGCTATGCTGCAACTGCTGCTTGGCAATATGGGTCGGCCCGGTGGCGGGATTATGGCTCTGCGTGGCCACGCCTCGATTCAAGGCTCAACCGACGTACCGACGCTCTACGATCTGCTCTCTGGCTACATGCCACAGCCCGCAGCTATGCTGAGCAAGCAAGGGACTGTGCAGGGGCCATCACAGCAAACGTTACAAGAATATATCGAGTGCAACGGCTCTAAAACAGGCTGGTGGGCCAATTTTCCGCTCTATATACGTAGCTTCCTGCAAGCCTGGTATGGCGAGGCTGCCAACGAGGATGAGGGCGGGTGCTGCTATCGGTGGCTGCCCAAGATGATCGGCGACCACTCGCACCTGCTCACAAGCTACGCCATGCTCGACGACAAGATCAAGGGCTACTTCCTGATCGGCCAAAACCCCTCGGCGGGCAGCACCAACTCGAAGATGCAGCGCAAAGCTTTGGAGCATCTTGACTGGATGGTTGTGCGCGACCTCTACGAAGTGGAATCGGCAACCTTCTGGTATCGCGGCACCGAGCCAATCGATCCCGCGAGTATCAAAACCGAGGTCTTCTTAATGCCAGCCGCAGCCTCAACCGAGAAAGAGGGCTGCTTCACCAACACGCAACGCCTGATCCAATGGCGCGACAAGGCCGTCGATCCGCCTGGGGACGCGCGTTCGGACCTGTGGTTTATCTACCACCTGGGCAAGCGCTTGAAAGAACTGTACGCCACGAGTACCGCGCCCAAAGACGAGCCACTGCAAGCACTGCTCTGGGACTACGAGCATCCCGCAGCGCCAACACGCTGGCGCATCAAGGACGAGCCTGACGATCTACTCGTTCTCAAAGAGATCAACGGATATTATGTCAAGACGCCAGAGCATCCCCAGGCGTACAATCTGCACGACGCGCCGCACGTAGCGGGCTTTCCCGCGCTCAAGGCTGATGGCAGCACCGCCTGTGGTTCGTGGATCTATAGCGGCGTCTATCCCACGGCGGAGAACAACCGAGCGGAGATGCGCAATCCAGAAGGCTACACCTTCCTGCAATGGGGCTTCTCATGGCCTGCGAACCGACGTATCCTCTACAATCGCGCCTCGGCTGATCCCGATGGCAAACCGTGGTCGGAACGCAAGAAGTACGTCTGGTGGGACAAGCAGGAGCAGAAATGGACCGGCTTCGACGTGCCAGACTTCCCGCTAACCAAGGCACCTGACTATATCCCGCCGCCAGGTGCGCTAGGCATCGATGCACACTCTGGCCGCGATCCCTTCCTGATGAAGCCTGACGGCAAGGGCTGGCTTTTCGTGCCAAAAGGGCTGAAAGACGGACCTCTGCCAGCACACTACGAGCCAATCGAAGCGCCAGTCAAAAACGCCATGTATCGTCAGCAGAGCAACCCGGCAGCGATCTACTTCCGCAACCGGCCTGACAACAAGCTGGCTGCGCTGGGAGACGAGCGTTACCCAGTGATTGTCACCACCTACCGCCTGACCGAGCACCATGTCAGCGGACCCATGACGCGCTGGATGCCCTGGCTCAACGCCTTACAACCGGCGCTCTTTGCCGAACTCAGTCCCGAACTGGCAGCCGAGCGCGGCATCCAGCACGGCGGCTGGCTGGTCGTCAACACACCACGCGGCGAGATCGAGGCGCGAGCGATGGTCACACGACGTATGCAACCGCTACGGGTCGCGGGCAAGATCGTACATCAGATCGGCCTGCCTTTCCACTGGGGCTTCCAGGGCAAGAGCCAGGGCAGCATCACCAACGACCTGACGCACATGGTCCTGGAACCAAACGTCAGTATTGAAGAGGCCAAAGCCTTCATGTGCAATGTGCAGCCTGGACGGTTGCATGAAAAGGGGAATACATGAAAATGCTGGAGATGCTTGGGCCGTTACGCAAAGAGCCGCCAGTGCCCAAACAAGCCGCCGTAGGCTTCTTCACCGACACGAGCCTTTGTATTGGCTGCAAAGCCTGTGAGGTCGCCTGCAAACAGTGGAACGAGCTTCCGGCCAGCGAGCCAAAGTGGAGCGGGTTCAGCTACGACAACACTGGGCTGCTTAGTGCACAAACTTGGCGGCATGTGCAATTTATCGAGCAGGTGGGACACCATCGACCAGACGTGACCGTGGCAGAGCAGATCGTAGCAGCCAAAAGCAACGGCACCATCCCACAAGACGCACCCGGCGTAGCCTTGCCCTTCTTCAATAACGAACGCTGGCTGATGCATAGCGATGTCTGCAAACACTGCGTCAACGCGCCCTGCCTAGAGGCGTGTCCAACTGGCGCAATCATCCGCACCGAATTCGATACGGTCTACGTGCAGCAAGATATCTGCAACGGCTGCGGCTATTGCGTCGTCGCGTGTCCTTTCGGGGTAATCGCGCTCGACGAGCTGACTGATCGACGAGCACACAAGTGCACACTCTGCTATGATCGCTTGAAAGACGGCATGCAACCGGCTTGTGCCCAGGCATGTCCCACACAATCGATCCAGTTTGGCGAGATTACGCAACTCAAAACGCACGCACGCAACCGGCTCTGGGAGCTACACGAGCGCGGCGTAAGTGACGCACGGCTGTACGGTGAGGACAAAAGCGTGTTAGAGGGTGGGCTAAACTCATTCTTCCTGCTACTGGACCAGCCAGAAGTCTACAACCTGCCCGCACAGCCAGCGCGGCCATCCAAGAACGTCGCCCCAGCCTCGTTCTGGGCTATCGTCGCCGCCGCCATCCTGGGTCTACTAGGCATGTTATTTTTCAAAGAAGATTAAATGATGGAGTAGTGTTCTGCCCTACCACAACACTACTCCATCGGCGAAGCGCCGCAAGCGCTGAGGATTCATACGAAGATTAATGAGGTATTGTATGGATGAGACACGACTGCCCACATTGACAGAGAGCACACCAATAGAGAACCTATTGGAGAGGCTAGTACCAGCTCAGCTTGCTGAGAACCTAGCCACCCTTACTACTGGTTACACGCCGAACCCTGGCCAGGAGCAGAAGGAGCCGACCTACTACGACTATCCAGTGCTCAAAGAACCTCATTGGGGCTGGGAAATCATCTGGTACTTCTTCTTTGGTGGGCTGGCAGCCGGCTGTTACGTCATTGCCAGCCTCGCCGCGCTCTTTGGCTCACACGAGGATCGCGCCACTGTGCGCACTGGCTACTATCTCTCACTGCTGGCTCTCTTACCATGTCCTGTGCTCCTGATTAAAGACTTGGGACGACCCGAACGCTTTTTGAACATGCTGCGTATGTTCAAGGTGAAATCGCCGATGTCGATGGGTGTTTGGGGTCTGCTCAGCTTCTCGGCCTTCAGCGCACTTACCGCGATTCTCGTAGCTGCGAAAGATGGACTGCTGGGCACATGGTTTGGTGCACGCTGGCTAGCCAAGCTGCCACTCAAGCTGCTGGCCTTGCCGGGTGCGTTCTGCGCGGCTTTCCTGGGCGGTTACACTGGCGTGCTACTAGCAGCGACCAGCGTGCCGCTCTGGTCCCGCAGTAAGTTACTGGGCGGTGTCTTCATCGCCTCGGCCATCTCCACCAGTTCCGCGCTTATCAGCCTCGTTCTGCATCTCTATGGTACGCCCGGTAAAGCGATTCACAAGCTGGAACGCCTGGAATGGGCCGCGCTACTGCTCGAAATGACTGGTTTATTCGCCTTCTTACGTGGCTCAGGTCGGGCTGCGCGTCCGCTCGTGGGCACAGATCCCGGCGAGAAGGGCCGCACCTTCTGGAGTGTGGTCTTCGGGGCTGGTCTGGCGCTGCCCTGGCTGCTGCAAACATCCAAGCTCGTCAGCAAAAGCTCCACCAAACGCAAGAGCAATCGCGGACTGCTCATCTCGCTACTCGTGCTCGTCGGCGGCTACTTCTTGCGCAAAACGCTGATCGAGGCTGGGCATACTTCGAGTAAGGATGCGCGTACTATGCTGTGGAATGCTAAAGATAAAAGATAAAAGGTAAAATATATAATGCAATACGATGCGTGAAAACGCTGTTTTCACGCATCGTATTGCATTATGAACTCTGAATCTCCCATTTTAGCAAATTGCCGTCAGGCGACAAGCGGCGCATCCCAGCCTTCTCCAGCACCTTGATCGAGCTAAGGTTGTTGTCCGAGCAACTAGCGACCACAGAAGTCACGCCTGACTGATTCAGACCCCAGGCGATCAGGTGGCAAGCCATTTCAGTTGCGTAGCCTTGATTGCGATACTCAGGGATAATGCTATAGCCAATCTCAACCCGGCCAGTCGCGTCTGGCGGTCCCATGAAGCCCATATCGCCAATGATAACCTGATCCTCTTTATGCACGATAATACCATCCCAAACAGGCGCGGACGGCTGCTTCTCCAACTGGGAAATAAAAAAGGGCAAAGCCTCAGCGATGTCTGGGCCAGGCCAAGTATCCGGCGCGCGCACATTTCCTAGCAACTCCGACAGTTGCTTTTTGTCGGCGAGCACAGCCCTTTTCAGTTCGAGTGTGAACGGGATCAGCTTGAGGCGACGCGTTTCATGGATGGTCATAAAAATTCCCCTTATGTATTTCCGCTGAGATTTTCTTGCTCAGTCATGTATAAGTATTGCGGGTTTGTTGTCATGGTTCACTCCTCACGCAAAAATGTCTACATACAGCAATCTAATACAAACATGCACGCTAATCCGATGGTATAGTTTTTCCTCCCATCATTATAACACCATATACATCGAAAAAGAAGCATACAATTCAGGTATTTTCTCTTTCAAGTGGCAAATATAGCCTAGCCATTACGCAATGAACGACGGCAATCCCAGCAGAGTCCCTACGACAAAGACCACGCAGGTGAGGGTGTAGAATTGCGCTCCCCATAGCACATACTTATTGCGCGTCAACATGCCATACAGCAGCACCGAGAGCACTAGGCCCGTCGCGATACGTCCGCACGAGATCAGCTCATCGTACGAATGGTGGTTCATTAGCGTAATCATGGTCAGGTTCGCCAGCAGAATAAAATACATGGGATGCCAGAATTTGCGCCGAACCAGCTCTACTGCCAGCAATACCCAGCCTGCCAGCGTGGGAATGAACATCAACAGGATCAGCAAGGCAAACTTCTTCATGCCCGCCATACCGTCATAGTGTGCAAAAATGCCTGCGAAGGGTATGTGCTCAAAGGGCTGCGTGAATGTCAGGCCGCTCTGCCCAAAGAGTAGACGCAGGCACAGCAACCAACCAAAGATTGGCGCGACTCCAAGCAGGAGAAATTGTGCACAGAGACGCCATTTGCGGTTTAAGAAAAAGAAACCAGCATAGCCCAGCGGAAATAAAACCGCAATTTCCCGCGACAACGTAGCCAGGCCCATCAGGATAGCAGCAGGGAGAAATTGCCCTTTTTCCAGTATCAACCACACACCCAGGCAGATCAGAAAATAGGTAAACGGCTCGGCTGTATCAAATAGTATCCCCGCTGCCTGACCAAAATACAGACCAATTGCTAGGCTAAACCAGGGCGAGAAGCCGTATCTTACGAGCAAACGTCCTACAAGTTCTACGGTTAATGCCACAGAGATAATATTCACCAACAACAGCATCGCAGGGATCAGGGCCGTTTGTCCAGCACTGAGCACACTGACTACCAAGGGGTATAAGATATGTTGCTCGCGAAACGGGGCATTATCCATATATTGGTATGCTTGTAGCGGATTATGGGCAAGCTGGTAGTAAAACTGCCCATCATAGCCCCATGTGCCTGATGGATCATGATTGGCCCAAATAGTCCCCAAATGCACAAAGTCGAGTGCGCTATAGTGTTTGGCAATCGCGATCAGCGCAATCAATGCGCCATAGATAACAGCGACGAGAACCGAAGGCCGGAACATAGCTGTCTTATTCTCAATCAACAAAAACGATCTGAAAGTGGATACTGTGTTACTTTTCATAAAACTCCCCAACCACACAACTGAGTGAAGCTGTGTGCTTCACTGATTCCAACGTTTATCAGTATAGCGCGATAACGCCTATCACCCAGTATAACTACCTGTTTCGGTACCTCTTTACCATATCTTGAAGGTTCCTTTACAATTGCACAAGGCATCTTTCATATTTTTGCCTATTTCCAGAGCGTTTCTTGAGTGTGCCTTCGCAAAAAGATGCTGGTGCTTTCGTCTTGTAACTTTTGCCAAGCGTTCTCGTACATGCAATAGCAAGAGTTCATCACTCAGGTACACTGAGATATGAGATTAAAGAGGTAGAGATATGGAGGAGCCGCGCCGGAGCAGCGGCGTTCAGCCTATGAACGACAGAAACATCACCAGCAAACTCCCACTTCAGCCTGATGAGGCACAGAATGGTCAGCCGATACGCACATCTGGAGAAGCGGGAACGCTGCAACTCACCGTCATCGAGGGTCTCCAGGTTGGACGCGGCGTGGCACGCATCGATCCCAACGATATGGCGTACCTGGGCTGTGCGGCGGGCGATACCGTCCTGATTACTGGTGCCCGGACGACAGCGGCCAAAGTCGTACCACTGGGCATGTTAGAGCGCAGCCAGCAAGTCATTCAGATGGATAGCCAGGTGCGCCAGAACAGCTCAGCCGGACTAAACGAGCGTGTCTCGGTACGCAAAGCCAAGGTCAAGGATGCAGAGAAGGTTACGTTACTGCCTCTGAGCAGCGGCGCACCGATCCAGGAAGAAGAATTGCGCCATGTGGCACGCTATATGGTCGGGTTGCCCATCACGATTGGCGACCTGTTGCGCATTGGGATGCCGGGTTCAGCGCCACGCGAATATCTGATTATTGGCACAACACCAGCCACGCCCGCCTATACAATTGAGTCGAAAGGGGCAGATGTCACAGTCAGCGTAGGCAACACTGGGCACTTGCCAGAACTGCCAGTCGAGCCAGAGCCACTCATTACAGATGTTGAGGCTGTACTGGTGCAGCCCAATACGCTCGTCAAAGCTCAGGCGCGTGGAGCCAACCGCCAGGGCGAATGGGGCAGTATCCGCTACGAAGATATCGGCGGCCTGGGCAAAGAACTCCAGCGCATCCGCGAGATGATCGAGTTACCCCTGAAATACCCAGCAGTCTTTGACCGACTAGGCGTCGAGCCACCCAAGGGCATTCTGCTCTACGGGCCGCCCGGAACCGGCAAGACCCTGATCGCGCGTGCAGTCGCCTCTGAAGCCAATGCGGCCTTCTTCGTCATTAACGGTGCTGAGATTATGAACAAGCTCTACGGCGAAAGCGAATCGCGGCTGAGATCGATCTTCCAAGAGGCCCAGAAGCACGCACCGAGCATTATCTTTATCGACGAAATCGACGCCCTGGCCCCCAAACGCGCCGAGTCAGGCGGCGAGGCCGAACGACGCGTCGTCGGGCAACTGCTGACATTGATGGATGGCAAAGAGGCCCGTGGACAGGTTATGATTATTGGCGCAACCAACCAGCCAAACGCGCTCGATACCGCCCTGCGCCGTCCTGGACGCTTTGACCGCGAGATCGTCCTACGTGTGCCTGACCTGCATGGCCGCAAAGAGATCCTGCAAATCCACAGCCGCGACGCCGCGCTAGCCAATGATATCGACTTCAACCGTCTGGCCCATCTCACGCCAGGCTTCGTCGGAGCGGACCTGGAAGCGCTCTGTCGCGAGGCGGCTATGATCGCCCTGCGCCGCGTGCTGCCGTATATCGACTATGAACACAGCTTCATTCCCTATGAAACGCTGGTCAACCTGAATATCACTATGGCCGACTTTCTGGAAGCTCTGCGTGAGGTCGAGCCATCCACCACCCGCGAGGTTTATGTCGAGATCAGCGAAACCACTTGGGACGATGTTGGTGGTATGGAAGATGTTAAAGAGATACTCACTGAGAGCGTCGAATGGCCGTTGCGCTTTCCCGAAATCTACACAAACGCCAAGGTCGAGATGCCGCGTGGCGTGCTGCTTGCTGGCCCTCCTGGATCAGGCAAAACCATGCTAGCACGCGCCCTGGCTCATCAGTGTGAAGCCAGCTTTATCTCCATCAAAGGCCCGGAGTTGCTCTCCAAATGGGTCGGTGAGACAGAGAAAGGCATTCGCGAGGTCTTCCGCCGAGCCAAACAGGCCGCGCCCTGCATCATCTTCTTTGACGAACTCGACGGTCTCGCCACTCGGCGTGGCGGCATGGGTTCCGATGGTGGCGTTGGAGATCGACTGCTGACCCAAATGTTGAGCGAGATGGATGGCATTGAGGGACGCGCAGGCGTGCTCGTGCTGGGTGCAACCAATCGGCCAGAACTGCTCGATCCCGCCCTGCTGCGCCCTGGCCGCTTCGATTTGGTCGTCGAGTTGCGCTACCCCAACGAAGAGGAACGTCAGGCGATCTTTGCCATTCACACCAAGGGGCGTCCCCTGGCCGATGATATCTCGCTAGAAGAGTTAGCGAGGTTGACTGATAAACGGAGTGGGGCCGATATCGAATCGATCTGCCACCGCGCCGCACTGCTGGCTCTACGCGAATGGATTGCGCCGCGCCTCAATCTTGGACGCGAAAAGATCAGCGAGGCTGGCGAAAACGGCGAGAAACCGCAGCCTCCAACGCCATCGCTCATCGGCATGAATGATGCTGGCGTCACTGCGCAATATCAGATTCGCATGGAACATCTCGCACGGGCCATCAACGAGCAACGTGAACGCTACATCTCCCTGAATGCTGGTGAAGAAACACAAA
>JBDTBU010000306.1:0-4204 GCA_039923935.1 Ktedonobacteraceae bacterium | reverse complement strand
GTTGGTGGATCTGTCCTCCACGCGCTTGAAACGCGTGCAGCAAATAGTCGAGATACACGAGCGTATCAATAACTGGAGTCTCGAATGTATAGCCATCGGCATAGTTCAGCGGTAACTCTTCTGGACGCGCATGACGAAAGTCTTCAACCGCCGGTGCCCACCAGGGATCTGGAGCGTGGACTGACTTGAGATCAAAAATAGTGGCCATGAAGACGCCGCTCTCCTGCTCGGTTTGTAGCGTCTTGAAACGGCGCAGTGTCTCTTTCCCCCACGCGGTCACACGCTCGACAGGGTACGCTTTAAACGGCAGCCAGACAGCGGCGGCGGCATTTGATGTGGTATACGGCGGTAGGTCTTTGGCCCAGATGTGTACGGTATGGCCTGCTTCGAGCAAACACAAACCGGTGGTCAGGCCAGAGACACCACAACCGATCACAAGAATATCCATAATATCTTTGTCTTTCTCGTTGCCTTCCCCCAGCAGGGCGGCGTTCGCACCGCCCATACCATGATTCGTTCTACGGATACGAGACAAACAGATTTCACAATTATTGCCCACGCGCTTTGACATGCGTATCAAACCAGTCCAGAGTCAGCTTCCACTGGAAATAGCGATGGTGTGGGCTAGCAGTTCCAGCGATGGCATGGCTGGCATTGGGGAAGCGAATCAGCTCCACTGTCTGGTGACGTGCACGCAGCGCGGCGAACATCTGCTCGCCCTGCTCAATGGGGCAACGATAATCGTTTTCCGATTGGAGTAAGAGCATGGGCGTTGAGATACGTTCCACATAGGTGATCGGCGAGCGAGCACGGTAGTATTGCCATGTCTCCTCGCTTTCCCAGAAACGTCCATATTGCACGCCAAGCCAAAGTGCTCCCAGGTCGCTCGTGCCAGACATGCTGACTAGGTTGGAGACCCCATTCACCGAGACCCCAGCGGCGAATCTATCGGTATGCCCCAATACCCAATTGGTCATAAAGCCGCCATACGAGATGCCCGTGATGCCAAGCCGGAGAGGATCAACTTCGCCTTGCGCCAGCACAGCATCCACACCTGTCATCAGGTCGAGATAATCGTTCTCGCCCCAATCTGCGGCTTGTGTGAAAGCCAGACTGTAGCCCTTGCTGCCACGTGGATTGATGTAGAGTGAGGCATAGCCTGCGCCCGCCAGAGCCTGTGCCTGGAAGTAAAAGCTGTTCCCCCACGCGCTGTATGGTCCTCCATGGACATGGAGAATCAGCGGATAGGGGTGAGAGGTGTCCAGAGGCTTGACGAGCCAGCCTTCTATTTCCCAATCATCGGGACCAGTAAAGGTGATATGTTCAGTTGGGGCAATGGTCACATCGGCAAGCAAAGCCTGATTGGTTGCGACAAGCGGCTTGAGATCGCCCCCACTACAGGGAACGGTAAAGAGATCATAGGGTTGCAGCGCTGTTGCGGCCACGCCCACAAGTACCTGGCCGCCAGCCACCCCTTGTAAAGCAGCCACATCTGCGGCGGCAGACGAGACACGCCAGCAGTTCCCTGCCTCAATAGAGAGCGCGAAGATCGCGTTTGCACCATGCTCAGCACTCACGAAGTAGATAGTCTGCCCGTCGGGGGACCACACAGGTGCCGCACCCGCGCCAAACTGATAATCGGGCTGTACAGCTGCGAGGCTGAGATCACGTTTCGTCATGAGATCGTGCTGGTCGCCACCTGAGCGCGAGACCAGCCAGAGGTGCGGGTTCTCATAATCACGACGCCCACTCAAGGGGTGCTCTGCGAAGAAAGCGATGCTCTGTCCAGCGGGCGACCAAGCGAGGGAAGCGGCACTGAGCTTGCCATCAGTGAGTCGCTTCATTTCCCCACTCTCAACCTCCACTGTCCAGATATCGCTAGCTAGGCTATGTTCAGCATCTTCTGCGCGATTCGCCACAAACGCGATGAGTGTGCCATCGGGAGACCAGACAGCCTGGGCCGCGTCATAGTCGCCTTCGGTGAGTTGACGTGGCTCAGCTTCTGGTTGCTCCAGGTTGAGTACAAACAGATGAACACGTCGGTCAATATAACCACGCCCATCGAAACGCGAGATCAGCGTGCTCTGACGACGCAGGCGGGCCGCTTTTTTATCAACGTCAGTATGTGCCTCAAGCCAGGCCGTCTCTTGCGCCACCTTTTGAAGATCCGTCTCTGGGGTAGAAGAATAGCATAGGTGCTTGCCATCGGGTGCCCAGACTGGTGACGCAGCACCATCGGGCACCGTTGTGAGACGACGTGCCTCACCACCATCGACATCCATCGTGAAAATCTGGGGCTTGCTCTCGTGGCGTGTCGAGACGAAGGCCAGCCGTGAGCCATCGGACGACCAGCGCGGCTGCATATCCTGGCTCTCGCCGCTGGTGAACTGGCGCGTCTGGCCCGTGTCCAGGGAAGCCAGCCAGATTGCCGAATGGGATTGATTATGCTGCTCATCATAACTACCTACTACGTAAGCAACCATAGTACCATCAGGCGAGGGTTGGGGATCGGCCACCGTTTTGAGACGCCAGAAATCTTCCAGTGTTAATGCGCGTTTTTCTACGGTCATAGTATCTTGCCTTTCTAGATAGCTGGAAGTACTAAGAGCAACAATACTGCCAGCCTGACTTTCATTTTGTTCTTGTGACATGTTTTTCCCTTTCATGGAATACTTGTGAGGCACCTATTTTGTATCGCAGCATCCTTTTTGCGCTCTCCGCACTTGGAGAGCTGAGAGAGGAAAAGCAATGAATACTGTGTAAAAGCGTTTTACGTTGTTGTTTCCTTGTCTGGCACGCGCGTGAAGACCTGCGCTTTGACTGTTGGCTCCAGCTTGACTGCCAGACTCTCAATCGCTCCTTTCTCTGTTGTGGTAAACGACACCTTGGCTTTGAATTCAAAGCGCTCAATGTTCACCTCGAAGATGTCGTAGTGGACGTGGGTCAAGGATGAAGGAATACCGTTATAGGTGAACTGTAATTGATCAGCATTTTGACTGATGGTCACGATGCCATAACCGGGATGCTCGTATTGCCCGCAATAGGCATGTAGGGGATGCGAGGGCTGTGTATTGGGAACAGCCGGCTCCGTCTTTTGCATCTCTGCGAGCAGTTTTTCTCCTTGGGCCTTTAAACGCTCAACTTCTTGCTGTATGCGCCCGTTCCAATCCTCCGTTTGCGTACCTAGCAACCGATCACAGGCCGAGAAGGCGATAATGTAGGGCACAAAGGTGCTGCCCCGATTGGTGAAAACGGCCACGGCTGCGTTATCGTCGGGCAGCAGCACTACTTCGGCCATAAAGCCATCGATGGAGCCACCATGCTGCACCATGCGATGGCCTTTGTACGAGCCAATAAACCAGCCCATGCCATAACACCAGTTCGCGAACTCTGGATTCTTGCCCATAGGGATGGTCCCATCAGGAGGAATGGGTGTATGCGGCGTGTGGTTCTGTGCGAGTTGCTCGGCGGCCAGCAATTGCGTCTCTCCGTGCTTGCCTTGGTTCAAATGAAACAACAACCAGTGCTGCATGTCTTCAAGGGTAGTGTTGACGCCGCCTGCTGGGCCGATGATCTGCCACTTCTCGTAGAAGGGAATCTCTGTAACCTCGCCCTTCTTTTCCATATAGGGCAGGGAGTAATCATTGGTGCGCTGCGAATCATGTACAGAAAGCGTGCTGGCGTTCATGCCCAGCGGCTTGAGAATACGTTCAGCCACAAATGTTTCCCACGGCTGGCCGGTAACATGCTCGATTAAGTAGCCCGCTGTGACAAACATCAGGTTGTTATATTGATAGGTGGTGCGAAAATCCGCATTAGGTTCAAGATATGCTAAACGCTCGACTACTTCTTTGCGGGTAAAACTTGATCCGTACCACAGAAACTCATGGCGCGGCAAACCGACGCGATGCGTCAGCAGATCACGCGGGGTCATGCGCTCAGTGGCGAACTGATCGTGCAGCTTAAAAGTGGGCAAATAGTGCCTGATCGGCTTATCCCATTCAAGTTTGCCCTCTTCCACCAACATGGCTATGGCCGCAGCAGTAAACGCCTTGCCAGAGGAGCCGATGGGAAAGAGCGTGCGCGTGGTTACATCCAAATCTTGGGCTACATTGCGCTTGCCAAAGCCCTGCGAGAGAAACACTTTGCCATCCTTGATCAGAAGCACCGCAGCTCCTGGAACCTTCCCGTCCCGCATGGCAGT
>JBDTBU010000305.1:0-5924 GCA_039923935.1 Ktedonobacteraceae bacterium | reverse complement strand
TGTGTTAGAATAACTATCAGAGCATCTTTGCAATTGAATAGCGTGTTTCGATGATATTCTCATAGAAAACCGTAGATGAAGTGGAGAAAAAGATAACGCATATGCGACCCAAGACTTTTTTCAGGCTGGGATCTTTGCCAGCCCTTTTTTGCCTAATAGCGCTGTTTCTAGTTGCTTGCGGAGGCGGAACCGCTGGCACGAACAATGGACACAACCAAACCAAAGCCCCGGCCTCTCAGCAAAACTATCGTTATGGAGATGTTGCGACGGATATTTCGACGTTTGACCCAGGAGAGGCAACCGATCAACCTTCGATAGAAGCAATCACAATGGTTTTCACTGGCTTGGTGCAGTTGGACAATACTTTGCAGGTGCAGCCACAATTAGCGCAATCATACACTGTTTCGCCTGATGGCCTGACCTATACGTTCCACCTGCGTCCTCACCTGAAATTCAGTGATGGTACTCAGCTCACCTCGCAAGATGTGGCGTATAGCATTGATCGAGCGCTTTCTCCGGCAGTGGCTAACCTCAATGGTGTGACGCTGACCTACCTGGGCCAGATCAAGGGCGCATCTGATCGGGTGAACGGCAAAATTTCTACGTTGATTGGCGATGGCATCAAAGTGCCCGATGCCGATACCATCCAACTGCTCACCACTCAAAAAACGGCTTATTTTCTGCAAGCACTGACCTACCCAACCGCTTTTGTGGTTGAGAAAAGCGTGATTGACAAATGGGGTCTTACGAAGTGGACCGATCACCTGAACGACAACGGCGGCCAGGGCGGAGACGGCCCCTTCAAGGTCCAGAACTATAGCCATAGCACGGGCATCACCTTTGTGCCAAATCCCAGTTACTACGGTCCCCAGCCCCAATTACAAAAAGTGGATTTCGCATTCTACAAAACACCGCAGAGCGCTTTCGAGGCGTACCAAGCTGGTCAGGTGGATTTTGTGAAAGCGGTGCCGCCAGAACAATTACAACTCGCCAGGGCGCTACCGAACAACCAGTACAGTCAGGGCCCTACGTTAACAACCGACTATATCGCTATGAACTATCTGTACAAGCCGTTCGACAATATTCATATTCGTCAGGCATTTGAGCTGGCTATCAACAAAGATATTATCGCCCAGTTGATCTACAATAATGTGCATACCCCAAGCTGCCACATTATTCCCAACGGCATGCCTGGCTACAATCCGAATCTGCAATGTCCCGCTGGTGCCCCAACCAAAGGCGATGCGACCAAAGCCAAAGCACTCTTTCAGCAAGGACTGACCGAAGAAGGTTTAACGCTGGCTACCTTCCCTAAGATCCAGATCACCTATGAGAGCAACGTGCCCGCGCTGGAGAAAGAGATCACCACCTTGCGCCAGAATTGGCAGACGGTGCTTGGCGTGAATGTCACAAGCCAGGTGCTCGACTTTATCGCGCTGATCAAAGCTGAGAACCAAACGCTCTGTACACAAACCGATCTGACGAAGTGTCAGAATCATGGCTTGCAAATGTGGGCTGCGGCCTGGGGCGCGGACTATCCTGATCCCCAGGACTGGATTACCTTGCAATTCGACAAAAATGCGCCCAATAACCAGTGGAACTATGGTCAGAATCTGAGTTCCACGGCTACCGCGCAACAACAGTTGCAGGTGCAGATGGGGCAGGCCGACGTTGCACAAAACCCGCCAACCCGTTTCTCCATGTACAATCGTATCGAGCAGCAACTGGTCAACGATGTCGCCTGGATGCCGATGGATCAACGCAACACCTCGCATGTGCTCAAACCATACGTCATCGGGCAAACCAACAATGCGGTAGACCTGATCCCGCCCAATGCGTGGAGCAATATCTCTATCGTCTCTCACTAGAAGCGCGACGACGAAACAAGCGAGAAGGGGGTGCTCCACAGCTTTCTGAATAGGTCGGATCACCCCGACTTTTTGTTGATATCTCGTAAACAGGGTCGATTCTGTCCTGTTTTAACGGTATATTTATAAAGAAGACGAGAGCAGACAGAATCACTCGTGTTCTCCATTCCTATGATGTAAATGAGAAACAGCGTCTACTTAGTGATATTGAAGGAGCATGTTTGTTATGAGCAATACACACACATTGCGCGGATTCACGACGATCAGTTATTGGGCAGCCGATCTAGAGGCGGCGCGGCGGTGGTATGCTGAACTGTTGGGCATCGAACCGTACTTCCAAGTGCCGGGATATTGTGAGTTTCGCATCGGTGACTACCAGCACGAACTGGGCCTGATCGATAGCAAATACGCGCCCTTCGATACACAGGCTGCCGGCCCTGCCGGTGCTGTCATCTATTGGCATGTGGACGATGTAAACGCGACTATGGATCGATTGCTGTCTATGGGAGCGAAACAGCTCCAAGCACCTCAAGAACGTGGTGAGGGGTTCATCACGGCCTCTGTTATTGATCCTTTTGGGAACGTCCTGGGTATCATGTACAACCAGCACTACTTGGACGTTCTGAGTTTGGCTAAAAAAGCGTAACCTAAACCATTGGAAGCTCTCGTAAACTGTGCTTTGTTTGCGCAATGACGCGCAAGTAAGGGCCGTTTACGGGAGCTTTTCTCCCTCTGCCAACATAGTTACTACTTTTTGCAGGCGTGCAACTCGATTTTTAGGAGTTTTTGCGGTAATAATAGGCAATATTATCGCGTACTGATTGGTTTTATTGAGCGCTTCAAAGCAGTCTTTGGCTTGTTGGTTGTGCTCCAATGCAGCCGCAAGATCAGGCGGGACTGTAGCATTCTTTTGTGATTCGTATGCTGCGTCCCACCTGCCATCTTCTTTGGCCGAGATAATTGCCGCCAAGCCAGGTGCCTGCATACGCGAGTCTGCAATGAGAGCCTCAACCTTCGCGATGTTTACTTTTGACCATAAACTCTTTGGTCGGCGAGGGGTAAACTTTTGCAGGTAATAGGTCTCGTCATAGGATTTGCGTTGGCCGTCAATCCAGCCATAGCATAAAGCGACATCGAGCGCTTCCACAATCGTTACTGACGCAATGCCTGATCCCTTTTTGGCGATCTTCAGCCACATGCCTGATTGCAACTTATGATGGCTAGCAAGCCACGCCTCGAATTGAACCGCATCGTTAAAGACGTTTATTTCCATCTCATCGATTATATCCATATGTATAGTATATGACATAAACACAGCAAGGGGCAAGGTTCTGATGGTGCAATCATCTACCAAAAAACTGACAAGCAGCCAGTTTTCTTGACCTCAACAGGAGATGTGAGGTATCCTAGATATCAATAACGTCGGCAGTACTCAAAGTAGAGTCAGAAAGGACTTTAGAAATGCCTGAAAACATGATTTCTCCTGAACTCTTTCGTCCGCCCGTTGCCTTCCCCGATGTACCGTATGACCACCTTCTGCGCATGGCAGCCTGGCGCGTGCCGGATCGGACCGCGATTATCTACCACAATCTCTCGTTCACCTATCGTGAGGTTGTCTCGATGGTCAACAGCATCGCCAACGGTCTCTACAATCTCGGCCTGCGTAAGGGCGAGAAGATTTGTCTCTTGACTACCAATCGCCCAGAGTACACTGTCACGTTTATTGCTGCCACCAGCATTGGTCTGATCGCCAGTCCGATGAACCCGGCGTACAAAGAGCGCGAGATTGGCTACCAGTTGGAAAACGCTGAGGCCAGTGCGCTCGTTATCCAGCGCGACCTCCTCCCGTTGTTGCAAATTGTACTCAGCCAAAAGTCTCTACCCAATCTCAAACATATCATTGTTACAGGCGACAGTGTGCCAGAAAGCATGCCAGAAGCGATTCCGTGGGGCAAACTGCTGCACGAATCTTCACCTGAACTGCCGCCCAAAGTTGAGATCAGTGGCGATGATCTGGTGGCACTGCCCTATTCCTCCGGTACAACTGGTCTGCCCAAAGGCGTGATGCTGACGCATCGCAATTTGACTGTCAACAATCTGCAATTTACGACTGCTCTGCAAACCGATGTGAGTGATGTAGCGCTGATCTTTCTGCCCTTTTACCATATCTATGGCGTGATGCTCACAGGCAGCTTCCTGGCCTGCGGTGGCACCCAGGTGCTGATGGAACGCTTCGACCTCGTGCAATCGCTAGAAATGTGCCAGAAGTACGGTGTGACCTACTATTTTGCCGTACCACCAATCGTCGTGGCCCTGGCTAATGCGCCTGTGGACCTGAGCAAGATGAAGACTGTCAAATACATTTTCTCCGGCGCAGCCCCGTTGCCGTTGGACCCAGCGCGTCGCCTGGAAGAGAAGACCGGCCTGCAAGTTGTGCAAGGCTACGGGCTGACAGAATCCTCACCCCTGACGCACGCTCAGCCCAAAAATCCCGCCCTTGTGCGCCCGGATAGCGTGGGTTTGCCTGTGAATAACACCATCCAAAAAATCGTGGATATCGAGACTGGCACACGCGAACTGCCCACGGGCGAGGATGGCGAGATCATTATCAAAGGCCCGCAGATCATGAAGGGCTACTGGAAAGCCGAAGAGTCTACCGCGCAATCGCTGCGTGACGGCTGGCTCTACACCGGCGATATCGGCCATGTCGATAGCGACGGTTTTACCTACATCGTGGACCGCAAGAAAGAGATGATTAAGTACAAAGGCTTTGGCATCGCCCCCGCCGAGATCGAAGCCCTGCTGATGGAGCATCCTGCCGTGATGGACTCTGCTGTGATTGGTATTCCCGACGATGAAGCGGGTGAGTTGCCCAAGGGCTTTGTTGTGCTGCGGCCAGGCCAGGAGGCCACACCTGAAGAGATTATCGCCTTTGCCAATGGCAAACTGGCAGGGTATAAGAAAATCCATTTTGTGGAGATTGTCACCACGATTCCCAAGACCGCTTCAGGCAAAATCCTGCGTCGCGATCTCAAAGAGATGGAAAAAGCCCGCCGAGAGGGGAAATAGTTCCCCTCCTCTTTTATAGTAGAACAACGTTTTTGAAAGATGTGCCCAGTTGAGTGTGTTGCACATCTTTCAAAAACGTTGAAAAAGAGGGATATGCTAGCGAACGCAGGCTATGATGTCGGCGAGTAGACCCTGGGCAGTTGCGATGCCGCCTGCGCCTGGGCCGATGACTGTGACTGCGGGAAGCGTATCGGATTGGATGGTCAGGGCATTGATAATGCCATCCACGCGTGCCAGGGGGTCGCTCAGTGGCAATGCTTGTGGGGCTACTCGCGCCTCTAACTGCTCGCCATTGCGCTGGATCGAGGCGATGAGCTTGATGCGCTGACCAGCTTTGGCGGCTTGCTGCATATCGTCAATGCTGAGGGCGGTGATGCCCTGAAGCGTGACTTGCTCCGGTTTGAGCGGCTGATTGAAGACCAGAGCCGCCAGGATGAGTGTTTTGGCGAGCGCGTCGTAGCCCTCGACATCAGCAGTGGGATCGGTCTCCGCATAACCCAACGCCTGTGCTTCCGCTAGCACATCAGCGTATGCGCGACCTTCTGCCATAGCGGTCAGGATATAGTTGGTTGTGCCGTTGAGGATACCGCGCACGGTCTGCACGCTGACTCCGGCCATACCCTCTACTATCGTACTAAGCACAGGTGTGCCAGCCATGACGCTCGATTCCATACGCAACTGCACACCTTGTTGACGGGCTAGTGCGAGCAGTTTGGTGCCAGCCAGTGCGCCTGGACCTTTGTTGGCCGTGACCACATGTGCGCCCATGCGTAGAGCGGTGACGATGTGACTCAGACCCGGCTCAGCGTCGCGCAGGTTAGTGGGCGTGGTCTCAACCAGGATGTTCGCGTCAGTCTCCGGCAAACCCTCCAGAATAGTGTCCCAGTGGCGCACGCGTTCGTATTCGGTCAAGGGGCGTCGTGCGGCACCCAGTTTGAGTACGGTAGGCATGTCCAGCCCATCCTCGTGATAGATAAAGCCACTGCT
>JBDTBU010000304.1:0-6402 GCA_039923935.1 Ktedonobacteraceae bacterium | reverse complement strand
CAGAGATTATTGCGCACAATCCATTCCAGAACCAACCAGTGCAAGAGTCAAAGTGGCTGGTCGTGCTGTTCCTGACGACTCGTCCAGAAAGAACGGCACTGGAAGATTTCCAGCAGGCGTATACTGGTCCTGAAGAACTGTGTTTGGTTGGTCAGGAATTGTTTGCCTATTATCCAAACGGGATTGGGCGCTCAAAACTGTCCCTGCCATTGATTGAGAAAAAGCTAAAAACCAGTGGAACAGGTAGAAACTGGAATACCATGCTCCAATTGCAGAAACTTACCCAACGCTAGTTTCAAATATCTATTTGGTTAAAAAAGAGGTGTGTATCACGATGGCACGTATTGATGGTATTCAGCCTGGAGAAGCTGATGACTATGCCAGAAAAGTTCTAGAGGCGCAAACAAAAACCTGGGGTGCGCCACTCCTCAATCATTTGATCTATGCCCGACGGCCCTCGATCTTTCGCGGCGTGCGGGCAATGTGGACAGGTCTGGGAACATCGGGACTGATCGACGGGAAGTTGCAAGCCCTGGTTAATCGGCGCGTGGCCTCGCTCAACGGCTGCGAGTTCTGACAGGATATCAATGCTGCCGTGGGTAGCAATCTGGGTATCTCTGATGAGAAAATCCTCGCGCTCGCAGACTATGCGACCAGCCCGCTGTATAACGAGATCGAGCGTGCAACTCTGACATACGCCGATAGCATGACGATCACCGGACGCGAGGTCAGCGACGAACTCTTCGCACACTTGCGCCAGTTCTACACCGACGATGCGCTCGTCGAGCTAACCGAGATCATCGCATGGGAAAACGCGTCAAGCAAGTTTAACCGCGCACTGCGTATCCCTTCACAGGGACTCTGGAAGCGTGCAGGGCGCAAGTAAACAGTTATACACAAGCAAGATGCGTGCAAATGTGGCAGGACTCATGTAGGTGCGGCAGGATGCGGATAAACAGCGTCCTGCCGCACCTACATGCAGTTCGTCATCGCTTAAACAAGTCCACACATTCTTCACTTGATATGTATGCCCTCTGAAATTCACAAATCCCGCTCTGGCACAACCAGACTGCTCACATCGCGATCCCCAAACAGCGCGTATTGCGCATCTCGCACATACTCGTCCGGCACATCAGGGTAGCCTTGAGCGAAAAAGCGGCGCGTATTCGGTTCGCGGGCCAGCAGAATGTCGATGATGGGCTGGAAACCGGCCAGAGCCGCGCCAATTTGCGAGGGCAAGTTGTCGATATCCATACCGATCCAGGCGCGTTGGAAACCAGTCTGTTGCAGTTCGCTGAGCATGTGGAACAGCAAAGTAGGATAGAGACGCTGTCCACGAAAAGCGGGAAGCGTTGCACAGTCCCAAATATACGCTTCTCCGGGCAGTAGACGTATACTTAAACCCAGTTCGCCAATGTCTTCCTGGTCAAAGGTCAGCCAGCCATAGGCTACGAGTTGGCCCGCAACTCTGGCGATGTAACAGTTCCGACCCAAGCCCAAACGGTGTAAAATTGGCTCTGAATCGGCAAAACCCATCGCAGCAGCCAGTTCCCCGGCCAGTTCAGGATCAGCGCGTTGAAAGGTCGTCTCCACACGTGAGACAGCGGGACCGGCGAAGATCGGCATGTCAAGCCGCCTCAGCCAAAGCAGGCCCATATGTTCCGCGCTAATTTCAGTGTGCGAGGTCATGTCAGGGGTGCCTCTGTGCGTACTGTGCTTTTGCCGCAACTTATTGATGAAATACATTTTTCTCATTTCCTAACTTGCATTACTTCCTATTAGCTGGAATGCTTAGTGATAAAATGTTGTGACCCCGACTCTCGTCTTATTTTAACTTAAAAACTGGGATGATGCCAGCAGTTTTTGGACAGTCACTCCGCAAGCCGAGAAAAGTATGACCAAGCCTCCCAAAATGAGAACGATTATCTTCCAGCGCATAGCGATCATCTTTCTTCTCTCGCACCTTGCCAACATCTGAGTGCGGCAAGGCTCATTATGTGCCTCAGTGGGCAGGTCAATTCCATAGATGAATGTTATCTACAATAGACGCTTGGATGAGTCTGCTAGTTCCATCAAAAGCGTACAAATAGCCGAAGAAAATATTTTCTTCGGCTATTTGTACGCTTCAAAGCAAAAAGTGAAGGCCATCGCACATGGCAAGTGACCTTAGCCAGCTTGAGGGGCTGGTAGTGCCAACAATACTTCTGGGGCAGGTAATGCCAACCGCACTTCTGGAGCAGGCAACACAGCCTGATACTCCCCGTTCAAACTAAGCCACGCTAGTAAGCGGTTCAAGCCTACTGCCGTTAGTGCCCCCGTTCCGATCAGTAGCCAGCCTAACGGCGACGGCAATATCAGCGTCAGGAAACCGCGTAGTGGCGGGAAGGCGAGTGCAGCGACCAATACGCCTGCCGAGCCGGTCACAGCGCCAAGAACCGATGGCGTGAGATTTCCCTCAGACCAGCCAGTATCCAGGGTTTGAGCAAGCTGGGTTGCAACGATACTAGCAAAAGCCACAGCCTGGGCTTCTGGAAACGTGCCAGTGCGTGCAATGAGAAAGAAGCTGGTCAGGGCGGGTAACGCGGTTGCTACTGCTCGACGTAAAACATCGTTGCGCAACGGCTTATCGAACGCTGCCTCACCTTCTCGTGCCAGGGCTGCTAGGTTCCGATGTTCCGGTGGTTGCAGAGCTACCGCCAGCGCGGGCAGAATATCCGTAATAATATTCACCGCCAGAATTTGGCGAATGGTCAGTGGACTGCTGAAACCAAGCAGACTCGCTCCCACCACCAGACCAAGTTCTCCCAGATTGCCGCCGAGCAGCAGGCCCAAAGAACGGCGAATGTTACGCCAGAAGCTGCGTCCTTCAACAAATGTCTCGGCCAAGGTGGAGAAATCGTCATCAACCAGCACCACATCGGCGGCCTGACGTGCAACCTCAGTTCCGGCATGGCCCATAGCAACGCCAATATCGGCTAGACGCAAGGCTGGTGCATCGTTTACACCATCTCCAGTCATCGCTACAGTATGCCCATGACGCTGCAAACTCTCAACAATCCGCAGCTTATCCAAGGGTGTTGCCCGCGCAATGACGACCACATGCTCCAGACGTGCATCTAGCTCACCATTCTGTAGCTCAGCAATATCTGGCCCAGTAATCACCTCACCTCCATCTTCCAGCAAGCCAGCTTCCTGAGCGATGGCACGGGCTGTCGCGGGATGGTCCCCAGTAATCATCAACACACGAACACCTGCGGCACGGCAACGTTCGACAGATGCTCGGACCGTAGGACGCAACGGGTCACTGATCCCCACAAAGCCGAGTACTGTCAGCCCGCGTGGATTATCCAGTGGCGTTTCGGACGAGCCTTCCGCAACCATCAGAACCCGCAAACCGCGTTCAGCGAACTGGCGAGCACGGGCAAGTAGATCTTGCTGACCTGCTTTGTCCAGCGGGTGTCTCTGGCCTTGCCGGAATACCCAGTCACAGCGCGAAACCAGCGTTTCGGGTGCGCCTTTGATGCAGAGCCGATCCTCGACCACACTGGCATGGAAAGAGCGGGCTGGATCGAATGAGAGTTCACGCGTGCGTACCGTATGCAACTGCTCGTCAAGCCCGGCCTGCTGTGCGCCGCGAATGACCGCGATATCGGTTGGGTGCGCTCTGGCATCAGGCGCGTCAGGGTGCGGGCTAGCGATAGCGGCAACAAGCAATACGTGACGCAATGGTCCTGACAACCCTTCCGATAACTCAGCCTCTAGATCGTGATCGGCCACCAGACTCAGGGCCAATTTGCCCTCAGTCAGTGTGCCGGTTTTATCTGTACAAACCACATCGACGCGCCCCAGCGATTCAACGGCTGACAGACGGCGTACAACGGCATTACGGCTAGCTAGGCGACGTGCCACGCCAGCTTCGCCTATTCTGGCTAGAATGGGCAATCCTTCGGGAGCACTCGCCAGGGCAATTGTTGCTCCTGTGGCTAACAGAGCCGCCAAGGGATGTCCCCAGAGCAGGCCAGAGCCGACAACAAGCGCCCCACCTGTGATTGAGAAAGGCAGCAATTGGAACAGCATACGGCTCAGACGCACGCCCAAGGGACTCTGCCGTGTCTCTTCGACAGAAAGTGCTGCCGTGGTTGCGCCCATTCTAGTATGGCGTCCAACAGCCACCACGATGGCCCGGCCAATGCCAGTCGTGATATCGCTTCCCTCTAGGAGAATACGGCTCGCATCCGTACCACCGGTTGGTGCTTTGGGAACTGGTAGCGACTCGCCAGTAAGCGCAGCCTCGTCCACTTCCAAACCTTGCGCGTGCAGCACGCGTGCATCAGCAGCCACTCGATCTCCCGGAGTTAGTAGGAGCACATCACCGGGCACAATCTCATTTGCCGCCAGTATCACTACCACGCCATCACGCAGGACGCTCGCACTTGAACTGCTCATACGCGCTAATGTTTCTGCAACACGATCCGCTTTATACTCTTGCCAAGCTCCCACACCAACCGTAATCGCAACAGTTGCACCAATCACAGTCACATCAGCTACCGCACCTAAAAAGAGCGAGAAACCTGCACCAACCGCGAGAATACCAATTAAGGGAGAACGCAATTGATCGAGGATCGCCGCTGCCAAGTGGTTGCGGTGCGCTTCCGGCGGTGTTTTGTGCCAACGTTCCACGGCCTGAGCACTGGTAAGACCCTCCTCAGAGGTATGCAAGGTATGGAGAACGCTCTCGACACTGCGCCTTCCCCAACGTTCTGGACGCGGATCAACCAGTCTGGTGATCGCTGATCCCGACCTCTGGCCACCGCGCAGTCTGAACCAGGCATTGGCGATAGCGCCCAAGGCCGCTATGTAGACTCCACGCGAGGCGGTTGCTATGCCCGGAAGACCCTGGAAACCTACTGCCGCGCCAATGATATTGGAAACGATAGACAACCCAGTTGCGTCACGCACAACGGTATCACGCCGCATTCCTGCCTCAAGAACGGCAACAACCCCTGCCAGATCAGGGGACAACAAATCCGCCCGCGCTGGCAAATGGCTATGGCTATCCGAGAGGCCAATCGCCAGATCGCACGCCTCGAACCCTGCTCCCGCGCCTGCATTATCCGAAACAAAGGCGACAATCCCCCCTACCTGCTGTTTTGCCCGAATAGCCGCTACTGCGTCGTCTTCGATAAGGAGAGAGATGTCAGCGCGATGTGCCAATGCCTGCACCACCTGCATTACCTGTTGATCGCCGCTTGCCAGTAATCCCAGTTCTACCCCGTAGCGTTGGCAGCACGCAACCAAGTCTGCCACTCCTGAAGCAAGGCGGGGTCGGAAAGCTAAAATACCGAGTGTCTGTGGTTCTTGCTCATTGCGTAGCAGTAAAATATAGTTACCACGCTGCCTCAATCGTATTGCCTCAGGCGGTGCGTATTCGTCCTCAAGAGGGCCAAGCGTATAGCGTACGCCCTCGATCCAGGCTGCGGCAACTTTTCCATCAAACGTGCCATCGGTTGCGGTGGTGTTCCCGGCTGCTCGAAAGGCACTTCCCCAGGGAGAACCCGCCTCGGCAGCGATCCCACCAGCCAACGCCAAAATTTCGGCGGTATCACAGTCATCAGTCAAAGATAGGGCACTACTAAGCTCTAGCCCATCGGTTAACAAGCGTGCTCCATCCAGCAGGAGCAGGCCGGGCAAGCGAAGAGTGCGCTCTTTCCTGGTACCCACCAGCGTGACTCCTGCCCGTAGTACCCGCGCATTGGTTCCCAGTTCAGCCGTCTCCTGACCGATGAGTGCCACGCGAGGATTTACGAGCAACATGGCAGTCAGGGTTTGGGTGAACGAACGCGTCAGAAGAGCGGTTCCTGCGGCATAGACGAGGGAAAGCGGACTGAGCACGCGTAAATATCGGTCATGCAACGAAGGGGTGATCGGGAACGGACGCGGTGTTGGTATGAACGACTCGAACGACTCGCTATGTTGCAGTTTCACCACAAATGGACCGCCGTAGAGACGCGCTCCAGGCGGCAGTATGCTCCCTTGCGCGGCTGGCAGGGGCAGGCCATCGCGTCCAAGTGCTGTGCCAGTACCCTCAAGCACTACTGCGGCATGGGGCGTGCGCTCACCTGCCTCTAGACGTATCACGGCGTCTGGCTGTGCTGAGGGCGCGTGTCTGACCCTCTGTTCATGGCGTCGCCAGGCCTCTTGCCGAGCACGCACCTCTGTCACCATCCGCAGAGATTCCAAACCAACAACTGCCAGTCCCAGCACACTCCCACCTAGCGTAAGGCTCATGATCCCCGGAATATTGAAAGCTAAGTCAGCGACAGTCCGGCCAAGCAGTTTACGCAACCCAAAACGCACAGGCGGCAAGCCCTGGAGAATGCCAATAATGCTAGCAGCTTGCAG